>LCGZ01000004.1 GCA_001000065.1 candidate division TM6 bacterium GW2011_GWF2_43_87 | reverse complement strand
TGGGAGCACTGCGTACTTAATCAATTACATGCTCATTTGCAAACCCGTTCAATCAATTATTGGCGCGATAAATCAGGCTCTGAAATTGATTTTGTTATTAGTGGCAATGACAATATCGTGCATGCCATTGAATGCAAATTTTCCATACTATCAGATATTCAAGCCCCAAAATCAATTTCAAAAAATTTTGGGGCTTTTCGTAACCATTATGCAAACGGAGAAAACTACGTTGTTGCTTTTAATATAGACACTCCATTTACCAGAAAATTTGGTGACTTATCAATAACCTTTGTTGATGTAAAAAACCTGATACAGTTATTACAAGGTGAAAAATTGAGTGGAAACAGAGTTTAAGTATTTATTCGCTAAGCTCTCGATTGAGTCAGTAGAAAAGATTTAAAGGTAATTATAATGGCACCAAAAAATGTTGAAATTGGATGTGAACTTTTTGTAAGGATCTTAAAGACTTATGCGTCCAACCGCTTATACCTAGAAGACGCGTAAATCCCAACAATCTTATCTAGGCTTTATGCATATACGCTCTAACCGTTAGCGGAGCAAAAATACATACAATTGCCGTTATACCAACCAGCGTCCAAATTACTTCACCAGAAACCACTCCCTGATCTGCCAATTCACGAACCGATGTAATCAAGTGAGAGACAGGATTTACGGATGCAAACCATTTTAAAAAAGGAGGCAAAGTATCAACGGGAACATAGGCATTTGAAAGAAAAGTAAGCGGGAATAAAATCAGCATCGAAATTCCTTGTACACTAGACGCTGAGCGAGCAATTACACCAAAGAATGCAAACACCCAACTTAATGCCCATGAACTGATTATAACCAACAATCCCCCAAGCGCTAACGCTCCAAGGCCAGCCGCAGGGCGATACCCAAGAGTATATCCCACAGCCAACGTCAAAATTGTAGCAATAGCATAACGAATCGTATCCGCAAGCAACGCTCCTGCAAGTGGTGCTATGCGAGCAATAGGTAACGATCTAAAGCGATCAAATACTCCCTTATCCATATCCTCACGCAATTGCACTCCTGTTACCACTGATGTCGTTATAACCGTCTGAACAAGAATCCCAGGAATTAAGATAACCAAATATTTATGCACACTTCCACTAATAGCCCCACCAAAAATATACGCGAACATAAGTGTAAAAATTATCGGCTGAAAAACAACATCAAACAGCTGCTCTGGTCTACGACGAATTTTAAGCAATCCGCGCCATGCCATCGCAAAAGAAGCTGTTATCGTCTCACGCAAACTTGCATGGTTTTTAAGCTGACGCTCGGCTCCAGGAACAATCATTGTACTTTTTTTCATTTAGCGTCCTCACTATTATCTTTTTTAGCTTTTGTGCCACACCCCGTAATAGCCATAAACACTTCGTCTAATGTCGGTTTTTGCATGCTAAGCTCACTCAAACAAATGCCATTATTACGAAGCGCAACAAGCAGGTCGGTCATCTGGTCAGGATCAGCCATGGGAATCGTCAAACGAGCGGCCTCAGGCGAACAGACACCCTTTACTTTAAGATGAGCTTCGATTATTTTGTGTGCGGCATCAAGTTGCGTAAGATCTGCAAGTCGAAGATGTAACGATGCTGTTCCAACCGATTCTTTAAGTTCATCCGGCGTTCCTTCAGCAACGACCCTACCACGATCAATAACGGCAATACGATCTGCTAACTGGTCGGCTTCATCAAGATACTGTGTGGTTAAAAGAACCGTCGATCCCGTATCAACAAGATGACGTATGGTGTCCCACATCTGGGCTCGTGTTCGCGGATCAAGACCGGTAGTCGGCTCATCAAGGAAAATAAGCGGGGGCTGAACAATCAGACTCGCGGCCAAATCAAGCCGCCGCCGCATGCCACCCGAAAAGTTTGCTAAAGGGCGTTTTGCCGCCTCAGTAAGGCCAAATTTTTCAAGCAATTCAGCCGCTTTTTGCTTTGCATCGCGATGGGATAACCCTAGCAAGCACCCAAAAATCATAAGATTTTCAGTTGCAGAAAGCATCTCATCAACCGATGCATGCTGACCAGTAACCCCAATCAACTGCCGCACCACATGAGGCTCTCGCTCAACATCATGGCCAAAGATTAATGCGCTCCCGCCATCTGGCCTAAGCAATGTTGCCAATATATTGAGCGTAGTTGTCTTGCCTGCACCATTTGGCCCAAGTACACCATAGACACTACCGGTAGGTACCTGTAAATCAACACCATCAACAGCACGGAATTGCCCAAACACTTTTACAAGCCCACGCGCGTCTATAGCAAGCCCAGGCGTTGTTATTTTTTTTATTACCATAAATATGCCTATAAATTGTATTAATTTAAAAACAGTATTAGCGTAACAATGCCCCATAACCTTGTCAAACCGACTGAATACCAAAATCATTCAATTCGATGTAGATTGATTGTCAAATGATAAAGAGTTTTTGCTAGATATCCTAAAAAATAGGGAGAGTACTATGTCATCAACCCAAGTTTTCGTTGATTTTATTGTATCCCAAGCAGAAGGAGCTGGGCACATCACCTTTCGAAAAATGTTTGGTGAGTATGGGATCTACTGCGGTAGCAAGTTTGTGGCGCTCATCTGTGATGATATGCTCTTTGTAAAGCCAACAAAGAATGGGCGAACATTTATTGGCAATGTCACTGAAGCTCCACCCTATCCTGGCGCAAAATTATGGTTCTTGATTGAGGATAAATGTGAGAATAGCAACTGGCTAAGCCAGTTAATCAAAATCACCGCACAAGAGCTCCCAGAACCTAAACCAAAGGTGAAGAAATAATCAGAAAAGCCTTATCTTCAACATTTTATAAGCGTAAACCTGCGCAAGAAAAACCCTGCTTGCCCAAATTGCAGTATAGGGCTATGCTCAGGCGATGTAGTAAAAATCTTATTTCCTAAACCTAAGGGAATTTACGCACATGACAACTTTAATCATCGTATTAATCAGTTGCATCGTCTTTGTCGTAATTACACTATTCTACATGACTGCAGTGGTCGTAAACGAACAGACAGCAGCCATACTACAGCGCCTTGGACGCTTTAGTAAAATCCTACATCCAGGGCTCAACTTCAAACTCCCTTTCATTGAGGAAATTGCGGGCACCGTGAGCCTACGAATTACTCAACTTGATGTCAAAGTAGAAACAAAGACTGAGGATAATGTTTTTGTGCATGTCACCGTTGCTGTACAATATTTCGTGTTTCAAGAACATGTGTATGAAGCATTTTACAAGCTAAAAAATCCTGAACAACAGATTACATCCTTTGTCTTTGATGTTGTCCGAGCACGTGTGCCACGCCTTAAACTCGACGAGCTCTTTGAAAAAAAAGATGAGATAGCTATCGCCGTCAAAGATGAAATTACGTCCGTAATGAAAGACTTTGGGTATGGCATTCTCAAATCACTCGTCACCGATATAGAACCCGACCAAAAAGTCAAAATCTCGATGAATGAGATCAACGCGGCACAACGGTTACGTATTGCTGCGGTTGAAAAAGGTGAAGCCGAGCGTATCATAACCGTAAAGGCTGCTGAAGCCGCTGCTCAAAGCAACGCATTGCATGGCCAAGGTATTGCACAACAACGAGAAGCCATTATTGAAGGACTAAGTAAATCGGTCAGTGAATTTCGGGAGCATATTCCAGGAACTTCCGCGCAGGACGTTATGTTTCTCGTTCTTATGACTCAATATTTCGATACGCTCAAAGATATAAGCGCCAACGCACAAACAAACACTATTCTGCTTCCTCATTCACCCAGCACATTAACCGATTTATCTGAACAAATGCGCAATGCTATGCTAGTTGCTGGACAAGTGCAGAATGCTACAAAGAAGTAACGGCTATTGAGAATAGACCAGGGGTTTTATACTTTGTAAAACCCCTCTGATAACCGTTATACCAGCGCCTTACCTCATCAAGCTTATTTTTTAACTCAAAATAGGCGAGCATCGCTCTCACTTCACCTTTAAGAAAACCAAGCAAAAAACCCCAGGTCTTTTTAAACCTGAGGATGAATGCTACCCTAAAGCGCGAAGAACCGGAGGCGAAGCCGAGTTAGCGCGAAAAAAAACTGGGATAAAATAAAGAGTGTATAATGGTGTAGGTCACATACAAAGCATCGGATAATGTTTTATTCAAAAGAAAGGTGCAATATGAAAATTATAAAAATTGCTCTACTTACCATCTGTGCATTATCTACCCATGCGCCTGAAGCACTGGGGGGTACGCTTTTTGATTTAATAGAAAAGAATAAGATTGAAGAGGTGCAAAAATACCTTGAAAAGCTGGATAACGATGAAGTAAATCAGGTGAATGAAAATGGAGGGACTTCGCTCTGCTGGGCATGCCACAAAGGTAATCTAGAGATGGTGAAGTTGTTGCTGAAGAATGGAGCTAAAGAATCTGTAAATAAAGCAAATACGTGGGGTAAGGCACCGCTTTACTGGGCATGCTTGAATAATAATCTAGAGATGGTGGAGCTGTTGCTAAAGAACGGAGCGAAGGACTCTGTAAATAAAGTAGATGATAATAGGGTGACACCGCTCTACTGCGCATGCTACAACAATAATCTAAAGATGGTAGAGCTGTTGCTGAACAATGGAGCAAAGGATTCTGTGAATAGGGCGAATAATAATGAAGAAACGCCGCTCTACTGGGCATGCTACAAAGATAATCTAGAGATAGTGAAGCTGTTGCTGAACAATGGAGCAAAAGAATCTGTAAATAAAGTGGATAAAGATAGGGAAACACCGCTCTATCGCGCATGCTGGAGGAATAATCTAAAGATGGTAGAGCTGTTGCTGAAGAATGGAGCAGATGCAACGGCTGGTGCTTTAGGCAAAAAGGCCATTGAAACAATTTGCTCTTCTAAATGGACAACTGCAGGGCGGAAGAAATTATTAATGAGCTTGCTCTCTGTTCCAGAAGCAGGAGCTGAGACCGAGACAGAAGAGCCGCAAAAAAGTCGAATTTTTAAAGAGCTTGTGGTTTCCTCCTTGGCTGAAAATATGCAACAAAATTCTACAGTCGCCCCAATAATTTCGAGTAATGATGGGCTACGCAAATATACCGGAATTGCAAATCCTGAGCAGGTGATTAATCAGATAGAAACGGCCGTGCGCTTGCTCTTATTTACTCCGTTTGCGACTGTGGCAAAGAAACCTGCCCATCTCTGGCCGATAGTGGTTGGATCGAACAGTGCGATGGGGATAGAAAAGCTAGTATTCCGTTTGTCATTGAGGCAGTTGAAGGCTGAGTTTAGTCTAACGCATGAACACCTTATGTTTTTACGGAATCTACAAAAAGTTGTACCGGCCTACACAAAAACGGACGGTAAAATAGTTATTCCGGCCAAGACGATGCGAAAATTGTGCGATTTATGGTTTAAGTTTGAGTACAATAATCAGTAAAAAGCTTAATGATAACGAAGATAAGTGATTGAAGCATGGATGCATTGTCGCATTCATACCTCAATTACTTTAAAAGTCCACTTAACAAGTTTTATTAGATTAACAAACATCACCCCAACCAACTAGCCACTCGTCTATTTATCCTATCAAAACAAGGCTTTCTTTGCCTAAAAACGCAATGCCTAGCTTGATAATTTTATTAAGTCCTCGAGCACGCAATTCAGTCTCGTAATCCCTCTCTTCAATTTGCTTGAGAGCATTTTGCGCCGCAGTTTTCAACGTCTCTTTTCTTTTAATATTAACCTTTTTGAACTCAAGTATAATGCCCGATTTTGAAAGATCTTTTGGAATAAGTGAAACATCATAACGTCCGTAGCCGCTTTCACGATTTGAACGTACTTCATGTGTTGATGCTAACGTTGCAAGCATACCCAACACAAGCGCATGATAAAAACGCTCTGGTTCATCACCATGCATATCAAAAGTGCTCAATGTTTCTCGTGTAAACTTCATAAAATAATCTTGAAAAGGCTCCATCTCTCCTGCAACAAGACTTTCGAGCATTTTGGTATAATTGCGCATACCAGAGCCTTCAGCAAACCACGTACTAAACGAGGTTTTGTATGTGGTGCCAACCTCAACATTAGGAATCAAAAGCTCTGCGTAGTTGATGTCCTCAATTAATCGATAGTTTTCAAAAGTTAGATATCCTGAAAAAAGCAAAAAATTCCACAATACTGCGTCGTTTTTCTCAATATCAAGCATGATAATATTTTCTTGAATAGCTTTAGTTACCTTACCCCCTTTGACGATAACCTCAAGATCTTCTTTCATTTCGGGAGTACAACGTTTGAGCAGATCTTTTATAAGGGCATTATCACTTGTATTAACCCAGTAAGCGTGTATTACCCCTTTATTGCCGGCCAAATTGATAATAGACCAGGGATTATATACTTTGTAAGAACCACTCTGATAACCATTATACCAACGCTTTACCTCATCAAGCTTGTTTTCCAACTCAAAATAGGTGAGCATCGCTCTTACTTCAGCTTCAAGAAACCCAAATTGATTGGCATAACTATCCTGTACAAGCGTACAAACTCGTAAGTTATTAATCCCACTAAAAATACTTTCTTTTGCTACTCGTAAAATTCCGGTTAATACACCAAAGTTGAGAGAATTATTGCCTTTAAGTCCTGCACCCATAAACACACGCATGAAATCAATTATTTCGTTATAGTAGCCGTTAAGGTAGCCCGCATGGATAGGAGCATCATATTCATCAACAAGAATCATAACTTTGGCTTTATGCACATGTTCTAGATAACGGGAAAGATCAAGCAACGCATGCATATAATCGGCCAAATCTCCTTCACCCATTCTTATTTTTTCAAATTGCTCTCTTTCTGGCGAGAAAAGATTTTCACCAAGCCAACTGTGACGGGCAAATTCACCTGAAATTTGCTTACGTAACAAATGGTAACACTCTGCCCAATTTTTACTTTTAACATCTTTAAAGGTCAACCAGATTACCGGATACTGCCCCTGATGCTTCATGCAGTCGGCGTGTTGCTCAATCTTGAGCCCGTCAAAAAGGTGGCAACGAGACTGATTAACTTTTTCAAAAAAATAACGAAGCATAGAAAGATTCAATGTTTTACCAAAACGTCGTGGGCGAGGAATAAGGGTTACAACGGCTCCAGAATCAAGCAGCTCTTTTATCAGCAAACTCTTATCCGCAAAATAATAGTTTCCCTCTACAATCCGCTCAAAATCATCTATCCCGATAGGAATCAGTTTTTTCTTCTTTTGCTCAGTCATTTACTTACCCTTTTGTCTGTTTGGCAACCCGATATTTATTAGATTAACAAACTTTACCCCAACCAACCAGCGTACTGCGGCGCGTTAAAAACTCTTATAAAAATTTTTGCAAACCCTCAAAAACTGGAATGATTGTAAAAGAAAACAAACCCCAAACATTTGTATCAAGATCATGATACAATAAATTGTCCCAAAAAATAGTTGGAGAGTCGATGAAAAAATTTATATCGCTAGATTAGTTATAGTATCATCGCTAGGTATTTTAAAAAATGATTATCAAAATTGATAACACCGTTATTCAACAATTCCCCCACACAAAAATAGGATTATTGTTTGGTAAAAATGTTAATAACCAGCACCCATCCGAAGAAATCACAAAGCTTCTGCGAGATACTGAAGAGAAAATCAAAGCTACTATCAATTTAGCAGAACTTACCTCACTACCTAAAATTCTAGATTGGCGAGAAGCATATCGATCATTTGGCTTTAAGCCATCAGAATATCGCAGTTCAATAGAAGCACTAGTGCGAAGAATACTCCAAGGAAAGCAACTCCCTACAATAAGCCCTATAGTCGATCTTTATAACCTTATTTCTATCAAGCACATGCTGCCTGTTGGCGGTGGAAATCTCGAAAAAATCAAAGGCTCTATTACTCTGAAAATCGCGCAGGGAACAGAAAAATTTATAATGCTCGGATCAACTACCCCAGAAATCGTGAAGGCTGGGGAGGTGGTGTACAGTGATGATGAAGAAGTGCTCTGTCGTGCGTGGAATTATCGTGAATCAGAAAAAACAAAAATTACTGAACACATCCACCATGTTTATCTTGTCATTGAAGGGCTCTCCCATACTACACATGAAGAACTTTCAAATGCCATTGCTGAATTACGTTCCTTGCTCACGACCTATACTAATGGGTCATTTCAAGAATTTATTTTAGACAAAGATCATCCAAAAATTGAAATCTAGAAAGCAAAGAATGCAACCAACACACACCTATAAACCAATACATTTTTTTCTTATTACATTTCTACTCACGTGGATACCATGGTTCATCTCAGCTTATTTTAGTTACCAAGTAACCGGGACCGATTTACAATTCCTCTTCATGGGAATTGGCTTGTTCGGGCCGTGCGTTGCGACTCTAATCCTTCTTTCTGGTTCAAATAATAAAAACCTTAGAAAAGATTTTTACGATAGGTTGAGCTTTCGTAAAATTAAATTACGTTTCCTTCCGACATTGTTGCTACTCCTTCCTATTGTTCTATTTTTGGCAACAACCATCTCCCTGATATTTGGGCGGTCGATCGATCAATTCTCCCTTGCTAGCCAGTATAAGATCATGAGGGGGCAAAGCCTGATCAGCCTACTTATTCTGTTTCTGGCCCCAACACTTGAAGAACTTGGATGGAGAGGTTACGGTGTAGACAGTCTCATGAGCAAATTCACACTATGGAAAACAACCCTACTGTTTGCAAGCCTTTGGGCCCTGTGGCACCTCCCCTTGTTTTTCATCAACGGCTATTACCACCACGAATTGTGGAATACAAACATCGTCTACGTCATCAATTTTTTCGTCAGCATCCTGCCAGCCACAATTCTAATAAATTGGATTTACTATAAAAATAACCGGAGTATTCAAGCGGCCATTATGTTTCATGTCATGTTCAATCTTAGCTCTGTTCTTTTTCAAACAGAACAATTTACAAAATGCATCATAACAGTCCTCTTGCTTATAATTTCAACCATCATTGTTCTTCAGAACAAAAAATTCTTCTTCAATAAAAAGGTACTTGCATGAAAACAATCCTATACCCTATGCTCGGATTGATAGCGCTTGGTTTACTTATCAGCCTTATGTGGCGCCTTTATTCACGCCGCCACACGCTTCCCTGCCCTACTTGGCTAGGCTGGATGGTTGAACTTGACAACCCCTTCACAAAAACCAACCGGGCACACGTCATTATTGAAACTTTAGGATTGAAACCCACTATGAAGGTTCTAGATGCCGGTTGCGGCCCTGGACGACTCACCATCCCCCTTGCACAAAAAATTAGTCCGCAAGGAGAAGTTGTAGCCATGGATATGCAACCAGGAATGCTTCAGCGAGTCCGGGAAAAGGCAGAAGCCTTGAACCTCCCCCACATTCGATTTCTCCAAGCCGGAATTGGCGAGGGAAAGTTAGAACACGATTACTACGACCGCATTTTACTAGTCACCGTCTTGGGCGAAATTCCTAACCGCGAATTTGCATTAAAAGAGCTTTTTAATGCTCTCAAACCAGGAGGCATCTTATCCATAACCGAGGTTATCTTTGATCCCCATTTTCAGTCCCAAAAAACGGTACGTCAATTGACCACAGCTGTTGGATTTCTTGAAAAAAATATGATTGGGAACCGTTTTGCATATACTATGCAGCTAGAAAAGCCCTTTGGTGCGTAATTATTTTTGCGACTCACAAAACAAAGTCTTTCAATTTAAGAGGTAAAATGCGCATAACCTTCTACTTAGTAATGAAAGAAGAATAACTTGACTTTCGTTGGGTTGGTGTACGAGGCTTTTCTATGAGAATTAACTGTCCATGTCCTCTTGCATTCTAAAGCAACGGACGCAAGGGATTTACTAATTAACCGGGAGTCCTCTAATGAAACTCATTAAAATCGCTCTGATAACCATACTGTTGTTTCCGCCGTACCTCAGGCCGCAGAGCCAAACCTTACCACTCAAAAATTTTTCAGCTGCGTATCTTTATCTTTGCTAAAAATGGAACTACCGCCAAGCAGCTTTGGCACTCATTATCAGAAGTACTTTTTTTTAAAATATGGGGATGGAAAATTTTTAAAGAGCGGTGCTGAGCTCAAGTTCGTCGGCCCGTTCCTGCCCTTCAAGGGTGGTTTGGATGATGGGAGACGCAACCGCATTTTTAGCTCCAACATCCTGCCACTAAAATTTAAACATGATAGATACTGGCCAAGACCAGTCATTGTCCCTCCAGAATCCTAGAAGAAGACACAGAGAAACTTTAACAAGAAAGGAGAGCGTCATGAAGCTTGACAGTCATTATCCCCGCTCTCCTTTTAAGAAGTAAAAAATGACAACAATCACATACGAAGACTTTGAACGCGTCGATTTGCGCTCTGGAACGATCGTGAAAGTGGAAGAATTCCCAAGAGCCAAAAAGCCTGCCTTCAAGATATGGGCGGATTTTGGTCCTGAACTAGGAATATTACAAACATCCGCTCAGGTAACTATACATTACACCCCGCAAACACTTCTTGGCAAACAAATTGTAGGATGCGTCAACTTAGGAGAGAAAAATATTGCGGGCTTCCTATCCCAATTTTTGCTTGTTGGATTTTCAGACAAAAATGGTGGAATTTGTTTAATCTCAGCCGATCTGAAGGTCGAAAATGGACAAAAAATGCATTGATGTCATATTATTAGTTTTTTTGATCCGCTCATTAAAATCGATCGAAAATTCAAGTGCTGACAAAGGAATAGTCAATAAAGGCTAAAATAATAACACAGCACAATTATTATATCTTTACAGCCTTCTGCCAGATGTGATTTATGTTTTTGGCATAGTCAAGTTTCCCCTTGATATCTATCTTCTCCCCACCTTGCAGCTTTTTGAATGAGTATGTAACAAGCTCCGGATTTAGGTTTTCTTCACCCTTGGAAAGCCAAAGATTTATCGAAGAGGGCTGTTTTTTTTTAGCGAGAAGAGAGAGTTTAAAATAGTCCTTAAGACTCCCAAAACTCATCTCATCTTGAATATCGGCTGCAGTAATAACATCTGGGTAAGGCAAGTTATTAGCATCCACATACTCTAGGTACTTATCTGCAGATTCATGAATTGAAAGCGTTAGAGATGCGTTCGGAAATGCTTTTTGGAGGAATGAGATAAATTGCTTATACTTCATTCCCTCAAACGTCGCGTTTGTTTTAGTATTTTCCTTAAACTCCCCATCGCTAACTTCAATAGTACCAACTGCCTCTTTGACCTTTTTGAGTGCATAATCTGCAAATTCCTCCGTTGGCGTGTCATCATATTTTTGCCCTACCTCACGGCCATTTTTCAGGTAATCACGCATGGCCACGTAAACCCAATATTTTGGATCTATGAGATTGATATTAATCTGAGCGGTCGGATTTTTCGTGAGCATCTTAGCCATAATCACAAGGTCTTGGAACATGCCCCCCGAGCCAAAACCGACATAATTGACCGTCTTGCCACCCTCAAGTCTCTTGCTCATGGCAGCAACCACCTTTGACTCGAAATGGTCTCTAAATTTCGGATTATAATCTCTGCTCAATATGCAATGCCCCCAATCTTCCTTCATGCATTCCCCCAAGAGCAGTATTGGACAGTCATGCTCGTACTGTCGTGCCAATTCCAAAATCTTTTTGGGAGACTTTTCGGCATTTGCAAAAAACTTATCATTAAGCCGCGATGTGTAAGCAAGCGCCTTCTTGGGGTTGTTTATGATCAATTTAAGCAGTTGTTCAGGCGTATAAGGAGCGGTGCAATAATCATAGAGGTATTTTAGGCCCATTACGCTAATTCCCACGCCAAATCCTGCCCCAAGATACTGTTTGAGTGTGGGTGAATGGTTGCCCCATTTTTTGGTGGCCGACGCCAGACGCAACAAACCAGCACTTGCAAAACCAGCCCCAGCCCCCCATAACCCATTTTTAACAAATGAGCTCACAGAACCATTTTTTGTGCTACTGTCAGAACCAACGGACTGCAGGGATGAACAACTCAAAAATAGAACTAATGTAGCTATTAAAATTTTCGTATTTTTCATTTATGAATCCTCCACTTCAAAATAAAATTAATATTTCTATTTATCCTGCTTTAATTTGACATTCATGTCAAATTAAAGCTCCCTTGAGCACGGGCATGAGTAATAACTTCGTCGCACCCCTTAGCCACGACGAACTAGCGAAAAAGACAAGCAAAGACTTTTACCAGAGATGTTTTTTGGCAAAGACCCTGCCCGAACCTGATTTTAAGTATTTTTCAAATGCTGTTGCTTTAAGTTTATCTTTAAATCCAAGAAACATAACTAATTCCCATGGCCTAGCATTGGCTGTATGAATGGAACCACCAGAATTATGGACTTCCAATCGCTGCTTCAAATAGACTGTATTACCAACATAAGTTTGATCAGGAAATTTTACGGATCTAATAAGATATACGTAATGCATAGAGACCAGATAACCAGAAAAATGGAATTAACTTTAATTATGGGGCCAGCCAGTCCAGCCGTCGCTTGCGTGGGTAATAACTTCGAGGTTTAACTAAGCTATGGCGGACAGCTTTCGCTTAAGCTTACCACACCAACTTACCTATAAAATCATTCCGTTAAAGAAACTGGCCGTGCCAGCTGAAGCCTTGGCGAAAGCTGGCGTCCCCAAGGGGATTCGAACCCCTGTTACCGCCGTGAAAGGGCGATGTCCTGGACCAGGCTAGACGATGGGGACCTGGATAGAAAACCCGAAAGTAAATGAATGGTGAGCCGCGTAGGGCTCGAACCTACGACCCACAGCTTAAGAGGCTGTTGCTCTACCAACTGAGCTAGCGGCTCATTCACTATTCAAATGTTACGGGTTGAACCACAACATGTCAAGAGAATTTAGGAAGCTACGACCTAGATCTCGTGCCTTTCTCTTGTCAAAATTTCAAAACCTCACACAGGTCTTAGAAAAACCTGGTGAGCCGCGTAGGACTCGAACCTACGACCCACAGCTTAAAAGGCTGTTGCTCTACCACCTGAGCTAGCGGCTCTAGTTATAATTTTAATTTACGGATCGAGGATCGCTTTGTCAAGAGAATGAATCATTTTCTTTTCTATTCTCGCCGAAAATTAAAAAATCTTAATAAAACACTCCCTTTTTAAGACAAAATAAAACTGCTAATTACACAAAAAATAGACAGCCCTATAATATCCATAAGAGTCGCTAATAGCGGACCAGCAGAGTGAGCAGGATCAAAATTAAACTTTTTCAACACCAAGGGAATAGCACTTCCAAGCATCACAGACACCACCACAATGGCTGTCAGCGAACAACTTACCGCCACAGCACTCCATAAATCCGCATGCCACAAGAAAACACGAACAAATGCAAATGCACCCAAAATTGCACCAATCATGAGTGCCATAAAAAACTCTCTACGAATAAAACGCTTAAAGTTTTGATCGTCAATCTCTCCAGTTGCAAGCCCCTTTATTGCAAATGCCGACGTCTGACTACTTACATTTCCACCCGCACTAGTTAACATCGGTATAAACAGAATAAGCAATGAAGCCAAAACTGCCTGGTAATGAGCAATTAACGAGGTAGAAAGTGATTGCACAAAGAGCAGGACAATGAGAATGGAACTACGTTGGCCCAAGAGCTTCCAAAAGGACGTCTCTAAGTACGAATCTTTAATAGGGCTCATGGTTGCCATGCGATAAATGTCTTCGCTCGACTCTTCTTCAATAATATCAACCAACTCATCGCCCGGAATAACGCCCAAAAAGACCCCTTTTTTATCCACAACCGGCACCGTCATAACGTTATAATGCATCATCTTGTAGGCGACTTCTTCCCGATCCTCGTGGCTCTCTACTACTATTTCATTTTTTCTCAAAAATGACGAAAGACGCACATCTGCATTCTTAAGAACCAGATCTTCCAATAAAATATACCCCCGCAAAAGACCGTCTCTATCCGTTACAAAAATACTCCGATGCAACTCTCGATCCGGCTGCAACCGTCGTATAAGCTGAATACTCTTCTCAACCGTAAAATCGTTAATAAGAGACAACACGCTTACGTCCATATGACGTCCCGCTGTCTCAGCCTCAAACTGCAAAACCGAAACTACTTGGTCTCTATCCTTCTTCTGCAAGAGCCGAAGATAATGCTCTAGCGCTTGGTCAGAAATCTCCTCAAGAAAGTCCGTTAACTCGTCAACCGACAAATGCGTAAAAATAGCACGCCGTTGGTTGTCATCCAACAATGCTACAATATGAGCCTTACTAGGGTTAGATAGCTCCTTGAATACCTCAAGCTGCCGCCCTCGAGAAAAAGAAAGGAAAAGACGATGTTCGTCTTCATCTTTCAAGCTCCCCAAAAAAGCTGCCGCATCCGCCGGGTGCAACGCCTCCAGTTTTGAGTGCAACAACTTTCCAATATCCGAACTTCCAGCCACCACCTCATCAAGATGATCAACCATCGCGGCAAATAACTCTTCTCTTTCCATTGTGCCCCCTCGTTTTTGACACGCGACCTATTTGACTTTCATTGTATTCGTTCTACTCTTAAAAAGAGAATATATAATATAAAAAATGTTGGAAAGTATGACAGAGAAACTTTTGATACACGTTTCAGAAATTGAGAACGCTACGCGTCTTGATCAATTCATTACTGCGCACAAAAAACCCTGCTCTCGCACCGAGGCTCAGCGTATTATTGAAAAAGGTCTAGTTACTGTAAACGATATAATCACCACAAAATCTAGCCGGTTACTCTATACCAATGATGCGGTAGAAATAGCTACCCCACAACCCACTCAACGAAAGCCTAGATTCACAGGTTACGAAGATTTTATCAAAAAAAATCTAGTAAAAGAATGTGAACATTTTTTAGTAATCAACAAACCTGCCGGTCTGCTCACTCACCCTGCATCTGTCGCAAACAATGAAGTTTCTCTATCCGATATAGTAGTTGCAGACTACCCGTCCATAGCTAATATAGGAGAAGCGCATCGTCCCGGAATTGTACACCGACTGGATAAATTTACCTCAGGCCTCATTCTTATCGCCAAAACAGAACAGGGCTACAATGAACTGCGCGCATTATTTAGCACACGCAGCGTAAAAAAAGTCTATCTTGCACTTGTTCAAGGTCACACACCTGAAAAAGGGACAATATCAACACCCATAATGCGTGATGCTCTCGACCCTCGACGTATGACCTGTTGCTTCACCTCTGAAGGGCGACCTGCAGAAACTTATTTCGAAGCAGTTAGTTACTTCCAAGAGGGCACCCTACTGCGTGTTTATCCACGCACCGGACGAACACATCAAATCCGAGTACATATGGCCTCAATAGAGCACCCACTTCTTGGGGATACGCTCTATGGAAATAAAAGACCTGGAGCGCTAGGCATAAATGAACTTCATTTTTTACACGCCACAGAGCTTTCTTTTACGTTTGACAACACGCCCTTCTTTTTTAAGGCGGAGTTACCCAACGATCTTGCTGCTTTTTTAAAAACCTGTCACCCTGTGAGTAAGCTGTAAAAACCCTTAATAAAGGAAGTTCCACTTATGGAATATCTTTATGCCCCCTGGCGGGGTACCTATGCTGAAAAGATCCAAAAAAAGGAAAAATCATCAGACGGTAAAAGTGTATTCACTGCACAATTTGAAACTACAGATGATGAAAAATGCCTCATACTAAGGCGCTTTGAAAATAGCATTGTCTTGCTAAATCTCTATCCTTACAACCCAGGCCATCTACTTATCGTTCCCAAACAACCGGCCGCCAACCTGTATGAATTAACTCCACAAACACGCTGCGAAATGATGGAAATTGCGAGTGCAAGCGAACGCATACTATACACCGTACTAAAGTGCAACGGGATAAACATAGGGTTTAATCTAGGCGATCATTCGTCCGGCGGAAGCATTCCAGAACATCTGCACCTTCATGTAATTCCTCGATGGCGCGGTGACACCGGCTTTTTGCCTCTTATAGCTGAGACCAAATTGCTGTCTGAAGATTTACGTATAGTTTATAATTTATTAAAAGAACCGTTTAGCAAACTAATTCTAGGCACCCATGGTTAACCTTTCTCCAACCGCGCTGCTCTACATTTTCGGCGGCTACGCGCTCTTTGCAAGCGCTACAACTTTAAATAAGCTTATTCTTTTTCATTTACCGCCCCTCTTTTATGTTGGCATTCGCATGCTTGCCTCGGGAATTATTATCCTCACCTACCAAGCATTTAAATCTCCTCGCATGAAAATGTGTCACCTAAAGCCGGATATTAAACATCTTCTCGTTATTGGAGCCTTCACCACCTTCTTACCCTCGGTTCTCAAAGCTTTTGCTCTCAAAAATCTAATTTCATCCAAAGCCACCCTTATCGCAAGCATGGACCCGTTTGTAACGGCACTTTATGCCTACTTTCTCTGGGGCGAACGCATGTCCCGCTCGCAAATTTTAGGCATAGCCATTAGTTTTGCAGGAATAGTGATACTCCTCTGGACTACATCGCCTGCAGAGGCTTCATTCTTCTCAATTGGAATTCTTTCATTACCCGAAATTGCAGCCTTCGTATCCATGGTTATTGCGCGATATGGATGGATTCTTGCTCAACGTGTTATTCACAGCGAACGGTACACGCCCACAGAACTCAATGGGCTTATTATGTTAATTGGCGGTTCATATGCTCTAATTACTTCAACATTAACCGAAAACGTTGACTTTAACGCTATCCCTACAACATGGACCTTCTGGGCCGTATGCCTGTATTCCATTACCATAGCAAACATTCTGGGATACTCGATTTATGGCACACTGCTGAAAAAATACCCTATCACCCTAACCTCACTCTGCGGAATATCCATACCGCTCTTTGTCCACCTTTACGGTCCCCTTATTCTCGGCGAACCGCTTTCACTTACCTTCTTCGTCTCATTAGCGTTTGTTGCGCTTGGTACCTATCTGTTTATACAGAACAAAAGTACACAGACAAAGACACCCGTGGTAAAAGAGTAGAGCTAATCTTTGATTCTACTTAAAAATATCTGTTACTTTGTTGAAAAAAATACAATTCAATTTATAATTAAAAATAGCACGGGCTAAATTTAAGCAAACTAATAATTATTAAAAATAATGAAAGAATTCTTATGAAAATTGCAAAACTCATCGCACTCTCACTCGCTCTGCTTGCACCAAGCACTACCCTGTTAAAGGGAGCGAATTTACACCAGCTCATAAACAAAAATGATCTTGAAGGGATTAAAACTCTTCTGCAACCGGGACACAAAATAGATGTCAATGCCAAGAACAACAATGGCTACCCACCCCTAAATCGTGCTGTTTTTTATGCATGCAACTTTGAAATCATAAAGTTACTAGTCAAAAATGGCGCAGACGTTAACAGGATAGGTGGCTCGACCACTTCGTTATATACCGCTACTCTCGATAAGAACCTTGAATTTGTAAATTTTCTCCTCAAATATGGGGCTGATCCCTTTATTGGAGGCTATGCATATTCCTTGAACTATCTTCTAGAGGGCAATCTTTGGAAACCAGAACAGTGTACTCAGCTCATCAATCTCTTGATGTCCACCAAAAAAGGGGGAAAGACAATAACTAAGGATGACCGTGTCATATTCGTAAAAAACTTCCTTGCGCCTAAGTTTGCCGAAGAACTTCAAAAAGGTATAATACTTCCGCAACTGCCTAGCGATTACAATGGAGATCCCGTATTAATCGATGCAGCCAATCGATATATGCAAACAATTTTCGGAGCCAGAAACCCTACGTATCTTTGGCCAAAAAACATGCAAGATCTTAAAAACAACAGTACCTTAAATATTGTTTTTAAAAGAACCCCGCTTGAAAAAGAGCTCAAAGCAGTCTATCACATGAATAAAGGGCACCTTATCACACAGCTCAACCTGCTTAACAAATTTGCCAAACAAACCACAGTCCTTAAAAACCGCTCCAAACGCTTTTGCGATCTAAGGATTCGGTTTGAGTCGCCCATTAAATTTAAACACATGACCGAAAAATAAGATAGTAGCAAGAAACAGACATATAAGGGCGGATTGGTTAATCTCTAATCCGCCCTACATTTTTATCCAATCAACACAAAACTCTCTTTTGAGGACGAGGGACAAGTATTACGGCAGCTCCAGAATCAAGTAGCTCTTTTATCAACAAACTCTTATCCGCAAAATAATAATTCTGCTCCACAAGCTCTTTAAAATCATCTATTCCAATGGGAATAAGCTTTTTCTTTTTTTGTTCAGTCATAACACCCTTTCTCTCACCGCAATTTTTACCATTACCCTTAGTCTAACATATTTTATTGCGTAAATTCCCCTTGAAAAACCAGATAGAAAAACAATACTCTGTATTTTACAAAAAATATTATTCCCTTATCCTAATAACATAATTAATGAATAAAAACACACTATGAAATAATAGGATTTTATGATCAGAAAACATCTGCCACAGCTAATTGTCCTGCTACTCTTTTCTATCACAAGCAGCCTGTGGGCAATGAATGAATGGGAAAACGATAACACAGAACCAACTTTCAACCTTCTGGATCTTGATGATCAACAGCCGTCAAGCTTTCCACCCTCAACTACTCCCGACCCAACGCCTTTTTGGCTAGATGAAAACAATACCCCAATACAAGATCTACTAGCTCACCTAGAAAACAACTCAACCAACGTGCTCGTTGATCAGGGAATCGTGACACCACCACAATCCCCCACAACCATTTTAAAACCGATGACCTTAGACCCTGACAAGTTTTTTGACATGCCAACTTTCCAGTTTTTCGACCCAGACGAGGAGACCGAGCCACAGCCAACTAAAATAGTTGAACAGGGCCCACAAAAAATCGCGTCCACAAAAAATCCCCCTATTAAACGGAAAAGAGGCTCCTCAAAAAAATTCTGTAAAAAAAGACCTATACAGGACAGCAACACCACGGAACCGAATACAAAAACGAAAAAAAACTTATTTGAAGAGTGGAATGCTATTCCAAGAGAACAAAAAAAGTGTCTCATTTACAGCCACGTAAAAGACGACACTCCTCAAACTCTGTCGCTCTTCCTAAATAACACAGTAAGGGGTCTTCCTACCGCCATTTCTCATCTATTCTGCGACCCTTTCTCCACCAACAATCTCAAAAAACCAAACATATCATCCATTCTAGAGTGGGCAATTCAAAATGAACGCTTTGAATCATTAAAAGTTATAATAAGCTTCATTGTTACCAAAAGTAAAAATTCTTCTATCCCCACAAAAAAACAGATGTTCACCTACATTTTATTCTCCTTAAACGATGCATATTCCCAGGCAAAAATTCAGCCCACCTCATTAAAAACAGAGAGTTTATCCTGGTGCATCACACACTTAAAAGAAGCTCTAAAAAACGCCCCAAAAGCAAAATCTCGCGTGGTGAAAAAACAGTCACAAAACTGATCACATTTTTACTACCACCGATCCTTTAACACAGAGCGTTTATACTCAAAAGTAAGTGCCTTTTTGTCGGGAGCAACCACCCAAACAGGCAATCCTAGCTGACGGGTTTCAGGATCAAAATTTAGTTTGAAACCTGCAAATGAATAGTCCTTCAAATTTTCAAAAAAATTCATAATTTTTTCTTTGGTAAAAGGAGGCTCAATATGGGAGAGTGCCTCAACCAAAAGCGCACCAGCCATGTATCCATCCAAAGAATTAACATCACGAATAATACCATACCGTTTCATTGCCTTTGTATACTCTCGTATAAACGGAGTATCCTCGCTGTTGGGATCAGGCGTTGAATAAGACAATATAAAATGCATCCCACGTGACTCACAAAATTGTCGAGTTGCCTCGCTAATCATAAACGAAAAACCAAATCCTACCCGGCCCAAGAAAAACTCTGCTCCCAAAAGCTCCAAAAATGCTCGAATAGGAGCATGGGCAGAAAAGAACATTCCTAATCCTTCAGCTCCAGCCTTTTTCACTCTTTTAACCGTATCGCTAAACGAAACCTGCTCTCGAGAGTAAGGAATATCAGTCCAGGTAGTTATACCCCATTTTATAAGCGCTTTGTGTGCAGCTTCCAAAACTGGAATACCATACCCATCATTCTGGTACACAAACGTAAAGGAACGTACCTTATACTCTTTTATCACATAGTCTATTAACGCCGTTGTTTCATCATCATAGGAAGTTCTAAAATGCACCATATTTTTCATCGACATATTCCTAAGCTGTGGGGCGCCTGTACGGGGAAATAGCGAGATAATGCTTCCAGCCTTTACTTGATCAAGATACGAGGATACCTGCTCAGTTCCCTGAGCGCTAACAATAACATCAACCCCATATTCTTTCTTTAATTTTTCTGCATTCGCCCGAGCAAGCCGCGCAAGCGTTTCATCATCCAACACAATAGGCCTAATAAGATATCCCTTTACACCACCGCTATCATTTGCAGCTAAAATAGCTCCTTCTATGCCATGCCCTAATGATGTTCCAGCTGCACCATAGCCACTAAAAAACGCTACACTAGAACCTATCGAATAAACCGGCTTATTAAGACTTTTTTCAAGATCACTTTCTGACGGGCATGCAATACCCATAGTTAAATCAAATAATTCTTTTTTAAAACCCTCTTTCCTGCGAATATCACGGTAGTTAAGAACTAATGAAGATAGCCTCCATGACGATCCAACACGTAAAATAACAAACGCATCTCGAAAAAACTCAACCATAGATTGATAAACGGTTGAAGGACATGAAAAAAGAGACCAATGCGCAACACCCACATTAAACTTCATAAAATCAAGACCTGATGGAATATGAAACATTTGCTTGCGCTGCTCCCCTACTAATAGAGCTTCAACTCCCGGATGTGAAAGTATGGAAACCGGCACCGTGTCAGCAGCGCAATACACAACCTCATTCGGCTTTGTTGTCAGTTTCAAAGCCACAATATCGGGTAACGTGTCAAAGAACTGATTTATTTTATCCTTAAGAGAAGCACAGGCACCTCGTCTATATCCCTGAATATTCGACCACCAATGCAGTGGTTCATTCATAGCAAAAGCACTCTCCCACCGCTGTTCACGCTCTTGATTGCCACGAATATAAAAAAAGTGTCCTGGATTATTTAATATAAGATTGCATACAACCTGCAGAATTTGGTACGAATACGATGTCCTATTAATAACATCTCCCAAAAGAATGCCATAGGTACGCTGATCTTTAAACTTAAGATTCCCGTCCATAAAACCCAGACGCTCAAGCTCGCCTAAATCTCGTATAAATGAGTGAATCTGTCCATGCAAGTCCCCAAAAACTATACCGCGAGCTCCAGGCTCTACAATAACGTTCTTAATAAAAAGACCTGATTCAGGTTTTTTGCCAGCCGTTGCAATTATTTTATCTAATAATTTTTCTAAAATCGAGAAATCCCATATATTATCAACCATACGAATAGAAGCTGATATGCGCATCAAAAATGACGGATAAGAGCTTGCATAAAACGAAGAATATTTAGGATCAATAAGATCGTCATTATCAGCCTTGGGAAACTCTGGATACGAAGCTGCAAAGGTGCGACATTTTTCAAGTGTATCTAGCCCTACAGCCCCATTGGCCATACCGACATATATCATTAGTGAAACTAAAAAATATCCCTTCATATTCTAACCCCTCACAATCATTTTTTAGCTGCTCCATCTAGCCCTTTTTTCTCATCCGCAGCAATCCAGTTCCCCGATTCTGACTTTATCCAGGTGGGATACACAACGCCTCTAACTCTTCGATCAAAGGGAACATCTATAAAATTCTTTACAGGAGAAACTTGCAGCGACTCTAGATAACCCATTAATTTATTTGCCTTAAAAGGAGACCCTACTTTCTTCATTGCCTCAATAAAGGCAGACGCCCCTAAAAATCCCTCTAGAGAATTACTATCGATAGGATAATGGTATTTTCCCATCTGCGACCGATACTCTTTAACAAACCCAAGTTCACTTAAATTTGGATCTGGAACCCCATAGGAAAAAGTAAACCTCAAGCCCGCCTTTGTAATAAACTGCCTAAAAACAATGTCATCCAAATAAGAAAGCGCAGCCAGATGTTTCCCCACCAAAAATGCGGTTCCAGTTTGGCTTAAAAATGCGCTAGCCAAAGATCCTGCAGCAAAAAAGAAGGCGATTCCTTCTGGGGTAACTTCTTTCAGTTTTTTAACCTGTTCCTCAAAACTTGTCTGATCACGAGAAAAAGGAATAGGAACAACACTTTTCACGCCCAATTTTTCAAGTATTTCTTTGGCCGTGCGCATAAGAGGATTTCCAAAGCTATCATCAGGATAGACGATTGCGTACTGCTTTAGCTTATATTCTGAAACAACAAAGTTCATCAAAGCCTGCACCTCATTTGCATAAGGAACATGCTGATTAATAAGATTCAAAAGATCAGGAGTTCTAAAAGTTTCACTTCCACTAACCGGATAAAATACAAAAACATCTCCCTTGCGTACCAAATCAAGGTAGGAATCTAACGTGGGAGTTCCCGTAGGGCATAGGATGACATTAATACCAAACTGATCAAGAAACAGGTCAATATTTTTTCGCGCAAGTCGCGGACTATATTGATCATCCAATCCCACCAATTTAACGTAAGAACCACTTACTCCACCCTGCTCATTTACATTCCTAAAGGCCGCAAGAATCCCTCGCCTTACCGCACGTCCAAGTGGGCGCATTGCTCCTGTTAAACACAAAGAAGACCCCACGGTAAAGATAGATATCTTTTTAGGTGCTTCGCCAACAGGAATAGACAACCCCACAGACAGATAATGGCTCTCTTTTTTAAAGGCCTCTTTAGTCCGCATATCTCGCGAAAAAAGATTCAAGATACTCTGAGTAAATGAATCTTCAACACTAATTTCCATAAAGCTATCTGAATAAAATTCTGCCAATTCCTGATAAATGGAGATAGGTGCCGACAATAGAGACCATTTCGCTGCATTACCGTCAAACCCGAGAAAGGATAATCCTGTTGTTGTCCATGATAGCTCTCCTCGTCGCTCTCCTGCGAGCCAGGCCATAACTTTTGGATTAGACAACATAGAATAAGGGACGTCTGTATGTGAACATATCAGCTGTTCTTTACCCTGCCCTATATGCTTGAATAAAATCAGATCGGGTAACGTATTAAAGAAAGTGCTAAGGGCATTCTCAAGAGACACATCGCCTGTATGAATTTTCCCTGCCTTACGCGCCAATTCAATAAGTGGTTGACGCATTACATAGCCATCTTTCCACTTAAGCCCTTTTTCTTGCAGCCCACGCGAATAAATAAAGCGCTCCGGATTCTTTTCCATCAAAGAAAGTATAAGCTCTAGCATCTGATATGAGTACGGTGAAAGATTAATCGCATTCCCTAGAAGCACTATATAGTCATCATTCTTTATGATTTTCAAGTTCTCGTTGATTATCTCTCGTCTCTCAAGCTCTTCAAGCCCACGAACAAACGAGTGAATTGCCCCATACAGATCTCCCCATATAAAAAGTCGCGTCCCCTCCTTTACCTCAATCTCTACGGTCCATGGATGAGGTTTTACTATCTTTTGGCGCAGCTCAACCACTCTTTTTAAAGGAATTTCCAACCTTGAGACATCCCATTCATTCGATCCAAACCCAAATTTTAACGCGATACGCTTTAAAAAACTAGGCAACATTTTTGAATAAAAGGAAGCAAAAATAGGATCATTCCAATTACTATCATCACTCTTGGGACTTTCTTCATGCCGTGCTGCAAATTTTTTACACTCAAAGAGTGTGTTAAAAGATGCATGCACCCCAAGACTATCAAACAGGAGAACACCTATATAAAATAAAATTACCAAATGCTTTAGGGATAAATTTGCCATACTACCTCCTCACTATTTCCTCTTGGATAAATCATGGTCCTCTTGTAGATTATTCAACATTATCCACTCATTCTCATCGTTTTTTATGCTAACAGGAAGATAACGCTTTCCCGTTAGAGGATCCTTCTCAAGGGTCAAAAAACCTTTGATAGGAAATGGATTTAAATGCGTTAGATAATCATTAATAGCAGAAGGGGCAAATGGTTTTCCAACTTTCTTCATTGCTTCAACAAAACAAGTTGCACCCAAAAATCCTTCTAATGAATTAACGTCAATAGGGCCATCATACCGTTTCAAATGCTCCCGGTAGTCTCTTAAAAATGCAAAGTCACTTCCATAAGGATTTGGAAGTAAATACGAAAAATTAAACTTTAACCCCGTTTTATGTAAAAACGGCCCAAAGTTTGCATCATCCAAATAGGCAAGAGCAGCCAAATTCTTTCCCCCAAGAAAAGCATTACCAAGTTGACTTAAGAAAGATGAAGCCATAGATCCTGAAGCCAAAAAGATAGCTAATACTTCTGGATCCGCTTCTTTCAATTTTTTCACTATTTCTTTAAAATCTCTCTGTTTGGGAGAGACAGGAAATAATAAAACATCATTTATGCCATAACTCTTAAGAACATCTTGAGCCTGCTCCATCAACAAGTTTCCGTAAAGATCTCGAGGATAAACTATAGCATATTGCTCAAATTTATGGGTTGAAGCCATAAATTTCATCAAAGCCTTTGTATCATTACCATAGGGTTGGTTAACAATATTTCCAAGGTCTGGAGATCTAAAGAATTCACTACCCGTAATCGGATAAAACACCCACACCTTTCCAGCGCGCACTAGATCCAAATAAGCATTTAGAGTGGGAGTTCCAACAGGACAAATCAATGTCTGAATTCCAAATTTTTTTAATAAAAGATCAACATTTGCCCTAGCTATTCCAGGAGAATAGCGATCATCTAATATTACAAGCTTCAAAAAATAACCATCAACACCGCCCAAATCATTAACCTTCCTAAAAGCCGCTTCAACTCCTTGCTTTACAGAAACGCCTAAAGGCATCAACCCCCCCGTCAGCGGCATAGTAGATCCAATCGAGAAAATCGGGATTTCTTGAGTTTTTTTTCTCGGATCAATTTTCATCCCCACAGACAATGAAAAAACCTGCTCCTTAAAATTTTCCACCAAACGAATATCGCGAGAAAATAGAGACATAGTGCTCTGCGCGAATGACTTTCCGACATGTACCGCTACAAAACTATCACTATAGAAATTCACAGCCTTCTGATAAATTCCCACAGGAGCTGAAAAGAGAGACCATGTTGCAGCATTGCCCTCGAATCCTGAAAACTCAAGTCCATTATTAGACCAATATGTATCAATCCTGGATTTCCCCATCAATGCGGCCTGAACCTTGGGGTCAAAAAATAACTTTCGCGATATTATTGAATGGGAAAGACAACATAGATCCTCAGCTTTTTTATGCCTAAAAAGAACACCATCTGGCAAGGTACCAAAAAATGTATTCAACTCGTCCTCAAGCGGCAACTTCCCTTTCACATCAAAACCCTGCTGCTTTCCAAGGTCTACAAGAGGCTTACGCATTACATAAAAATCTTTCCAGTGAGCAGCAGTTTCCTGAGGACCTCGTATATAAATAAAATGCTCAGGGTTTTTTTCAATCAGAGAAAGTAACAGAGTAAGCAAGGGGTAAGAATAAGGAGAATAATTAATCGCATTCCCTAATACCACTAGATAATCTGTTTTACTATTTATCTTAAGTTGCTCACTTAGCACTTTCCGTGCTGCAAGTTCATCAAGATCACGAAGAAAAGAATGAAACGCTCCATATAAATCACCCCATACAAAAAGATTTACGCCCTCTTCAACCGTTATCTCAGGGGTCCAAGAACGTTGTTGTTTCGTCACATTAAAACGTTGAACTATTCTACCAATGGGCTGCTTAAGTTCCAATAAATCCCACACACCCGCTTTTATTCCAAGCTTTTTTAAAAGACGTTTGAAAAAACCGACTCTCACAGAACCATAAAAGGTCGAGTACGAGGGATCCCTCCAACTACAATTATCACACTCTACATCTTCCCTGTATGTATTTGCAAAATTCTTACATTCAGAAAGCGTTTCAAATAAAGCATTAGCACAAGAGGTATTTAACAGAATGACACCTAGTACTATCTTCCTCATAAGTTACGTCCTAAACCAATAAAAAGAACGTCGTTACTATGATCGATTCAAGTACAACCGCTATAATTGCCTTACTGATTCCTGATACATAGGCTCCAAAAATATTTATAAAAAATATGGCACAGCACGACACAAGAAATATTAAAAATATATAGTCAGACGCCATAAAATAACCTACGGGAGGAGACATATTTTCAATAACAAATCGATAGGCAATCAGTGCCGTAATAGATGTCGCTGAAAGTGTAACAGCCTGCACACCCATTTTTCCAACAGGATCAAATGAAAATGTAAATAACGCTATAAAAAAAACCAAAAGAAGAGGGAGAAATATCGAAATAATATTACGAGTCCCAATGCGCTCAAAATCAAGCGAAAAAACGGCACGGGGATAAAAAGACTCCTGCTTACCATCTTGCGTCTCTAACCGCTCTTCTGAGTACCCTGTAGCAACGCGCCTATCAATATTTCTCCATCCCGGAATATTAATATCAGGACTCATTACTAAGTTGGCACGCGAAGAGTTAAAGGTAACCTCGGCAGGAGAGAGAAAGTAGTGCACCATGGTAAAATTAAGCCGGTGACCATCAAAAGGAAAATCTTGATAGTCAAAAGACATATTGAACCGCATGCGCATATCATAACGAACAAAAACCATATTACCCACAACGCGAACGTAGGGCTCGGATCGTTTCAAAATTTCTGCCCGCTCAAAGGTAAAATCTCCGATTCGCTCAATAGAAACAAGCCGCGGGTCAAATAAAAACCAGACGGTAGTATCTACAGAAAAGGTCCCTCGAACCGCATCAAATTGGGGAAAGTCTCGCACAAACATTCCTACAGTTACATCAGAAGGCGTTCCTCCAAAATAAGCCAATTTTTTGGGAGTCAAAGTCTGAACCGGTGCGTACAGATCCCGAATCTTAACGTTAAAACTGGCCTGGTAAAATATCACCCCTAATAAGATCGACATAATTCCCATTCCAGCTAAAAGAAAAGCTGGTGCAACATACCCTATACCATCTTCGCCACGTGGTAACACCTGCATAGCTACTTCTCCCTCTTTTTTAAGTCCAGAATAACTATCTAGAATCTATAGAAAATAGAAAACTGTAGTCGGAAATTGTTAACCGGCACAGCCCCATAGACTGCACCATATTCATCCAGCTTCCCAAAAGCAGCTCGTGTCCAGTCAAATTCGAGGCCTAAATGCACGGGGCCCTTTTTAATCCACAATCGTGGAGCAAACTTAAAGAGCGTATCGATAGTTGCACCTGTACCCCCTGGATTAGCTACAGAAACCGGTCCTGACGTGTAAACGGTAGGCTGTCCATTGGCATTTAGCCACAGCTTCTTGCCTGCACCAAAGTTTTTCGCAAAGCCAATTACAGCCCCAGGCATCCACTCCTGGTCAGGCCAAAAATCTACATCAAACCACGATGCGATAGAACGCAACGGAGTATATTTTTGTCGTTTAGATACACTCGCTTGGTCTTCAACGGCATAGCCGCTAATAAACCCTAGCTCACTTCCATCTTGTATAAAGGCTAATTTAGCCCTTAAAATCGCACATTCCGAAGTCAGTTTCATATAAGCGGCACACATACACTCAGTAAAGGCGGAACATTTTTCGGCATAGGGTACAACAGGACTTCCCGTCCCAACAGTTTTAAGACGAGGTCTTAGGCGCTGACCTTCGATAGTGACTCCAAAATAATTTTCTTTGCCAAAATAATGACGCCATTGCGCCTGCATAATGGGCATTACACTGTTGCGTCCCACCAAAGTAGTTGCAGCGCTAGCAGTTCCTACCGTTGTAGATGTCGCCCCAGGAGCATCTGTCAACGGACTTTTACTTTGGGTTGCAGGGCATTGACCACCCGCAAGAATTAAAAAGAGCTGGTCTGCAGGTTTTTCATAGGTTCCATTTAAAGTCTGTGTTAGACGAACTATGGGAATATAGGTATAGATTTCCATCGGGCCACCCTTGGAATACGAAACCGTATTAGGGTTGCAGTCATCACTACAGAAAGGATGTAATTTTTGCCCCGCTAAAATCTGCGTGCGCTCCCAATCGAGAACTATGTACGCTTCACGCATACGTAAAAGCTCAATGGTAGTATCAGCTGTACCACGGAAATCCGTACCAATAAATGCATACGTTCTTTTCATATTTGCTACCGGATCTCCCTCAATCTGGAAAAGCAAACGAACGTTAAACGGAAACATTGAAAAAGAGCCCTGTTTGTTAGCGTCCACCCCGCAAGCGACAAGATCTTTCTCCCGCGGGTAATAAAACCCTTCTCCATCACGAGATCCATAAACCTGGCGCGTATCAAAACAGTGCTCTGCATCAACAAATCCGCTGATAGTTATCACTGGCTTTTTATGCGGCTTTAGCTTTGTACACGAGCAGCCAAATTTCTCACAAAAACTGGTTTTTTCATAAGGTGTTTTTACTGGTTTAACTGCAGCACTTTCTAGAACTTTTTCTGTTTTATCTGCCAATTTTTTAGACGCCTCATCAGCCGCGCAAATCTGCAATATACAGACAGAGGCGACGAAACCAGTGCTAATTTTTATAAGTTGCTTCATATACGGCTCCCCTCTTTTTCAAAAACATGCTTCTATAAGCTTACGTCCATATTACGCCTAAATTTTGCTACCGGTAGCACTATATGAAATCGATTGCAATTCGTCAAAAGTTATTAACGCCTTTTTTAGAATTTATAAAATATCGATAACTGGAATCTAACATTATTTACTGGAACTGCATTCTGTACCGCCCCATATTCATCAATAGTCCCATACCTAGCCTGAGTCCAATCAATCTCAAGACCTACCTCAACAACCGCTCGTTTAATCCACAATCTAGGAGCTACTTTAAAAACAATATCAATGGTAGATGCCGCTCCAGAAACTGGTCCAAGACCATATACAACCGGGCTCCCGGTTGAAGGATTTACATATAATCGCTTACCTGCACCCAAATTTTTTGCAAACGCAACCACCCCCCCTGGCACCCATTTCTGATCTGGCCACAAATCTAAATCAACCCAAGCTGCAACAGAACGTGTAGGCGTATATTTTTGTTTGTGGGATACTGGCGCCATCTCTTCCACGGCATAGCCACTTATTAATCCTAACTCACTCCCATCCTGAACAAACATCGCCTTGGCTTTCAAAACAGCACAATCTGACCCAACTCTTACATATGCCCCCGCTAGACATTCTGTAAAAGCCGAATCATGTTCTGCAAAAGCTGGAGTTGTTCCGGTTTTTAGACGTGGACGAAGCCGCTGTCCCTCAATCAAAACCCCAAAAAAATTATCCCCGCCAAAACAGTGACGCCATTGAACATGCATAACAGGCATTACTCCATTGCGCGCTACCAAAGTGGACGAAACGGATGCTGGAGAAGTAACAGCATCAAAAAGAGGACTTTGACTTTTGGTAAACATACATTGCGAACCTGCCAAAACAAAAATTAATTGATCGGTTTTTTTTTACTTATCCCAGATATACTATTCAGATTTTGTGTAAAACGAACAACAGGAATATAAGTGGAAACTTCCATAGGAGCGCCATTAGAAAAAGACACGGTATTAGGAAAACAATCTTCGATAAAAAATGGATGTAAATCTTGTCCCACCAACAACCGAGACTCAGGCCACTCGAAAACAACATAAGCTTCTCGCATACGCAAAAGTTCAGTAATACTGTCACTTATTCCATAAAAATCCGTTAATATACAGGCCCATGTCTTCTTAGTATTCCCCACGGCTACTCCAGGGGGTGGTTGAATAAGCAGATCCAACCGAACATTAAATGGATACATAGAAAAAGCTCCCTGTTTATGTGCATCAACTCCACACGCACATAAATCGCGCTTTAAAGGGTATACCAAGCTTTCACCATCACGAAATCCATAGATTTGACGCGTATCAAAACAATGCTCAATATCTACATATCCACTAGCCGTAATTACAGGCTTAGAAGTAGGCGCTAATTTTAAACAAGAGCAGTCAAAATTTTCACCTGATGCTTTATGAATCACTCGGGTATTTAATTTTTTTTGCGTCTTTTCGCCAAAATTCTTACTCTGAGCATAATTATACGCAAAACCACTAACAGTACAAATACCTATCCATAAAACGCTCAGTATCCTCAATCTCCTACCCATGGTCATCAGCTACACACCCCTTTTTAAACCACTTCAAACTAGAATTTATAAAATATCGATAACTGGAATCTAACATTATTTACTGGAACTGCATTCTGCACCGCTCCATATTCATCAATAGTCCCATAACCAGCCCGAGTCCAATCAATCTCTGCCCCTATATTTATCACACCCTTCGAAAACCACAATCGCGGTGAAACCTTAAAAAATGTATCAATACTTGCAGCCGATCCACCCGGTCCATAACAGTAAATGGTTGGCTGTTTATTTGCATCCAGGAATAACAATTTTCCTGCTCCCAAATTTTTTGAGAATGCAACAATAAACCCTGGAGAAAGCTCCTGATCTGGCCAAAAATCTACGTCAAACCAGAAGGAAATCGACCTTAAAGGAGTGTATTTTTGTCGCTTTGAGAACGAAGCTTGGTCCTCAACCGCGTATCCTCCCATAAATCCCAGCTCACTGCCGTCTTGAATAAACGATGCCTTGGTTTTTAAAATGGCACAATCAGAAACTATTTTTGCATACATGCCACACATGCATTCAGTAAACGCAGAACATTTTTCAGCATAGGGTATAGATGCAGCTGTTTTAAGACGAGGACGAAGCCGTTGACCCTCAATCATGATCCCAAAGAAATTATCCGTACCAAAATAATGGCGCCACTGAACCTGCAGTATAGGCATTACCCCGTTGCGTCCCACCAGCGTACTTCTCACAAAAGACGTTCCAGGCGCATCTGAAGTTGGGCTTTTACTCATAGTTGCCGGGCACTGTGTACCCAGGGTAAAAATCAAATTATCACTAGGCTTTTTATACGCGCCATTCAGTTTCTGGGTTAACCGAACCATAGGAATATTGGTAAAAACCTCCAATGGACCACCTGCAACCGTATTGGGATAACAATCGTCTATAAAGAAAGGGTGTAATTTTTGACCCGTTAAAAGCTGCGTTCGCTCCCAATCAAAAACAACGTAGGCATCGCGCATTCGCAACAATTCGATAGTAGTGGCATCCATACCTCGAAAATCAGTCGAAATAATAGCATACGTTTTCTTAGTTCCCCATACAGGCTTTCCACACGCGTAAAAAGCCAAAAGCACGTTAAAGAGATACATCGAAAATGAACCCTGCTTATTCGCATCAACCCCGCAGGCTACAATATCTTTTTTAAAGGGATACTCTAAGCCCTCTCCATCCCGAGAACTATACACCTGACGTGTATCAAAGCACTGCTGTGCATTCACATACCCACTTAAAATTAATGTAGGTTTGGGGGTGGGTTCTAGCTTTGTGCATGAACAGCCTAAATTATCGCACCATCTAATTTTTTCAGAAAAAGTTATTGATGGCTTATCCGATTGATCTTCCGCCTCTATATCCCCACCAAAAGCACTTAACATGCAAACAAATGGCAGTGCCAAAATTCCTATATGTAAAAGTCGCTCCATAGAAAATGCGCCTTTTTTTAGAACGTGCTTTTTCAAAATAAGCAAAAGATTATATACTTACTCATGTCTTTATACATGACCTTTTACCGCAGGTAGCACTATATGAAATCGATTGAGATTCGTCAAAAGTTCTTCGAATTCTTTAAAAAGAACGGGCATACACACGTTGCAAGCTCCTCGCTTATCCCCGCTGATGACCCAACACTCTTGTTTGCCAATGCGGGCATGAACCAATTTAAAGACATCTTCCTTGGCAAAGAAAAACGGCATTATTCTCGAGCCGTAACCATACAAAAATGCATGAGAGCTGGTGGCAAACATAACGATCTTGATAATGTAGGGCGCACAGCTCGCCATTTAACTTTCTTCGAAATGCTTGGCAACTTTTCCTTTGGAGACTACTTCAAACAGGATGCCATCCGTTTTGCATGGGACTTTTTAACCAAAGAACTTAATCTCTCTCCTGACAAACTTTACATCAGCGTCTACGAGGCGGATGACGAAGCCTACCAAATATGGAACAAAGAAATAGGAATTCCTGCAGATCACATCGTGCGTTTAGGCAGACGAGATAATTTCTGGCAGATGGGCGATACAGGTCCATGCGGCCCCTGTTCCGAAATTTATTATGATCGTGGCCCTAAAGATGAATCCGAAGTAAATCTAAAAGTTGGTGATGAGTGCGAACGCTTTTTAGAAATCTGGAACCTAGTATTTATGCAATTTGACCGGCAAGCCGATGGGAAAGAACTTCCTCTTGAACGAAAAGGCATTGACACTGGAATGGGGCTAGAACGGATCTCTGCAGTACTTCAAAATGCTAGCACCGTTCTTGATACCGATCTATTTGAACCTCTCATGACCGCTCTTGAAAAATTCTCCGGGAGGTCATACAAATCGTCAGACGCAGAAACTCAAACAGCGTTCCGCGTTCTTGCTGATCACATACGCTCCACCAGTCTCTGTATTGCTGACGGTGGCATGCCCTCAAACGAGGGACGCGGGTATGTGCTTCGCAAAATTATACGGCGAGCCGCTTTGTTTGCTCAAAAACTAGGCGACCTTATGTTCTTTGCCCGGCTTGCACCTGTCTTAATAGAAAACATGGGGCCTATCTATCCTGAGCTTTATACTAGCCGTGAGTTAATCATTAGTATTATAACGAGTGAACTTGAAAAATTTTCCCACAACCTAATTCAAGGACAGGGAATTTTACAAAAGTACCTTAAGGATTCAACAGAGACTAAAGTTATTTCGGGCGAACAAGCCTTCAAATTGTATGACACCTACGGTTTTCCTTTTGAGTTAACCTCGCTGGTTGCTTATGAACAAGGGTTTACGGTGGATGAGCCCGGCTTTGAAAAGGCTATGTCACTGCAGCGTGAGCAATCTGGCAAGAAGGTAGAAACCGTAGAGAAGATAGTTCTTGATCCGACTATCGTTACAGAATTTGTAGGATACAATGAGCTTGTTGTGCACTCATCAATCATAGCTCTCATGCTTGACGGACAGTTTATAAAATCGGTTGAACGTGGAACTGAATGCATTGTAATAACAAAGCAGAGCCCTTTCTACATTGCTGGTGGGGGCCAAATGGAGGATACCGGATATCTTTCCACGTCGCACGGCAATTCATCCTTGATAAAGAACATTAAAAAAGTAAGTAATGCCTACCTCCTGACTATCGATGCACCAGAGAAATTGGTATTGGGGGACAAAGTTACCCTAACCGTGGACAAAAAAAATAGAAAAAGCTCGGCTCGCAACCACACGGCTACGCATCTTTTGCAATCTGCTCTAATGAAATTGGTAGGATCGCATGTCAAACAAGCAGGCTCTTTGGTAAGTGCTGACTATCTTCGATTTGACTTCACCCACCATGATACACTTTCCTCAAGCAAACTCATGGAAATTGAAGAATTAGTTAATCAAAAAATTCTTGAAAACCTACCCGTAAACGTACGTACCACAAACTACAAACAGGCTCTAGAAGATGGAGTTATAGCATTCTTTGGCGAAAAATATAACCCCGAATCAGTACGTGTAGTCGAAGTTACTGGATTTTCATCTGAGCTTTGCGGCGGTACGCATGTGCAAGCCACGGGCGAAATCGGTCTCTTTAAAATCACGTCCAGCGCGGCGCTTTCAACGGGAGTTAAACGTATTACAGCAGTCACCGGAGATGCGGCGCGAGAACTATTTGACGAAACACTTACAACGGTAAAAACACTTTCCCAGCACTTTAAAGTGCAAACGCATGAAGTAGTTGATGCCGTTAATCGGCTGCAAAATGAACAGAAAGAGCTAACACAAGCTCTGCGTGAAATTCGCCAAAAACTCGCATCTCTGCAGATTCCTGAATGGCTTAATAACTCAGAACTTGTTCGCGGCATGCCGTTTGGTTTTATTGTTGCAGAAGAAATGTCGGGTAAAGAGTTACGCGAACTAGGACAAATTCTGGTACAAAAAAAACCGGGCTTTTATTTCTTACTTTCGCACGGAGAAAGTTCTTCAACCTTCTTTGCTCTCCGGGCTGCCGCATTTGCAAATGCCTTTGACCTTCGTGCATGCGCTGCATGGCTTACTACAAAAGGATTAAAGGGGGGCTGTTCGGGTGATACAATGCAAGGTGGTGCTGTCCAGATTCCTCAGACATTGAAAAATGATCTGCGTCTGTGGCTTGAAAGTAATATGAAAGCTTAAAAACTGTACTTTAATCCTACAAAGAAGGACTAACGATGAAACGCTTTAACGCGCTATGCATACTACTGTTATTTTTGAGTGTGGCTGGAGTAAGCTGTGTGAGCTGGTGTTGCAACATACAAGACACCCCCTATCCTGGACTCCAAATACGGACCTATGTCGACGAGAATGATAATCTTTTCAGTACGTTGCAATTCGAAGATAACTACTATTACATACGTCGCCCTAGCGATAAATACGTGCATATCACTGCACTTTTCAAAACACCCCTAACTCAAACACCCCACGAGCAAAAGCCGCTTGTTGTGGATTCTAATGAGAAAAAAACAAACTCAAATCTCTTCCCATTACTTACTCTATCCGTTGCCGCTTTGAAAACCTTGGAAAAACTCCAAGAAATATCCGCGCAATCGAACAACAACAGCCAAAACGACAAGAAAGAATAATAGCAGACTTAGAATCCAACTAAAACCGCCAAACAAATTATCCCTGACCGATTGATTGTCAGCCAGGGATAATTATCATAAGCCTATTTTTAATTGGTTGTTGCTATCTGGTGCAAAGATCGGGCAAGCTCCTGAAAAATTTTTTCGGTCTCTTTTGGATCATCCTTAACAGGAGCTACATAGCCCCACGGAAGCAAATCAATATCTGCATCTTTCAAAAATCGGTAGGGAGACTGAGCCTGAGCAATCTTTTTCAACATGATTATCTCTTTATCTAAGTCTTCAAGTACCTTTAGCCACTCCTCTTTTGTAGTCGCTTCTATCTTAAATTCGCCAACCTTATAATCAAGAGATCCAAAAACATTCTTCTTCCCTTCCCATTTTCCTTCAAGTTGGCAACAAGCCCCATCTTTCTCGGAAAAAACAATCGCCGAAACATCGTTGCGATCCAGTTTTACTATCACCGATCCAGGGCCATCAATATGCTTTTTCACTTGGTCCATAAGTTTTATATGATCCACTTTTTTTATATAGAAGTATTTTATAGCTTCTAAATGATCTACAACACAAAACTTTCTGATCAATTCATCAGCCGTAACCGTTCCTTCTAACCTCTCAATAGAATGAAATGTATCGCCAGGAATAGCGGATATAAAAGAGTCCACGTCCCCCCAATTTTCAAATTTTAACGTGCATGGAATAGTAGTGGCGTATAGCAATAGTTTTTTTATGCCTTTGGGAATTTGAAGTAAGCCCTTGCACCCTTCTTTTTCCTTTTTTCCAATTCTCATTAGCCATGGAAACGGAATTTCTACAAAATAATTTGTTTCTATGGGCTTATAGACTGGAAGATTATTTGCAGTTACAGTCGCATTTTTTAACGCCGGCATAAAGTTTTTATATGCAGTTGCCAAGACTGCATATACCTTGTCATATGCAGTCTGAAGAATCTTATACGCCTGCTCAAGAGATGATTTCTCTGGGGAAACCTTTTCCCAATCAACCTCAGGAGCCTTAAAGTCTAAATCTAAAAAAGTATCAAAAAAATGTTCAAATTTAACTCCCATGGTTAAATCAATAGTCGCATCGCCAACAACCGTATGACCTCCCAAAATAAAATTATATGGAGGGATTACGCCCGTCTCAACATCGCGCAACAGATCACCTAGGTTTATTCCACCTCCAAAGCAGGAGAATATATCAATCATTCTTATACTAATTTTTCTGCTAAGTTCTGATATTACCAACCCAAAGATTCGGCTATCTAGACAGGAAATATCTCCTCTTCTTCTCAAAAAATCGGCCCCAACTTCTAATCGCTTACTGTTCGTTTCTGCTTCATATTGGCTCCCATGACCTGCAAAGCATAAAACCCACAAGGCCGCTTCCTCTTTTGTATAAGACGCCCGAGGTACAAACAATCTTTTAAGTACATAACGAAGAGACTGAGCAGCTCGTTCTGATGTTAAATACATGGAAAATAAGGAAAATCCACCAAATCCTGTCTGTTTTGCGGGATGCCTATTTCCATTCCCAGAAGCCCCAGATTCAAGCATCCACTCCTCATCCAAAAGCATTTTTTTAAAAGAATCTATATTCGCAAAATCAACTGTTATTCGTTTGAAATGGTCCAATAAAATACCATATTTTTCTTCGCTTTCCGTTACCACAGCAGGAAAAATTTCTTGCGCCTTATCATTGTCTGTTAATTCTACTTTCTCAATAGCAAGGTCATTAATAATGGTTGAACCTAATGCATGCTTCAAAATTGAATCTGGCATACAAAGAACAAATTGAATGTTACCAAGCCCACCCCGTGGCAAAAGAAAATATTGGAAACGCTTTCCATATGAAGAAAAAGAAGAAAGAGGGTTTTCAATATATTCATACAACAATCTTCCTGGGAGCATAAGAGGTACTTTTGTATTCGTAAATGCATAGCCTACCATGTTTAATACTGCACCAACTGCATCAGCTCTCTCAGAAATGTCATTTATTATAATTAAACCATGCGTTGCAAATTTGGAATGCCCGTCCACATGCCCAAGAGCCAGAAGCCAAATAGCTATTAAGAAATATATATATAGCTTCATCAACCCATCCTCCCCATAAAATACATCAAGATTCACAGATTTACTCTACATAAAACAAGAATCTTAGTTCAATAAATCAACCTAAAGGATTAGGGCTATCTCTTTTTCTGCTGCACTTTAAAATGTCAGTAAATACAACCTTGTTAAACAGACTCAGGATGGCCGATTCTTCTACGGTCAATTCCACTCACCCTACGACAATCTCCTACCCTTCGATAAACCTCAGGACATGCTTCGTCAAGCTCAGCATAACTTGATTATGGCGGACACGATGGGGTGACCAGGCTCCGACACTACTCAATCGGTCAAACCCACACTTTTTTCAAGTAAAACAACGGCCTTTTCAATAAGCTCATTAACCGCCTCAGCCCCTTCGGAGAACGATTTTAATACATAGTCTCCCACGGGGGTATTATCTTGGGGACGGCCTACACCACACCGCATGCGATGAAAATTTTCGCCAACTGTGGCAATAATCGAACGCAAGCCATTATGCCCTCGCGCACTCCCACCCTGCCGCATTGTAACTTTACCAAATGGAAGCTCAAGCTCATCATGCACTACCAAAACCTCTTCGGGTTTTATACCTTGCTTTGTTAAAAAGGGAAATGCAGTGCCCGAAGCATTCATAAAGGTTAGGGGCTTTAGAAGTATTATCTTACCGCCTGGGGCCATTACCTCGGCAAATTCCAATGCATTGCGCAAGCGCCACTCCGCTCCATGTTTCTTTGCCAATGCGTCTACTACTTTAAATCCAACATTGTGTCGCGTATTTAAATAAGCCATCCCCGGATTACCCAAACCCACAATAGCCTTAAGTGCAATCATCTACCAATCCCTTCTAAACCAAGGTTATAACAGTTTGCTCTGTATGCTTTTACCCTGCCATGAAATTGGTGCATTGTCATTCTCATTTTTTCACCGCACAATAAGGTCAAAACACCCCCTACGTAACCAAGGAGTACCCTATGACCTACCATAAAAAATATATGGACCGTGCTATTGAACTCGCTATAGAAAATGTACGTTCGAACAAAGGGGGTCCCTTTGGCGCCGTACTTGTAAAGAATGACCTTATCATTGCAGAGGGCGTAAATTTAGTTACTACAACTAATGATCCAACAGCCCATGCCGAAATCTGTGCAATCCGTACAGCCTGTGCAAAATTATCCTCATTCCAATTAACCGAATGTTCACTCTACTCATCCTGCGAGCCCTGCCCCATGTGCTTAGGTGCACTCTATTGGGCACGAATATCGACGCTTTATTTTGCGGCTACAAAAGAAAACGCGGCAGCCATCGGATTTGATGATTCCTTCATTTACGAAGAAATAACACGCCCGATAGACCACCGCGTCATTACTACCAAACATAGTGCGCACGATCGTGCCTTGGAAGCCTTCAGACTATGGAGTCAAAGCTCTAAAAAAACTAATTATTAGCTTTTTGGGGCTTTTACAGCTGCAGGCTTAACCTCTGTTTTTTTGACCGGCTTGGCAACCGCTGGTTTCTTTTCACCCGTCTTTTTAAACTTAGCCTCTTTTTTGCTGCGCGCATAGGCATCGTTCATCTCTTTGCGAACGCGTTCGGTAATTACAGCCGACTCTTTTGCATAAAAGACCTTAGGCGAAACACCATCTAATGAAAGAGCTTCAGCAACTTTATTAATTGATTCAATCACGTGAGGCGCAATTACTCGCTGAATTTCATATTGACGCTGTTGAGCAAGACTTTCAAGATCGCGTTGGTCAACTTCAAGGTATCCACGCTCTTTAGCGTAGTCTGTAGGATTAATTTGTCCCGATGTACGTTTCTTTTCTAAAGATTCAAAACGTTTTTCAAGCTCTTCCGCTTTTTCACGGATTTCTTGTTGAATGATAACAATCTGTTCCTTAGCCTCATCACAGGTCATAAGAACTTCTTCAAAATCAATGTAAGCAACACGCGCTGCAGGAGCAAATGCTTTTTCAGCTTTCTTTTCAACGGGCTTTGATACAGGCTTTGCTTTTGGTGCAGCAGCTACCACTGGGGCAGACTCTGCAACTACCTCTGCCGCAACTTCTGGAACTGCCAAAGGCTCTACTGCCTCCGCCGCGTGCGCTACCTCTTCTGCTACCAAAGTCTGTGGAGTTACTTGTTGTCCAGGTGCCGTAACTTCAATACCAGAAACTGCAGGAGTTGGAACTATTGATCCGGTATTAAGAGCTACGATTGCACTACCACCAAAAACAGCTGCTGTTGCAACTAAATATAACACGCTAAGTATCTGCTTCACGAGTCAATCCCTTACATAATGGTTAAACCATATAAAACTAGTTCTTCCAGTATACAAAAAAGAGAGCATCTATTATAGATGCTCTCAATCTCAAAAAAATGATTCTTCGTTTTTTACTTAGGTAAAATGTATCGGTTCATGAGCCAGTACCCTAGACCTAGAACTGCTACTGTAACTCCAGATCGGATGGCTCCTGTTCCCTCGTGGAGCCAATCTCGGAAAGTTGATTGCTGTTTTTTTTGCACTGAACCAATATCTTCTTTCAACTCCGTCGTACGCTCGTTTAAAGCATCTTGGAATAAATTGTTTATCTGTTGAAGCAAATCTATCATCCCGGTTTGAGTAAGATTATTATACTGCTCAAGTAAATCACTAGTTTTAAGCGGTACAGCCTGCAACTTAGGCTGTATATAAAAATCAGTCGATCGGTAAGGATTTTTTGTTGAAAAACCAGAGCTCTTCTTAATTTTTTTGTTTTTTTTGGTTTGCTTAAACCCTCTGTTTAATAAGGCCGCTTTCCAAAATTGCTCTGGAGTAAGTGGACTATTAGAATTAAGAACCGACCCTCCTCCCCCATTGTTTTGTTGGTTTTTGGGTTCTAGGCTATTAAGATCAAACTCTTTTTCTTTTTTATTTAGCTGCTCAGTAGTCAGTATTATCTCGGTTTCATGAAAGTCAGACTCCTTCTTTGGAATAATATTTTCATTAACATTTGGCTTGGCTAAAGAACTTGTGGAGCCATAATTTTTGTTCTCCATTGCTAGGATGCACGGCGCACCTAAAAGCAAAAACATTACGATAAAACAATTTTTCATACACGTCCCACCCTTTATGCCACACGTTATAAAAACTGTTTTAAGCATAAAAAAATAGGCTGTCGCAACTCAATAGTTTGCAACAGCCTATTTTAAAAAATAATCTGGTGGAGGCGATGGGAGTCGAACCCATGTCCACGCCCTGTCAATTGCCCAGCGCTACATGCTTATTCTCTAATTATACTATCTGCATTCCCGTAGAGACACGAGAAAAATGCGATAGCCCGTTATAGTGATCAGACACATTACCACAACGAAAAAATCTTATGTGTCAGTTCCATCTTGGTAATACTCTTTAAACGCAGCTGATGGACACGCCACGAAAAAGAGGTAGTAGCTTACGCTTTAAGCAAAAGCTTCTTGTTTCCTAGGAGCAACTGCACCAAAGAGTGCAATTAAGCCCGAAAGAAGCAAGGCAAATAAGCTACCGGCAGGGATATTAGTCGCTGCACTTATTGTTTTGGTATTTTGTTTAACGAGCACAAAACCAAAGCTCGACATGCTCTCTGCAACAGGCACAACGCGTCGAAGCCAGTACGCCCCCAAAGATTTCAAAGAATTTGCATATAATCACTTATATAGTTTAATTCTAATAGAGTTCAAAATATTAGTCAAGTTTTTTATTTCAAAAAATCTGAAAATCCTATCGTGATCCAACCCTAATCCATTGACTTTGCCTGCGCGACAAACTAGGATGTCGACGAACTAACATTTCCGTTATTTTACGAGATAACATAATGAAACTAAAAATCTTAGCTCTTTACCTTAGCTCGCTCTGCCTCGTAGGCAGAGCGCTTGGCGATGAACTTAATAATCTGGCACAAAGCCTTGCTACGATAGCAAAGGGAACTTACCCATCAGATTTTAACACATGGAAGCCTAAACAAAAGGCGCTATGGGAATCGTTAAGTGAACCAGAGCGTGTAGGACTTATCAAATCTCCCTATCCACAAGGCTATAACTCCTGGGATACCAACGAAAAAAACGCATGGAACCTTTTGACACTGCAAGAGCGATTAGAACTCATCAAATTCCCCTGTGTGCAATTTCCCTCTGGAGGTGGCAGAGGGCGAGGAGGGTTTTGGCGCGGTCGAGGCAGAGGAGGCTTTCTTGGCCATGATGGCATGCCAAAACACTGGACCCAGGAACAAAAAGATCTTTTCACAGCCTGGAGTCCAAATCAAAAAGCTGCATGGAATTCGTTTAATATGGATGCTCAGGGAAGATGGAAGGGAAGAGAAAAAAGAAAAACCATGCGAAACTGTCCGTAACTTTCTATTTTCTATCTCATAAAATTTTACATAAGGATATCTTGATGAAAAAAGCTCTTTTTGCCTGCCTAATGCTTGCAACCGTAACCGCAGGCGCCTCGGTCCAAATTATAGATCGAATCGTAGTAACTGAAGAAGACTTTGAATACGCATTCCTTGAATTTGAAGAAAATAGTACGTCCACTACGTTCACCGTCCTAATGAACCAGGCCTTCTCATTTTCTGATTTACTTGAACCACAAGAGGTCTTTAAGAAAATTATCAAACCTCTTGCACCCACCATTTCAGACCATGCAGTTTTTATGCGCACCTGGACTCAAAAGGTCTTATTTGAGAAATTTCCTACAAAAGCAGGACTTGCCATAGCTCTTTTGTTAAGAGCCGATCTTTTTAAAGATGCCGTTAAGGTATTAGATGGAATTGTTCGAGCCCCAGATGCTCAAGAGTGGTTCTCAAATAGAGTAATCACTATGGCACTAGCTTCTTTGGTTATGGTCGTGCTCTTTGATCCTGACTGGGCTTACGACACTATTCGACTAATGGCCAGAAGCGAATACAAACTAATAGAAAAAACCGGTTCATGGGGGACAACGCTCCATCTTCTTACCGATCTTGCGTGCGGGCCCTATGAAGATGCTGATCTACCAAACTTTTTAATAAAGCCTATTTATAACTTTGCCCGAGAACTAATTCGCTATGTAGATGCCCATTGCCCTGAGCTTTTTGCAGAACAAGACGGCTTTGAACGAACTGCAAAAGATTATGCAAAGCAGTGGAAAGCATTTTGCTTAAATAAAAAACCAAATACAGCATATCTATTAGACTACATAGAACGCTTATTAAAATAGGATACAACCCTTAATAATCGTATTTCCCTCTGAGCTCACGCTGCGTGTCACGCTTAATGTCACGCTCCCTGAGCTCTTCTTTTTTCATATGGGCTTTTTTGTGCTTACATAGACCAATCTCTACTTTTACAAATCCACGATCATTGAAATAGAGTTTTAGAGGGATAAGAGTTACTCCACCACGAGAAACTTCTCCCATAAGCTTGTTTATCTCGCGCCGATGCAATAACAGATACCGCGTCCGACGAGATTCATTGTCATTGGTCTTTTGATATGCGTGTGAATAAGGCCCAATATACGCATTAATCATAGAAAGGCGACCTGCATGAGGAGTAACAAAAGCGCCCACCAAGTTAGCATTACCCGCACGCAAGGATTTAACCTCGTCGCCCGTCAATGCAATTCCTGCCTCAAAGGTTTCCAGTACTGTATAATCAAAAAAAGCTTTTTTGTTCTGCGTTATTATCTTCATAAATTCAAATCCCTCTGCTTACTATTTAGTATACGACAGAGGGTTTGAAAAGGTAAAGCTTCTGCACTTATTATTCCAGTCCCGAAGCGATAAGCTGTAGATATTTTGTGGCCTTTTTAACGTTGGTATGATTTTCAAAACCCGTTCCCGCAGAAGGGTCTTTTACCACCATAAGCCTAACGGTTGACTTATTCTTCATCTTAGCGGAAAGCTTAATAACCTCATCATCAAGCTCATTACCGATCACCCCATCTTGATCACGCAACGTCATAAAAATTGAAAACTGTGGGTTTTCAGCTTTCGAAGTAAAAGCTAAATCTTTAAGAAGTACTAACGGTGTTTCTATAAAAGGATTGTAGTTAGTCAGCGCTGCAAAGACCGCTTCTATAACCACGTGCCCAACGTAATTAACAGGACCAATGAGAGAATGGCAACAGCGCGGAGTTGCACATTTAACTTTATCTCGAGCCATTTTTCTAAGAACAGAATGAGTACTAAGCAAAGGTTGTGCAAGTATCACGCGCCCCATTTCAACCATCTTTCTAAGCTCGCGAATCGTAACAAAATCTAAATCCTCAGACTCTGTTAAAACACCTAAAGCCCTCCAGCTTTTCTCATATAGCCGCGGTTTTGTAAGAGCATGCAAGGCCCTTAACACCGTTGCACCACCGCGTGATTCACCCCATAATACAATCTGCTTATAACCCATCTCACGGCAACGAACCAACACATAAAGCAAGGTTCTTAAATCAAACTCACCACCCAAATTAGCACAACGATATCCAAATGGTTTAAAACGCCGCGAATCGGCAAATTCAAACACCACGCCTGTGTATACATCTGACATAACCCGTTCATCACTAGACGAAATAGCCTGATTGCCAAATCCATGAGCAAAAACAACGGCAGTTTCCGTTCGAGCCCCACTCTTACAATATTCGGTTAGACAAGGGTCAAAGCCAAGCGCTTTCACGGCACGATGGTCACTCCCATTACGGTTGGGATGTGGCCACAAACGTACTCCTGCCCATGCCAAAGCACCAAAACCAAAAACACCCAAAGATGCCTTTTTTACCCGAGCCTTAGTCTGTTCTGACAGTTTAAAATCAAACCATCTTACTGCATCTGCAGGCATATGCACCATCAAACCAGTCATAAGCGACAACAACAAAAATCGTTTGGCCAAACATCTACACATATCAACCCCCACCGATCTCTAAATCAACTACCTTAATCCATCGCCCTAAGCTAATTTTATATAAACTTAGGCAAAACATTCGTTGATGCAATAACTGGACCTGTTACCTTTGGCATTGCAGAAATTCTCTGCTTACCAAACCAATTGAATTTAGGTATAAAAGACACGCCATGCTGACGTGCATACCACCACCGCAAGCCGCCCGCAAGAACTGCCGCTGTCGAAAGACTAGCTAATAAAATTTTATGTCTTTTTACGACGGCTCTGGTTTTATAAAAACGCCGCTGCAAAAAAGTGAGGCTATCAAAATAATCAACTACCAGTTGGTGGTTTTCTTCAACCGCAAGATCGCGCGGAGTTTGATAATCGTCACTATCTCCACTTCCAATATAGGCACCCGCTTCAACCAAGTACTTTACAACCTCAAGCTCCCCTGCCTCTGCGGCGAAGTCCAGTGGAGTTTTATCATCACTAGCTCCACTTTCAATATAGGCACCCGCTTCAACTAAATACTTTACAACCTCAAGCTTCCCTTTCTCTGCGGCGTAGCTCAATGGAGTTTTCCCATACTTGTGACTTTCAATACAGGCACCCGCTTTAACCAAATGCTTTACAACCTCAAGCGCCCCTTCCTCTGCGGCGTAGCTCAATGGAGTTTGACAATCACTACTATGTCCGCTTTCAATATCTGCATTACGATCAATTAAATACTTAACTGCGTCCAATTTTCCGGAAAAAGCGCCGCCATCAAGAGCCGTCCAACCTTTATTAGCCCCATTTATGTCTGCACCATTTGCTAGTTTTTCGTCGGCTAAGTTAAAGTCAGAGTGATCAACTGCATCTATAAACTCTTCAGTAACCTGGCTTATTGTATCTTCTTCCTCAGCTTTAACAAACCCTGCAAAAGAACAGAGAAATCCCATTCCATTTTAAAAAACTCATACAGCCATTGGTGCAATAACTGGACCTGTTACCTTTGGCATTGCAGAAATTCTCTGCTTACCAAACCAATTGAATTTAGGTATAAAAGGCACACCATGCTGACGTGCATACCACCACCGCAAGCCGCCCGCAAGAACTGCCGCTGTCGAAAGACTAGCTAATAAAATTTTATGTCTTTTTACGACGGCTCTGATTTTATAAAAACGCCGCTGCAAAAAAGTGAGGTTATCAAAATAATCAACTACCCGTTGATGGGTTTTTTCAACTGCAAAATCGCGCGGAGTTTTACCATCTTCATCTCTGCTGTAAATATCAGCACCCGCTTCAACCAAATACTTTGCAACCTCAAACTCCCCTTCCTCTGCGGCGAGGCTCAGTGGAGTTTGACAATTACTACTATATCCGCTTTCAATATCTGCATTATGGTCAATTAAATACTTAACTGCATCCAATTTTCCGAAAAAAGCGCGGTCACCAAGAGCAATCCAACTATCTTCATCAACCCCATTTATGTCTGCACCATTTGCTAGCTTTTCGTCGGCTAAGTTAAAGTCAGAGTTACGAACTGCATCCATAAACTCTTTAGTGACCTGACTTCTTGTATCTTCAGCTTTAACAAACCCTGCAAAAGAACAGAGTAATGCCGCTAACAACATGCTATTTAATATCTTATTCATAAACAATCCCATTCCATTTTAAAAAACTCATACAGCCATTGATGCAATAACGGGACCCATTACCTTTGGCATTGCAGAAATTCTCTGCCTACCAAACCAATTGATTTTAGGTATAAAAGACAGACCATGCCGACGCGCATACCACCAGCGCAAACCAACCACAAGAACTGCCGCTGCAGAAAAACAGACCATTAAATCCTTACGGCTCTCTAAAAAACCACGGGATTTATCAAAACTACGGCTTCTATCTAGGCGCGCCTGCCATATAACAGCACTAGTTAAATAGCTAACCACCAGTTGATGCTTACCATCAGCTGCAAGATCCCGAGCAGTTTTCCCGTCATTGTCCTTACTAAAAATATCGGCACCTTGTTCAACTAAATATTTTACAACGCCAAGATGGCCATATGCTGCCGCCAAATGCAAAGGAGTTTTACCCTCAACATTCTTTTGATTTATATTTGCATGACAAGCAAACAAATACCACACACCACGCAAATCACCTGACAAAGCCCTAAAGTGCAAAGCAGCCCATCCATCTTTGTCAGCCCCATTTATGTCTGCACCATGTGCTAACTTTTCGTCGGCTAAATTAAAGTCAGAGTTATCAACGGCATCCATAAACTCTTCAGTGACCTGACTTCTTGTATCTTGAGCTTTAACAAACCCTGCAAAAGAACAGAGTAATGCCGCTAACAAAAATCCCATTCCATTTTAAAAAACTCATACAGCCATTGGTGCAATAACTGGACCTGTTACCTTTGGCATTGCAGAAATTCTCTGCTTACCAAACCAATTAAATTTAGGTATAAAAGACACGCCATGCCGACGCGCATACCACCACCGCAAGCTCATGCCTGCAAAAATACTCCCGCCTACAACAAACCCCTTAAACCATCTCTTCCCCCATAATGAGCTAGGCTGCCGCCGCGCAGCATATCCCTTAAAGATCTGTTGTACTTCTAAGTTATTCTCTTTAACAGCTAGATCCAAAGGGGTTAGGCCTGCATTATTTTTCTTATTAACATCCGGGTTAAACTGAAGCAAAAAATTCATAATGGGAGCAGGGTTTATCATACATGCAAGATTGTGCATTGGTGTATTTCCATTAGCATCCACAACATTAATAGTTGCACTTCGCTCAACAACTAAGAAACGTACAACGTCACAACTCCCCGTCAAAACCGCACAATGTAAAAGCTTTTCCCCGCGTTTGTTTGCCAAGGTATCTATTGGCATTTGCGCGCCGATTACTCCTCGAACGCGATTAATATCACCAGAATCAACCGCATCAAATGCCGCTGCCTTTGCAACCATTGCTCCTGCCGAAACATTTTCACTATTTACAGCATCGCACGAAACTCCTGCTTCAAGCAGAACCCTAATCGTCCCCATATTTTCATTCAAAGCAGCTAAATGGAGAGCCGAATTTTTGTAAAAATCAACGGCCGTCAAATCAGCACCCTGATCAATCAAATACTTTACAATAGTAACATAAGCAGGACCAGCCTTAGACGCAGCAGCCAAAAGAGGCGTGCACGCATAGGCATCACACCCTTCAATATTTGCAAATTTCTCTTCAAGGGCGTGCTTAACCTCTTGCAAGACCCCTCTTTCTAATGCCGTGAACAGAAGTTCATCTGGACACAATGCCACGAGCTCAGCATCAACAACAACGGGCTCTTCATTAATTTTCGCTTCTTTAACCTTCTCTTTATGCTCATCAGGAAATTGTGTTTCCAAAAATAGTAGCGTCTGCGACATATTTTTTATCTGCTGCTCTAGTTCTATTTTTTTCTGCGCAAACACCTTAAGCAATTGCTCCCGTCTAAGCAACCGCTTCTTCAAGGGCACACAGCACAAAGGCTCTCTTTCACCCTTCTTAAGCTCCTGCTCAATCTCGCATTTCTCCAACTCAGCAGTCGCAAGAGACTTGACGGTTGCAAGAAGCTCTACTTCCCACTTTTCCCGCTGCTCCTTCATCCGATTAAAAAACAGTTGCTTTCCATCCTCCATGGCAAAGCTAGGACAAAACAGATCCGCTCCCTTTTCGAGCAAATATGTGACTATCTCAAAATAGCCACATGTCGCCGCTCTCTGCACCGGAGTCAGCCCCCAATCATCCTGCGCATCTATCTCAACACCGACACCGCTTTCCACCAAACATTTGACCATAGCAAGATCATTATTTTTTACAGCCATATGCAGCGGCGCAAGCCCCCCTGCTATACAACGGGCACTTCGAATTGAGTATGCGTTCACAAAATTTTTTAATGAAATCACGTTCCCGTTAACAACTTCAAATAATGTAGAAGAAAAATAATGTATGAGAAGCTTAACCATTTCAATGTTACCACTCACAACAGCCCGGTGCAACGCAGATTCTCCGGCATAGTCAGTAATACTCATAAAGTTAATCGCGCATTCATGCGCGCCTAACTCTTTATCCTTAAAACTTTCTATAAAGCTATCCAAAAGGAATTGTGTAATTTGACAAGATCCAGATTCAACGGCTTTATGCAATGGAGTTTTGCCATTAAACGGGTCTATATTACAGGACAAAAAAGCAATGCGTTTAGACATGGCGGCTTTTTTATCTCGCATAAGAGAAAAGTTACAAATTAAATACTTAATCATTTCAAGCTGTCCATGCTCTATAGACTCATGCAAAGGTAAACGACCGTTTCCTTCTATTGGCAGGTCGTTGTTTTTGTTATTATTATCAATCATAGCTCCGGCATCTATAAGCGCCTTAGCTACCGTAATATTTCCCTTGCTCGCAGCAAGTGAAAGAAGTGTTTGATGATCCTCTTCTCTAAAATACTCTAAATCAATATCTTTTTTTAATAGCTGCTCTGAAAACACCTCTAAAAATTTCTGTGTATCACCAGCCTCTATCAATTGAAAAAGAGTCTCCTCTTGATCAATTACTACTTCTTTCTCTTGAATCTCAGGCTCGGCATCACCAGGAACAGGCTTTTCATTAATTTCCATAGCGCGCATGGAAAAAACAAACAGACAAAGTGGTAGCAAAAGAAATAGATATAAACTTTTCTTAATCATCGAATTTTCCTCCATAAAATGTTCTTGCTGAATGCAATGGCGAGAACATTCTTAATTTTGACTCGCTGGAAATTTAGTGACATTGGTGCCAAGCATACAACATGAACTATAGTATAAAACAATCTTCTTTTTTGTCAAAAACAAGGGAAAAATGCCCGACTTTTTCAATGTTTTTATTGCAAAATTGAAATGAATTTTGTTAGTCTAAAATAAGAGATGGATACTATAAAAACTAAATAAAACCAAAAGGAGTAGGTTTCATGTGGAATAAATTAAATTATGTACCTCTAGTCATTCTGTTATGTTCGTTCTTTGCAAACGCGAATACGGACGGCAATCTTCAGGGTTGGATTCACAATGACTTTGACCAAGATGTTATAGTCAAGCCATTTGTCTGGACCGCTGCGGCTCGAGACACAAATTCAAAAGGGTGGGTCTTAAATACAGCCCGCGCTCCCTATATTGTAAAGCCCGGTGAACGCGTAATGTTTGACTGGATTTGGGGAATTGAAGCATCGGGAATAGCAGCCGCCTTTGGAAAAACATTTATGAAAGGTGCACTTGTTCAGGTCGGTGACAGAAATTTTGAAATCTGGTTTGCAGCTACCTTTAGTGGAGATGGACCTTTAATAAATGTTCGACGCGCCGAAGCCTGCGTCTCTCTTGCAACGCCCGTCATAGGACAAGGGTGTATTGTAGGTCATCCTGATCAGCCCGTTCTAAAAGATGCAAAAAATTGGTGGATGGCTCAGGGATTCAAGGAAAATCGTATTGAATTTTATAAAGGCGAAGGTCTTTTAATTGCGGCTGAGGGCGTCGCTTACCCCATTACTCAATCACCAGACGTACGCTTCTTATTCAAAAAAATATAAAGGATTAAATCATGAAAAATCTTTATCGATGGATAATTATGGCAATGCATCCAAGCCTCCTTTTAATCGGAGCTGCTTTTGCATTTATAGCGCCTATAAAATCCTCCCCCAATCTTAGTGCAGAAGGGTGGATAAAAAATCTTTTACCTACCACAACCTTAAAAGCACTTCCCTATGTCTGGACTCCAAATGGATGGATAATCAACTCAAACCGAAAACCTTACTTTGTAAATCCACAAGAATCCGTCATGTTTGATTGGATAGTCAGTGGGGAGATAAGTCCTTTTAGACAGATTATTCGCGGTGCTCGAGTAGAATTTTTGGATAACAGTCACCCTGCCATCGAAATTTGGTATGGTGCAATCACAAAAGGCTTTGTAAGAGGCATCATCGCGGGAACATTCCTGGCAAAAGACACCATCGGTATCAATGCTCTAAAAGGACCTGCAGAAAAGCCAACCCTCTCGGGAAGCTGGATAGCAAATGGAGCAGAAGTATGGCAAGAAGATTCTATTGACGATGAAACACTTAAAGTATCCATTCGCGGTGTCAGTTATCCCTTAGCATCACCAGATGCTGAATTTGTCTTTAAATCAAAATGAGGAAAACCATTATGAAAAATAGATTTTTTTTAATTATCATTCCACTCTTTTGTGGATCCCTAATACAAGCAAACGCCAACCCGTTTGCCCCTAACATTGATATATATTTTGAGAACTTCACCAAAGGTAGGGTATTTATAAAACCTTACATTTGGACAGAAACAGCACGAGAAACACTATCTAAAGGATTTGTCTTTTCCGATAGAATCATAACCGTAGAACCAGGCAAAGCCGTGATGTACGACTGGATTGGACATTTAGAACTCAATGTCTTTGGAGGCATTTTTGACAAACACGTGTTGCGTGGAGCTCGTGTTGAATTTGAAGGCAACAAACATAAACCTCTAGATATCTGGGTTGATGGAAACTATCGCGGTCAATCCTTATCTAATATCCGACGCGTTGACGTAGATGCCAAATTTGCCACGGGTGTACCAGGCGAAAATAGTCTACGAGGGAAGCCTGAACAGCTTGTTTTAATTGATGAAAAAGGAAAATGGTTAGCTCAAGGCTCTGTGGGAAGAGAGATAACTCTCATCAATGAAGATGGCATGATATTAACAGCCAAAGGAGTACCGTATGCTCTAACGGCACCCGACGTTATACTTAAAGTTACTGATTAACAACCTACAGACAAAACTGCGTGCGCGGGGCTATTTGAACAGGCGTCATCTTTGAAACTGAAAAGAAGCCCCGCCTACTAAAAAATGATGGCACAAATGACAACCCATGGCGACGAGCATACCACCAACGAACACCTACTGTGGCCAAAGTGGCAGTCGCTGTTAGTGAAAATTTATGCCTTTTTACAAACGCTTTTGCTCTATATAACTTTAAAAATGGGTTATCTAAATAACTAACTACCAGTGGATGTATTCCCTGGACTGCCAAATCGCGGGCTGTTTGACCCGCAGTATTCTTTATAGAGAAAGAAGCTCCTGCTTCAACCAAACACCGAACAACGTCAAGGTGACCCCTCTGCGCTGCCAACAATAAAGGCGTCTCGTTATTATTATTGACTTTATCAATAGCCACACCCTGCTCAATCAGATATTTAACACTTTTCACATTCCAATTATCATAGGCAGCACGATGAAGCAAGTTACTACCATCTGGAGCAATAACATTTATAGAAGCACCAGCTTTTATTAAACAACGAGCCGCATCAAGATACCCACTTTGAAAAGCACAAGACAACGGAGAATCATTGTCATCACTAATTTTTTGAATATCCGCGCCCTTACTAACCAAATAATTGAAACATGCAAAGTCCCACCCATTAAATGCAGCATAATGAAGTAGACTCCATCCCACCTTATCAGTTTGATTTATGTCGGCACCTGCTTCAACCAAGCAACGCACTATATCAACATGTCCAAGCTCAAACGCCAATGACAAAGGAGTGTCGTCATTATTATTAATCTGATTAACGTTGGCACCATTATCAATAAGAAATTGAACCACGTTAACGCCCCAGCCATGAAGAGCGGCATAATGAAGCGGAGTCCAGTCGCCAGTCCCATCTATCTTCGCCCCATTATTAAGAGCCTGAGCAGCCGCGCCACAATTGCGATCAGCAATAGCCCTTAAAAAATCTTTATCAGCCTGAGCATTTTGATTGTTAGTGGCTTCAACAGATCCTGCAAAAACGCCCAGCAACAGAGCCATAACTACGCAATTTAGTTTTTTATTCATAAAAAACTTTTCCATTGAATATTCCTCCATATTCACGGGCTCTTTACCCTATAATCTAAAATCCCACCTATTTAAAGCTTATACATGTGAAAACAGATTAGGCGTAATCACCCCATGAGTAGATGGCACCTTTGACACGGACGAAAGGCCTCGTTTACCCAAAAAAGACGGTATAAATGGCAACCTATTACGACGAGCATACCACCCGCGCGCACCTGCAGCCAAAATTGCTACCGCAGAAATACCGCTTATCAACACTTTATACCGCCTTACAAATGCTCTCATTTTATAAAAGGGCACATAAAAACTATCTAAATAATCAACTATAAGAGAATGATTATTTTCGACCGCCAAATCGCGAGGTGTTTTATTGTTCTCATCCTTTAAAGAAATAGAGGCTCCCGCTTCAACCAAGCACTTGACAATGCCATAATTTCCTTCCCGTGCAGCAATATGCAGAGAGCTCTGATACGCAACATTAACTTGATCAATGTTTAAGTCATGCTCAATTAAATACTTTACAACTGAAGCGCTCCAATTTTCCGTCGCAGCATCATGAAGAAAATTCCACGTGTTGATATAAGGGAGTTTTATATTGGCTTTTGCACCAACCAAACATTCAATGGCTTCAAAATCTCCACGCTTCAGCGCCTCGTACAAAGCCGGACAACGTGTCTTGTTATGGATTTTATCAACGTCCACACCCTTGCCAACCAAATATTTAATGGTTTCAATATTATTACTTATTTCTGTAGCGCAATGAAGAGGAGTACGGCCTAATTTATCAACCCCATTTATATCCGCACCATCTGCAATAGCCTGATCAGCTGAAACAAAGTCTTTTTGATTAACCGCTTCAAAAAAATTTTCAGTAGCCTGTGTGTTTGCAGCTTTAACAGATCCTGCAAAAGCGCCCAGCAATAAAGCTATAACTATGCGATTAAATTTTTTATGAATAAAAAATTTTTCCATCAAAGACTCCTCCCTATTCACAGGCTCTTATTTAAAGCTTATACGCGTGAAAACAGATTGGGCGTAATCACCCCATGAGTAGATGACACCTTTGACACAAACGGAAGGCCTCGCTTACCCCAAAAAGACGGAATAAATGGCAACCTACGGCGACGAGCATACCACAAACGCGCACCTGCAGCCAAAATTGCTACCGCAGAAATACCGCTTATCAACACTTTATGCCGACTTACAAACGCTCTCATTTTGGAAGAAAGCGAAGAAGACAAAGAAAAACTATCTAAATAATCAACTACAAGAGACTGTTTATTTTCGACCGCCTCATCGCGAGGTGTTTTATTGTTCACATTCTTTAAAGAAATAGAAGCCCCCGCTTCAACCAAGCACCTGACAACGGCTTCATTTCCGTTCTGTGCAGCAAGATGCAAAGGGGTCTCACCCGCAGTATTAGCTTGATCAATATTTAAGCCCTGCTCAATTAAATATTTTATAACTGAAACCTTCCAATTTTCCCTCGCAGCATCATGAAGAAAATTCCACGCAGTGTTAGTGGTATAAGGGAGTTTTATATTAGCTTTTGCACCAACTAAACATTCTATAGCTTCAAAATCTCCACGCTTCAGCGCCTCGTACAAAGGCGGACAAAGTGTCGTGTAATTGATTTTATCAACGTCCACACCCTTGCCAACCAAATATTTAATGGCTTCAATATTATTATCTATCTCTGTAGCGCAATGAAGAGGCGTGCGGCCTAACGTATCAACCCCATTTATATCCGCACCATCTGCAATAGCCTGATCAGCTGCAACAAAGTCTTTTTGACTAACCGCTTTAAAAAAATCTTCAGTAGCCTGTGTATTTGCAGCTTCAATAAATCCTGCAAAAGCGCCCAACAATAAAGCTATAACTATGCGATTCAATTTTTTATTCATAAAAAACTTTTCCATCAAATATTCCTCCATCTGATCACTTTAATATTGATATAAATTACACTATAAATCTTCTCGATTTTTTGTCAAATTCAACAGCGCGCAGAAATGGCTCTTTGAGTGTTTTATTACAAGATTGGCTTAAAAATATCTTTTCGAACGCGCTGACGGACTGGTTCTATAAGACAATGAAAACCATGAAACGCAATAATTTAAGCGACGCGTCTTTTGGCAGCCTCAAATCCACGCAAATAGACTCGTTTTATAACGGGATAAGTAATGCATGCAGCAATAATAGCAATAATATTCCCACCTACCAAGTAAGGCCAGATCTTAAGCTGCTGAACTCCAAGATATGGAGTTAGGTACGGCGTAAGCTTTGCATTCACCCAACCCATCCAATAAGGTTCATAGGCTGCCATACTAATACCAAAAATCTGGAACAACCAAACTCCAAAAAGATAGTCCATAAGCACTATAGGAATCATGGTCCAAGGATTATTGACAGTATACAAAACCGTAAATACTACGCTTGCTTGGGCTCTAAAAAAAAACGCAACAATGAATACCAATATCGTCTGTATCCCCAGAAAAGGAGAAAACGCTAAATACATTCCCCATGACGAAGACCAGGCTACTTTATGTGGTGATACACCCTTTTTAACAAAGCGATCTATAATTTTTTTCCCAAAAGAATTCATCCAGTCTCTCCTTATTATAACAAGCTTGTATTTTGAAAAAATGTTTTTTTCAGCTATCCTAACCCTAAGTATAATAGGAAAGGATACTTGCATGAAACTGTTTAAGCTAATTCCCCTACTTTTGGGCCTGATTTCAACCATTTTGGTACACAATGGTCTCCAGAGTTCGGCGCGTCCCTACTTGCTGAATCTTCATGTGCCTAACTTAGTAAGCATTGATGGACTATGCGGATATTATAAGGGCTTTGAACTGTCATTAAGTGAAGGCCGCGCGCTGCTTCCTGAGTGTGGTTCCCCTACGGTGTTCTCTCTCGTTGTAACTCCTTACTTAACCTTTAAAATGCGCGGTAAAACAGTCTCTGCCCTGGTTCGCGACACCACACTACCATGTGCCTGGTGGGACCTAACACTTATTCCTCGTGAATATGAAATGGAAGGGGAAGATGGCGAAAGTATCAAAGAATATTCATGGATCATCAAACCCGTCGCACGCGCCGATATGCCTGAAGCTTTACCGGAACACGCGGTTGTCGTCCTAATTGACCCACAATTTATAGAAACGTTAACCGAAATTCCTAGTGCAGACTCTATAAACCTGCCTACGCTTATTTTCAAATCACTAGATGACGCTAAAACCAAGGAAGCCTTTGATGAGGCAATCCTATTTGCTACCATGAGTCGTCCAGACATGAGAGCGATAAATTGTAGAGAACGTCCTTCGTGTCTTTCAGCCCTATCCACAGCGGCTGCATTGCCCTGCGCTCATCATATCCACTGCCCCGATTAGGACAATGCCTGTGAAAACTCCGTTTGTCCTAGGAATTGAAACGTCATGCGACGAAACTGCGGCAGCAGTGTATGAAATCGGAGTTGGAATCAGGTCTAACGTTTTGTTTTCACAAATAGAGCTCCATCGCCCCTACGGTGGCGTTGTTCCTGAGGTTGCATCACGCTCTCATATCGAAAAAATCACCAGCATAACAGAACAGGCCCTTGATGATGCAGGCATCGACCTAAAAGACATAGGGGCCATTGCAGTCACCACAGGCCCTGGATTGCCCGGCTCACTCCTTGTAGGTCTCTGTTTTGCAAAGGCGCTTGCGTATGCGAATCATATACGCCTTATCGAGGTTAATCATATTGAAGCACATGCATTCTCCCCCCTTATTCAGACCGTTGTTCCGTTTCCCCACATCTGCTTAACCGCATCCGGTGGACACACATCACTATTTTATATAGAGGAATTAGGGAAATACAATCTTATAGGTACAACTCGAGATGATGCCGCTGGAGAAGCATTCGATAAAGTAGCAAAGCTTATTGGGTTACCCTATCCCGGAGGCCCTACTATAGAACGGCTAGCACGCGAGTCTGGATTTAAGGATTCTTTGCATTATCCACGGCTAAAAGCAAAGACCTTGGATTTCAGCTTTTCGGGGCTCAAAACAGCTGTACTATACAATCTGGTTGAACAAGGCGCCTTCGACCTAAAAACAAAAACATTCCTCTGCCCGGATGATACCGATCTAAAAGAACGAGTTGCTAGCTCATTTTTGGTCTGCGTGGGTGACATTTTGGTTGATCGTCTCACTAGGGCTTTAAATGAATTTCCACAGTCACAAGCGATAACCTTTGCAGGCGGAGTTGCATGCAACCGTTATCTTGTAGATCGCATTGCAGCACAAGCAAAGGAATCTGATGTACTGTTTTACGCACCTCCTCGCCATTTTTGCACCGATAACGCTGCAATGGTTGCCTTTGTAGGGAGCTACCGAGCAGAACAAGGACTCTTTGCAGATCTTGCACTAGATATATCTTTACAACGAAAAACTAGACCGGGAAAAACACCGTGAACCCCCCTATGACCCTTATTAACACCGACCCTCTCGTAGCCCATCTTATAGAGCGCGAACGAGCCCGACAATTCGAAACTATAAGTCTCATTGCATCTGAAAATTATGCGAATGCAGCAATTTGCGAAGCGTCAGGATCCGTTTTCACAAACAAATATGCCGAAGGAACGGTTGGAAAGAGATTTTATGCAGGCTGTGAAGTTGTAGATGAACTTGAACAACTTGCAATTGACCGATGCAAAAAACTATTTAACTGCGAATACGCCAATGTTCAGCCCCACTCTGGATCGCAAGCAAACAGTGCGGCATATCTCGCCTTCTTGAACCTTGGTGACACCGTATTGGCAATGGATTTTGCTGCAGGCGGACATTTAACACACGGCTACCCGATAAACCTTTCAGGCAAACTCTTTAAATTTGTGTTTTACACAGTGGATAGAGCGACTGAATGCATTGATTATGATGCCGTTGAAAAATGTGCTCTTGAACACCGGCCTAAACTTATTATTGCAGGCGCATCGGCTTATTCACGCACGATAGATTTTGAGCGATTTGGCCAGATTGCAAAAAAAGTGGGTGCATTTTTGATGGCGGACATTGCTCACATTGCGGGTTTGATAGCCGCTGGATGTCATCCTTCACCCATAGGACATGCAGATTGTATAACGAGCACCACGCAAAAAACGCTACGTGGGCCACGTGGAGGATTTATACTTAGCCAAGCCCAGTATGCAACAGCCATTAATAGAGCAGTAATGCCAGGCATGCAAGGCGGACCGTTAATGCAACAAATTGCAGCAAAGGCCGTCTGTTTTGAACTGGCACATCAACCGGCCTTCAAAGTATATCAAACACAGGTTGTTGCAAACGCACAATTTATGGCCAAGAGCCTTGAGAGTCTGGGATACAGGATAGTGGCCGGAGGGACCGACAACCACCTCTTTATGGTCGATTTAACAAACAAAGGCATAACGGGAGCGGATGCAGAAATACGTCTAAGTCAGATAGGTATAACGGTAAACCGAAACTGCATTCCTTTTGATACGCAGAGCCCCATGGTAGGAAGCGGCATTAGAATTGGCACAGCAGCACTAACTACTCGTGGCATGAGAGAAAATGAGGTGCTAAAGCTAACCGGCATTATACATGATGCCTTATCGCAAAGCCCTAAAAAAAGTGTTGCAATTCTTGCATCAGAAGTTAAAAAACTAGCTTGTTCATTCTCACCGTTTTAAAACCGTTGATGAAATTCCCAATAAAAATGCTTCTTATGCCTTTTTGCAACAGCTTCTGCAGCACGACCGTTTTTTGGGCGATTCATCAGATTTAGCAGACTTTTCCGCTGCCTTTTCTACTACAGTTGACAGAGCGGTAAGTGTAGAACAGCTTGGAGATGCAGTAAAAGCTTTGACGGCGCTTTCAATTTCAGGTGAACTTAGTTTATTGGTTTTGATTACTTTTTGTAGCAATTCAAATTCGCATTGTAATTGCTCTTGCGTTAGATTAAGTGACGTTTTCATGGATTTCCTCATAGTAAACGAGTGAGAACAATTTCTCTATTATCGTGCATCAAAAAATCTGATTTATCAACGGTTGTACTCTGCGTGAATTTTGGACAATACATTTCAAATCTTACTAAAGAAGCATAGTAGATGATCCACCACCTCTAATAGTCTCCTTAGAAGGGGGAAAGCTGATTCATTTGCCAGTTAAACTCAGCACCATATTCTCTAAAAACAGCTCCAGACCGCTCACCCTGAGTGTTGTGTCGGCGCAGCGACACAATGTATCGAACGGGTACGAGCGGTACATAAACATTCGAATGTCTTCTGTAAAAATTCCACACCTTAAATGTTTGCCTAGGCGCAGCAAAAAATGATAAGAAGTTTAAAAACAGTAATTAAGGTTCTGTTCAGAAAAAGAGTAAGTTGTGAAAAGACTTTTTTTAGTAGGCTTATTGGTTGTAGGAATATCCAGTTTTATTGTATCGTTTGCAAGTAAAAAGCTAACGGCTACACCGTCCCAGGAAGCTACTCTTGGCTATTACAAAGATCACCTTCAAGTTGTACAATCACTCAAAGAAATGCTGGGCGATTCAATTCAAGTTTTAAACACAGAGTCAATCCAAGATGCTATCAATCATGCTAAAGGGACTATTCAAGCTGAGCCTGGCCTGTCATCGAAAGTAAGAACGCTATTAATAGATGCTTTGGAAACGATAGGTTTTGAAGTGGCATTGGTCAACGGGTGCGCTACTAACAGGTGTCGTCAAGAACAGGTGAAACAGGCATTAAAGGCAATCAACAAACACCTCTCTGACATCAAGATAGGCTTTTCAGATACGACAACTACCAGGGATTTTAAAGGGGCGGTAAAAGATGCTGCCACTAGTTACATAAGCTATCTAAGCAAGTTGGTTCATAAACAAAAATAAGGGCATTTTAAAGACCCATCAGGGGCGCCTTCTGTTCAAACAAAGTATAGAGAGCTGGCAAACGTAGCACGTTTGTTTAATTTTTGGTAATTTAAGGACCAGAAATTATTTTCAACCATCAAAAGGAATTGAGTTAGTATGAAGTTTTTTACACGCATAGGGTACATGGCATTAGCCCTTGTTACGCTAATGCTAGAAGCACACGTAGAACAACCAAACCCCCTCTTTGAGGCTTACCCAGCGCTTGCACTATCTATCCCTCACTGTCATCTAGGCAATCTCCCTACCCCTGTCCAGCAACTAAACACGCTAGGCACCCTCTTGAACGTACCAAACCTATGGATTAAACGAGATGATCTTTCAGGAAACCCGTTTGGTGGCAACAAAGTCAGAAAACTAGAATTTCTTCTCGCGGATGCAATTGCCAAGGGTTACCGTGGCATTTTTACTCGCGGCTTTGCCGGCTCAAACCATGTATGTGCTACGGCGTTGTATGCACATCTTTGCGGACTTGAATGCGTATGTTTATTAGGCATGCAACGCAACACCTCATATCTACAGCGCAACCTAAAACTTGATTATTACTGGGGCGCCGAACAACACTTTATTGCTGATTATGAAGACGACAACTCACGCAATGGAGAAATTGCGCGGCTTAATAGCCTTCATTATGAAAAGACGGGAACGCAACTTTATAACATCACTTCAGGCGGATCTGATCTTGTTGGAACCCTTGGCTTTGTCAATGCTGCTTTTGAACTTAAGCAACAGATAGACAAGGGGCTTCTACCAGAACCTGATTATATCTACACAGCCCTAGGTAGTTGCGGAACTGCTGCAGGTCTTATGCTAGGACTCCGTGCAGCAGGACTTAAATCCGTTGTCATACCTATATGTATTGAAGATGAAGAAAGTCCAACACATGCAGCCAAACTTATAACACTTGTACAGGGAGCATGTAACAACCTTATCAAAGCAGATCCAACCTTCCCTCGCATTGTGTTAACAGAAAAAGATTTCGCCGTATCTTTTGATTTTGTTGGTAAAGGATATGCTGCTATTTCGGCTCAAACTCATGATGCCGTTAAATTATTGTGGGAAACAGAAGGCATTAAACTGGATGGGACATATACAGGAAAAACATTTGCCGCCCTTCTGCATGATGTAAACACAAGGAATATTAAGGACAAAGTAATTCTATTCTGGGATACGTTCTGTTCAGGCTCTTTTGACGATATTGTTAGCAAAATTCCATACACCGCGTTACCGAAAGAGTTTCATTTCTTTTATGAAATGCCATTAGAAGAAGGCGATCAAGGCGTTTAAACCCCTTACTTAGAAATAGAAAAGCGAGCATTAGTCAGAAGAAAAATCTCACTCTGGCCAATGCTCGCTAACGTTTTAAAGATTTAATTTAACCCCCAGCAACTGTGGCAAATCCTGCAGTGCATCCTCATCCACCTCTTCTTGACGATCAGAAGTGCGCCAAATAAATTTTTCAATTTCTACGAGTAGAACCAGCATATTTTACAATTTTATACTGATTCCACCCGCACTTTTTAGAAATCAATCCAAATCATCTATCCACAAGGCATAAAAAGAAAAATTTGCTAACGCACTAAATTGGCAAGAGCTTTTTGATACGTTTCAGCGGCTGTGCGCACAGCTTTTTTCAAATCTTGAGTCGTTGTTGTTTCGAAAAAACCTACCTTTAAATCATCAAGCAGATCTCCCATCCTTCTTTGACACACATCAACCCTTGCTTTAAAGTCACTTTCTTTGCCCTTTAGCGTTTTGAGACCCGCTAAACCATTCTCCATTTCATCCAAAATCTGATTTAGGTTTTTCTTGTTTAAAACAGAAAGCGTTGCATTAGGTTCTGCATTTATAACTTTTTTAGCCGTTGCAATCATTGCAATAGAATAGGCAGGGTTAAACTTTTCAATTGTTCCACCAAAACTTCCCAGAGCATTTTTAAGCCTCACGTTTATCAGCGTAACCCGATCCTTATAGTTTGCAGGAAGTGTTGCGCTTAACTGCACGTAGACCGTACAACCTATAACCACAATTAATCCGGCTAATAATAGTTTTTTCATAACCCCTCCGCTTTTATTAAAACACCTACAAAATGCACTTTCGCATCTTTCTTCTACTCTTAAAGTAGCAAGATCAAACCTTCAAAATCAATAAAGAAGGCTTAACTCTTGAAAAGTTACACAGGGCTTTATGATACTAAGGCAAAGCAGCGCTCAATTGTTTTGCTAAAATTTAAGGAGTTTTAAAATGCAAAAATCTTTTTTTTGCACACCCTATCGCATTATCTTATCCCTAGCCTTTTTAGCAAACTTCACTGGGTTAAATGCTGTTAATAAAAAAGAAGATCTCGATATCCCACCAACAGAAGATTTAATGCGCGAACACGGTGTCATCCATCGTATTTTCTTAATTTATGAGGAAATAATAAAGCGCATTGATAAAAAAGATAAAATTCCACTGAAAGAGCTTTATAAAACGGCAAATATAATCAGATCGTTTATCGAAGAGTATCATGAAAAACTTGAGGAAAACTATATATTCTCACTCTTTGAGAAAAACAAAAAAGAGACTGAATTAGTCAAAACTCTAAAGAGACAACACATCCAGGGCAAAAAAATCACGAAGCAATTATTAAAAATAGTAGCACAAAAAGAGCCCCTTAATAACCAAACTAAAAAACAGCTACAGGCCCTAATGCAAGAATTCATTACCATGTACCGACCTCATGCAGCATGGGAAGATACCGTGTTATTTCCCCAAGTTCGCGCTCTTATTACTAAAAAAGGCTTTGAAGACCTTGGTGAAATATTTGAGGATATAGAGACTCAGCTTTTTGGTAACAAAGGCTTTGAAACTATAGTAAAAGACGTCGAAAGCATAGAAAAAGAGCTAGGCATCTATGGATTAAAATAGGATAAGCCTAAATCCCACCACTCACTCCCTTTATCAAATAAATACGCAAAATCTATTTATTTATTTTTGACAAATTTGAAATATGAGATAAGCTCTTGAAAGGGACTAAAGCTTATCTACTCCCCAAAATAAAATTTAAATGTCGCAATTTGTCTTAATTTAAAGGAATGCAATCATGCTTAGCAAACATTCACGTCTATATCTTGGTCTCGGCATCATCCTCTTGGTAATACCTGCACGAGGTATGAATAAAATACAAAACCTCCAACACCCGCAACAAACACAAGAACCGGTTAGCAAACAACTTTTTGACGCTGCAAAAAACGGAGACCTACCCCTGGTAACAAAGCTCATTGACGTCGATCACGCCAACGTCAATGTATCGGATAACAGAAAAAACACCCCTCTTCACTACGCCTGTTTACATGAATGTGAAGGGATTGTTAAAAAACTCATTGCATCTAAGGCCAACCCAAATGCAGAAAATATACATTATAAAACTCCCCTTCACTTTGCCGACTTAGTCGACAACTTAGATATCATCAAGATTCTTATATTATCCGGCGCCAACCCATCAGGTCATCCTAAGCAATCGACGCCGGCTCTTTCCAACAACAACGGCGCAGAGCTTATCTCGTCTATTATTCCATTCAAAAAAGAGGGGCCACAACTCGCTTTCAAAATTCCTATAGTAAGCTCCCTAGTATTCGCCCTTCTGCAAAACAAACCCCTACCAGAAAACGCTAAAAAGTTCCGCTCTCTTATACCCTTGTTAAAAATGGCAACAGACCTATTTAGAGGGCTAAAAGTCCACACGCAACTAGTTATAACACCACAGGTTGAAAACCAACTAGAAAAGCTGAGTCTAGAAAAGCCAGGCATCCTACTTACACAAGACACGCATTACTTCTACAAAAACCTGGAACGCGTATTCAAATGCATTGAAAAAGAGTTTAAAAACGAAACCTACAAAAACCTGCGTTTTAATGACCTAAAAATAAACTTCACCAATGATTAAAACAGATACAAAACAATAAAATTTTTAAATCTGATCTATGCAAAAGGGCCTTGGGTTAAATTCCAAGGCCCTTTTGATCAAAAAATTGGATAAAGAAAAATACAGCAACGCTCTTACACCTGCCCTATAGCCGCTTGCGGCGCCTTTTTAATCTCCTTAACCTCTTTTATCTCTTCAAGAATAGGCAAATTGTTCTTCAGATTGATGATAAACGATTCAAGTGCAACATCTAGAGCTTCTTTAAGTGCCTGCGTTGTCGTTGTATCAAAAACCCCGATTTTCAAACTCTTCTGCACCGACTCAAGTAATTTTCTCTGCGTCGCTGCCTGTTGCCTACGCTCTCCGCTGCCCCAGTCTTTTTGCATAATCTTTAAGGCATCTTCAATAGCCATAATAGCCTTATCCAGTTTTCTCTTGGCTGCAACTGAAACAACCGCTGTGCTCCTAGCCTCATTATCAATAAGACCTTTCACACTCCCAACGTCAAAAAGGGCCTGACTAAGCTCCCATGGATTCTCCAAAGACACAGCCCCCAAAGTATAAGCAAGCTTACTTTGTATGCGATTAATCAGTTCTTCGTAAGACTGACTACCCGCTCCCACAAAAAGCGGCAAACTCAAACATACGATAAAACTAGCTCCCAAGAGCATCCTTATTAAAATCTTCTTCATAACTACCCACCTCCACAAAAAATTGTGCCCCGTGCGCATAACGCGCACATAAAATGGCAGCCAAACACCTCTATGATATTCATCTCCAGAATCATTATACCAAATTACCGAATATAAAATCAATATTAGAAATTTAATTATATTTTAGTGTAAAAACTTTGTTTATAAAAATAAAAAATTATTCCAGCAACGCCAACACCTCTATCCTACTTCTTGTCCGCCTTACAGAGCATATTCACTACTTCACGCGCTGTCATAGCACAACTAGGCAAACCGCCTCCTGGCTGGACCCACTGCCCAACCATGTAAAAATTCCGTAGTCCCGACACGGTTTTATCCATCTGCATAATAATGGCATCTGGCGTTGGCAACCACCCCTCGTAGGAGCCTTTCCAATTACCCGTATACCTATTAACCGTTACAGGTGTCGACACATCGTGCATTTGAATATCTGCAGCAATTCCAGGAATTACGCCCTCAAGAAGACGCGCCACCTCTTTTGCAACTGCATCTTTAGCCGCACGATATTCATCAGGATTTTGCGCTAGCTGATTCCAATAGTCATAGTCAGAATCAATCAAAACAGTCACCAATGTCCTGCCCGGTGGGGCAAGCGTTGGATCTTGATTACAGATTTTCACCTGAAGCCACTCATGCTCTCGATCCGCTATACGTGTTTTTGGAATTTGAAATATAGAACCGCTAAGCTGATGCGGCAATGTGTCAAAAGGACGGTTAACTCCAAAAGCTATAAAAAGAAGCGGACCAAAGATAGGCATCTCTTTAAAATAAGACTCAACTTTAGGGGTTAGATAGCGACCTTCCAACAAGTTATAAAATGTCTGGTGCCCATCGGCCGCAGAAATTACATAATCCGCCTTGACGCACGTTCCATCACCAAGCTCCACTCCAACAGCCCTATCACCCTCAATCAGAACCCTTTTAACGGTTGTTTCATAGTGGATAATCCCACCCAACTCTAAAAAACGCTTTTCAATTGCACGGGCAAATGAAGTCGACCCACCAATTGGATATCCACAAATTCCCAACTTATGCCACGCCAACATACCAAAAAATACCATCACCGAAAGCCGAGGATCCCACATCGACGCAAAAGCCTCAGCCAAAAAAGGATTTTTAAACAACTTACCAAAATCAGAAAGAGTCATTTTGCCATACTTTTTAAATGCGGGCAGCAGCGGAATATAGCGCGGAATGAGAGCTAGTCGACCCCACACCGTCGTAGGTTGTTCCAACCCAAACTTTGACCATGCAAAACGCTTAATAGCTTTAATGAAACTTTTTATTTCCCGTTCATCCTCGGGTGCAATAGCTAACAAATCGGCTTCAAGCTTCTCAAAATCTTTAGAAAAAGATAACACGGTTCCATCTTTGCCAACCATACGCATAAATTCATCCGGGAAAACATACGTCAAACCCTCAATGGCACCTAAAGCACTCCAGGCCTTAAACAAATCATTATCTTTACCCGCCGCCCCCGTGAGCCAATGAATGCAAAAATCGACCGTATAGTCTCCACGCTTCCATGATGTACACAATCCACCCGGAACTGCAGCTTGCTCAAAAATAGTAACACGGTATCCACGCTCGGCTGCAAAACAGCCGGCACAAAGGCCCGAAATACCACCGCCAATAATAACCACGGACTTACTCATAGATACCTTTCATCCCCGCTATACGGATTTTCTGTAATCATAAACACCCTTATGCAAGTCTATCAAAGACTCACAAGAGCAAAACTTCTACCGCATAAAAAACAAAAACTAATTGCCAGAAATAAATTTTCTTGTTACTATTAATTCACAGAAAAAGTTAAAACTAAAATTAAAATTTAAATACGAAAAACCAATCATGAACAGACCTAAAAACATCAATCAATCGCTCTTTTCACTACTTTTATCCACTATTCTAGCCAGTTGCACATTCTCTGCGCTAGCCGTTTCTAACTACACAACGAAAGCCATTTTCAAAGCCATCCGAGCAGGCGACATAAAAACAATTGAACTCACCCTAGACGATGAAATCGATATTAACGCCCTAAAGCAAGATGGATGCTCTGCTCTTTATGCCGCTTGTGAAGCAGGCAGATTAAACATCTTCCGGTTTTTGGTTAACCATGGAGCCTCCAAATCAGATGACTCAGACTATCTCTTTGCCGCTATACAGGGAGGAAATCTTTCCATCGTAAAACACCTTGTTGAGATATGGGAGTTGAACCCTAAAGAACCGCGCTATCTCGACTGGGCAACCCACTTTAAAAACCCGCGTATTTTTTCTTATTTGGCAGACCAGGGCGCAACATTAAAAGATGTTGAAGATCTACCTTTTGACGCGTGCAGAAACAGCCTATTTCTCATCGTCCGGTACTTTTTGACCAAAAAAAGCTTCAATCCAAACGTAACCTCAAGTTATTGGCCCTACAAAAAACCACTTCAAGAAGCGTGTTCTTTTGTAGAGCAACCATCAAATAACGGCAAAAGGCGCGAATATACGTCATCCACCATTCGTCTGCTCATAAATAATGGCGCAATAATCGACGTACAAGGTACTACATGCGCAAAAAACCTAGCCCAGGCTCTCATTCCGCTTAAGCCCGCTATGTTTAAAAAATTTTATAGCGCCCTCCTTCCCTATCTTTTTGATAAAACAAAAGTCGTCACAACCGGCTTTAAAACCTCAACCACCTATACATACAAGGGGAAAAGCTTCCTGACAACGCTATGTGCAGACTCCTCAAACTGTATTCTTCCCGCTCTTAGCTCAGAACTTGAGAATTATGCAGTGGAAAATGCTATAGAACCTAAGGATTTTTTCTTGCTCATAAAAACATATCTATATGCAACACTTAACGCAAATCACTTCCCAATCGAACTTCTAACTCTTCCAGAGCACATGACAGACCTCTGCAAAAAGTATTTTACAAAAATGCCTCTTGACTGCTGGCTTGAACTTAAAGACCCTACCAGCACCGAATATTCAAAAATACCTATAAAGCTCAAAAAGAGTACCTATCGCAACGACCTCAAAATAAAGTTCAGCCGAAATTAGCTCTTACCAAGAGCGCAGGATTCCCGAGCTCTTGGTAAGAAAACGTGCATAAAAATGCAAATGAATTTTATTAGCTCAAGGTGCAAAAGCAATGGGGTAAAGGGACTGGCCCCTTCAAGCGCCCCAGACGGTGATGGTTTTGCCGTTGCAGGTCTCTTGTCATTGATAGAGTTTTTCATCCCATGATTTACTTAGCCGTTGATCGAATATAATTAAGTGTCCTTCGGTCGCATTGCTTATATCAATGTATTCAGCTGTTTGCTCGAGCCCCTCTTGAAGTGTTAAAGGACCTTTCCAAACCTTGAGTTCAATGACTATGCGTTGGTCGCGATATTTAACAAGAAAGTCTACGCGCTTACGGCCTAGGGCATATTCGCGATGAATAGTCCCGCCCGTCTTCGCACCCACAAAACTAAAATCCCCTAATTCCCACCCCGTGGACCGGTATATTTATGGGCTAACTACATTAAAACCTAGAGGGGTAGCGATGTGATCTAAACAAAAATATGCTATCCTAATGCAGCCTAACAAACCAGGATACACATACATCAACAAATCAAAAAGGGACTCTTTATGAATGAACTAAAAAAAGCATTTACCTATTTGGGACTTCTGACAGTACTGATTAGCTCCTACCATTGCTCTGCTGCACACCACTGCTTTAAAGAAACAAGCAAAAAAGTCTTTTCTAAGGATGTCACAGAAATAGCAAAACATTTTTCAAATATAGAAAATACCTGGGCAAAATATGCTCCAGTACAACCAGCTGAAACCATAGATCTTTCTGCAAAAAGCAACTTTTAGCCCATCTCAGGTCGCTAAAGACCCTGGCAAGCAATCTCATCATCTCAGGACCCGGTCTCTTCTTCAATAAAGAACTAAGCAAAGAAGATGAACAATTATTTGCTCCTGACTTAACCTATTTCCATCTACTACTCACCCCTATCAAACACTATGCACGTAAAACAAGTAAAAAATTAAAAACAGAAGAATATAATAACGACAACTTTGATGCTCTCAAAAATTCCATCACTTCCCTTCAAAGCTCACTCAAAAATTCTGTAAAAGCTAGCACTTACGACCTTAAGAAAACTGGTTTTAAAGGCATATATAATTCAATACAACGTTTTCACGTTGTGCTTGAGCTTCTGAATAAAACAATCGAAAATACTGAACAAGAACCAAAGATACGCAAATCCCTATATAAAACTCTGAAGCACATTGCTACCACCTGGGCCAAACAAATAGAAAAACAGTCCCTATGGATTATGAAAACTCTAAAGCCAGAGTCATTCAATGGAAACACGTTTTATACAGCAGCCCTCGCCTTACGTATCCAATCACTAGCGCAAGAAATGCAACGTGATAACATTTGCGAATGGGCATATCATCTCTACACACAGCAGATGCTTGACGCCCTCGAACTATATGGGCTCCAGTCCTAGCATTTATACGATAGCTATATTAAAAACTAGAGGGGTATGCGGGGTAAAACATACTTCGCATACCCCTCTAGTTTTATTAAACAATCGGTAATCGCAAGGCATAGAGCGTTAACCTACTCCTGACAAAGTATTGTAATTATTAAAAGGGGTCTCTGCAGCAGCTTGAGCACTAGTTTCCATTATAGTTTCAATAAAAAATATAGGACTTAAAGCTAAACTTGCCACGAGAAAAAATCCCGCTACCCACACCATCGTTGATGATATTTCTTTCATACACTACCCCCAAATAAAACACTAAAATCAGAAACTCCTCTTTTTTGATCATAACAAAGCCCTATCAACAAAAACAAGATCTAAAAAACCCTTATTAAACTCGCCCTTTTTAATTACTTTGGATAAACTAATTTTGATGAATAAAACCCTTTAAAAGAATGTTTTTCCCTAATGATGCCCTTAAAACCAGCCCTCCTATCGCTCTTGTTTTTAGCCTCGAGCTTAATCGCCAGCAACTCAACCATCTCAACAGACATCTGGGCAACTACAAAACTTTTAGACGCTGCCTGTGATGGTGATCTAAAAGACGTCATTTATTACATCCGCTTACAAGGCGCAGATATTAACGGCAAAGATCCCATGGGCTATACCCCCTTTCGCTGGGCGTGCAACCATGGACACGTCAAGGTTGCTAAGTTTCTAATCGAAGAAGGAGCGCGACTTGACATACTTGATCCACTTTCAAATGAAACCGACCTACATAATGCCTGTACACACGGATATCTTAAAATAGTTAAACTGCTTATCAATGCAGGCGTTTCACCAGACGTTCGAGACCACTGGGGCCACACTCCACTTTTTCAGGCATGTACTAAAAATAAGATTGATGTAATCAAAGAACTTATTCATGCAGGAGCAAATATTAATACCGCTGACAACGAATCTTATACCCCCTTACACGAAGCCTGCCGACTCAATAATTTAGCCCTCATACGCATCCTCATACTAGCAGGTGCCGATACTACCAAAAAGAACATTCATTCAATAGGCGCATTTGACCTACTTTCAGAAGACAGTTGCTTACAATTTACAAAATCCATTGTCCCTCTAAAAAAAACCACCCTCAATAAAGAGGCCAATCTACCCCTCATAACCTCTGTGCTCATGGCTCTTTTACAAGCAGACCCACTCCCAACCGTTCCCGCGGGGGCCTCTACTATTGTTCCTTACTTAAAAACCGCCCTAAATCTTTATAAAGGCAAGCGAACCGATACACGCATCCCAAAAACGAAACTTGTAGACACACTCGAACTTGAAAACCCCGATACCTTTCTCACCCACTCTATCCACTACTTTTACACCAATCTTGATAAAGAAGCGGTTAAAAAAGCAGAGAAGAAACCTTCTCGTTTTGATGACCTAAGAATCTGTTTTAGTTTTGAGTAAAAATTTTAGAAAAATACTTTCTTCATAAAAAACTCTAGAACTACAAGCATATTTTAAACTTTTTTAAAAATTTCTTTCTATTTGAAAATACTTTATGCTACTATGATAACAGAAAGAAATAACTCACTATAAGTGTCCTTTAGAGAAGGAGTCCATCATGAAGAAAATAACTATACGTATGATAAGTAGCCGTGCACTAATATTAGTGCTCTGTGGAATATGTTTTGAAGCGGCAGGATCTTGGACCTCACCGCACCTGCAGCGCACCTTCACTCCTACACTCGCACCGGAGATGTGCAAAAACTGCTTCCTAACTCTTAAACAAAAAGAGGAGTTATCCTTGCTAAATAGAGAGTATATCCAAGAACTTCGAAAAATTTGCGATATAACCTGCACCGAAGCAAATTTTAAATTTATCAACCGCCCCCCAGAAGAGATGATTCAACTTCTACAAAAACGTATTGAAGGGCTTTCAAAAGTTGAAAAAAATGTAGAATTTTTCTACAAAAAACATGGTCTTTCACCGTGCTGTTTTAAAGCGTCAATAGACCAGATGAAAGCAAATTTTTTCAACTGGTTTTACGTTCCGCCTCTATCATACAGAACGCCAATCAAAACAACTTCAACCCCCCCAAAAAAGGCCGCTTGATTTTTGAGCACTACCGTTCCATACTTTGAGAAAAGTGTTGAGAGTACCTATAGGTAAAAAAATGAGTGGGAAAGAATTATGAATCTAGACAATTTAACCAATTCGGCACAAGAACTTTTTAATAACGCTGTCAAGCAGGCCCGAGACAAGAGCAATCCTGTCTTACTCCCCCTACACCTGCTTGCAGCGTCCCTTGGAAATGAATTCTGTCGCTCCTTTTATAAAGTAATAGGCGTCTCAATCCCCCACCTACAAGAACTAGTTGATAAAGAATTATCTAACCTCCCCGCTGCAAAAGGGGGGCAATTAGCCTCCGACCAAAGAATTGAAAATCTCTTATCCACTGCACAGAAAGAAGCTTCTCAACTAGGAGATTCCTTCATCAGCTTAGAGCACATTCTTTTGGCCCTAATTCAGTCGGATCTACCAAATTCCCTATTAAGCTTTCTTTCGCAATCAAAGTTCAATCGACAAGCGCTCCTTGGACATATGCAAACCATAAGAAAAGGTAAAAATGTGTCTGACAAAAATGCCGAAAATCAATACGAAATTCTAAAAAAATATTGCCAAAATATCACAGAACAGGCCCGACAAGGCAAACTTGATCCTGTCATTGGCCGACACGAAGAGATACGACGCGTAGTACAAATTCTATCACGCCGCACCAAAAACAATCCCGTATTAATTGGTGAACCTGGAGTAGGAAAAACAGCTATAGTCGAAGGCATCGCACAACGCATCATAAACCGAGACGTTCCTGAATCGCTTCAGAATAGCTCCATCTATTCCTTAGACCTAGGGCTCTTGATAGCAGGCGCTAAATTTCAAGGCGAGTTTGAAGAACGGTTAAAGGGCGTTTTAAAAACTATAGAAGAGAGCGATGAAAATATCATTCTGTTTATAGACGAATTACATATGCTAGTCGGCGCTGGTGCAGCGGGGAGTGGAGGCATGGATGCTTCAAACCTTCTAAAACCTGCCCTTGCACGCGGAACATTACACTGTATAGGCGCAACCACTATCAAAGAATACAAAAAATATATTGAAAAAGACGCCGCCCTTGAACGCCGCTTTCAGAAGGTTTTAGTTGAAGAGCCTACCGTCGAAGATGCCCTGTCAATCCTGCGAGGCCTTAAGGAACGATACGAACTGCACCATGGAATCCATATCAAAGACCAGGCCCTGGTTGCAGCCGTAAATCTATCCGCACAAAATATACCCGATCGTTTTTTACCTGACAAAGCCATTGACCTTGTTGACGAGGCAGCCTCTATGGTTAAAATGGCCATCGACTCACAGCCCGAAAACGTCGACCGCCTTGCGCGTAAAATCAGGCAGCTTGAAATTGAGAAGGTAGCCCTTTCAAAAGAAAAAGATGATGCTTCAAAAAAGAGGCTTTCAGACCTTGAACATGAGCTTGCGCGACTCAAAGAAGAACACCAAACTCTTATCAACCAATGGAAAGCCGAAAAAGCACCTATTGAGAAACTACGGGTTCTCAAAGAGCAGATAGAAAAAGCGCATATTGAATTTGAGCGAGCAGAACGCGCCGGTGATTATGCCCGCGCTTCCGAAATAAAATATGGCAAACTCACACAGCTTGAGAAAGAATTAGAAGCAGCAACTGCCCTTCTTAAAAATGGTTCCGCGCGCCTTATAAAAGACGCAGTGGACGAGCACGACATTGCAAAGGTGCTAGCCCGATGGACTGGCATACCCGTTGAAAAATTAGAAAAATCAGAGGCTGAAAAAATCATCTCCATGGCAGACACCCTGCATAAACGAGTAGTAGGACAAGATGAGGCAGTTACACACATTACCCATGCAATTCAAATGCATCGCGCAGGCCTAACCGAGCCCAATCGGCCCATAGGATCCTTCTTGTTTTTAGGACCAACAGGGGTAGGTAAAACTGAAGTAGCAAAGACACTTGCAGACTTTCTGTTCAACGATGAACATAAACTCATTCGTATTGATATGAGCGAGTATATGGAAAAGCATTCTGTTGCACGGCTCATTGGAGCTCCTCCTGGCTACGTTGGATATGAAGAAGGCGGACAGCTTACCGAATCAGTCCGACGCCATCCTTTTAGCGTTATTCTTTTTGATGAAATCGAAAAGGCTCACCCAGACGTATTTAACATCTTCCTACAAATCCTAGACGAAGGTAGTCTAACCGATGGGCAAGGACGTACGGTCTCATTCAAAAACACCGTCATTATCATGACCTCAAATCTTGGAGCACAGATCATTCTAGAAGCGCCTGAAATTAATGATTCCGTTAAAAAACAGATCACGGATATGTTGCACAAAACGTTCCGCCCCGAATTTTTAAACCGTATTGATACCATTGTATTCTTTAACCGCCTATCGCAAGAAAGCGTGGTTGAAATCGCAAAGATACAGGTTGCAGAGCTTAAAAAACGGTTGACACGCCAACAGATTACCCTAGATATCGATCCACAAGTAGTTCAAAAACTTGCAGAAGAAGGATTCCAGCCGGAATTTGGAGCTCGACCGCTAAAACGCACCATCCAACAACAGCTTACCGTTCCTCTCTCACAGGTTATTCTAAAAAATCCCGAGAAGAAGGAATTCAAAGTGGTTATGAAGGGGAATTCGATCACCTTTGAGTAGTAAAAACAATCACATCCCACCCCATAAAAAAGACAGATACGCTCAGCTTTATGGTAACCTGATTTTAAGTCATTTCGCCCCGCTACTTGTGAGGTATTTATGAGACTGAACTAAAAACTCGTGGCATAAAAAACACCATTAAATTTGGCATCTCGTCCGACGGGAAAGAGAGCCTTGTGATCCAAGGTACTTAGGAGTTAATAGATCCGTTGACTTTACCCGCCCTTTTTCTATACCCTTCTAAGCAAAGGGCCTGTATTATTAGTATTAAGGGGGAAGACAAAATGATACTTTTATCAAATCTTTTAACTAGAGAAAAAGCACCTGTTAAATTACTGTACGCAGCACTTTTGTGCCTATTCACGCTCAGCCATGGAATGCAAAATAACACCCCGCTACCCATAGTTTTTCTCTCTGAATCTGAAGGAAACTACCCCGATAGCTTCAAATTGTTAAAAGATGAAATTGTTAAAAAATACCCTAATGTATCCTGCACTACCCTAGTTCTTGGAGATGGTAAACCTGAAATAGCTCTCCAGAACCTTGAAAGTATAATCGATCTCATAGAACAAGCGTGGACAAAACAAATTGCTAATAAAATAAAGAGTCCAGTCATGGCAATTGGAAGCTCTCAAAGCGCGCTTACGTTAAGATTCTGGATAGAAAAATATCTACATAAGCACCTAATAAACTACAAAGATCAGCAGATTTCAGCCATTTTTCATGCTATTCTAGTCTGTGGAATGCAGGCGGGATATTACGGAATACCAGAAGATAAAAAAGCTCAAAATCACCTAGAAGAGACATGTGCCACTCTACAAAGCCAATCTATAACACAAATTTTAAACCACCTTACGGCCTGGCAAAAATTCCTATTATTTGGATCAACCCTATCATCCATAGCATCAAACGGGTTGGTTTCGGCAGGAACACCTCTACTTTACAAACCAGAAATTCAAGAAAAAAGTAGCTTTGCAGGCTTCTGGAAAGATCCCATGGCATTGAAGAAATATAAAAATTGCTGCGCCGTACTCCCACGCTACAACAATGAATTAGACCACTCCGATTCTGAACAGTTTATAAAAAATATTAGCGCCGTTAACTTCTGGAACTTTTTCGGCGCCTCAGAAGACCCTAAAATCCTACCACCACAATCCGCGCTATTTCGTTTTTACAAAAAGGGCTCTAGCAGCAAAATTAAAACATCATTTGAAGAAACGGCACAATACAGGAAAAACCTTTTAGGATTCAAAACCCTCTACAACCAAAAACGCGCTTTCTTTACAGAAGTTGACACAGACCAACATGGCCACCAAAACCCCAAAATGATTGAGGCCATTATGAACGCCATAAATGAAGGACAAAAACAATGGAACACCTACTCCTACGCAGACATTAAGAAATAGATGACAAATGACACAACAGAACCTATTTAATACCCACACGCCCCCGCTCGCTCAACGCATGCGCCCTCAAAAAATTGAAGACATTGTGGGACAAGAACATGTACTTGCACCAGATAAGCCACTGTATCGCGCCATAATTAACGATACGCTAGGCAATTACATCTTTTGGGGACCACCTGGCATAGGAAAGACCACGATTGCTTCGGTTATTGCACATACTACAAAACGTACTTTTGTATCATTCAATGCCGTATTTAATGGCACAAAGGATGTAAAAGAAATTATTGAACAGTCTGAAGAGCGTATAAAATCGGGGATGAAAAGCACCATCCTCTTTGTAGACGAGATTCACCGCTTTAATAAAGCCCAGCAGGACGCCTTCCTTCAACCTGTGGAAAGAGGAACTCTTATTTTAATGGGCGCCACCACAGAAAATCCTTCTTTTGAAATCAATGCAGCGCTACTAAGCCGCTGCACAGTCTACACCTTAAATCCACTCGAAGACCCCCATATTGGGCACCTGGTTGATCGAACCCTGGAAGACCGCGAAAACGGCCTAGCATCACATGAACCCATTCTTGAAACAGATGCTCGTTCACTCCTTATAAACTATGCAAACGGAGATGCTCGAGTTGCTCTAACAGCTCTAGATCATGCAGTCCAAACTGCAGAACTTAAGAACAATCATCGAGTTGTAACCTTAGAAACAATGCAGTCTACTATTTCCGGTCGACATGTAGCATTTGATAAAGGAGGCGAGGAGCATTATAATCTCATCTCTGCACTACACAAATCATTGCGCGATTCGGATGTGCAAGCTGCTCTCTACTGGCTTGCCCGTATGATCGAAGGAGGAGCAGACCCCCTATATATTGTTCGCCGACTCATTCGCTTTGCAAGCGAAGACATTGGCCTTGCCGATCCAAACGCTCTTGTTCAAGCCGTAGCTGCACAACAGGCTACGCATTTTTTGGGATACCCAGAATGCGACGTTGCACTCGCTCAATGCGTCATCTACCTTGCAACCGCACCAAAATCTAATAAAACGTATACAGCTATAGGAAGTGCAAAAAAAGCAGTTGCAGAAACACGTAACGATCCCGTGCCCCTCCATATTCGTAATGCACCCACCAAACTTATGCGCAATCTTGGATATGGAAAAGGTTATAAATACGAACACGAAGAGTCTGATGCCTTTTCAGGACAAAGTTTTTTACCTGAAAAATTAGGCACCCCTAACTTCTACACCCCAAGCATCTTTGGATTTGAAAAAGAGATTCAAAAACGACTCGATTATTGGGCATTATTAAAGAAAAGAATGAAAGAAGAATAATTTTTTTCTTTACATATAGAAAAAAATATGTCATTTTAATTTTATACTTAAAATAATTTAACATAGTCTTAAATATAATTCTAATAACTAGAGAGGTTTTATGAATAAATTAATAAAAAGTCTTTCCTTTACAACTGTTTTTCTTGCATCGCCATTGCTATGCATGATAGGCAATCAAGAATGTTATCGGCATATCTATCCGTCAGAAACGTTAATTACCGACTTACTCCAGCGCATAAAGCAAAACGACTTTGAGGGCGCTTTAACACTGTACGAAAAAGATGCTAGCCTCAGGTTCTTTGACCTTGATGACAAAACCAACGAAACAACTTTTTGGAACAAGCTTCAGGCATGTAAAAGCCAAAATAAAAAAAGTAATGCTTATGAAAAGCTCCTTTTGGAAACATTAAAAGATCAAAGCGCTGACAACAATATTTCAAAAAAAATTGAAATCATTCTTAAAAAAGCGCCCGAGTTAAAAACAAAAACTTATAACGACGATCAAGATGGCACCACCTACTATGCGTCTTTAGCAGCATGTAAAAACCTTGAAACCTTAAAGCTTTTTTTCAAAGGCACAAAGACAATTGAAACGTTTATTTTACTCCAAGCATTTCGTAAAGCCTTAAGCGCCAAGCAAGGTGACTGCTGCGACTGGGCAATTAACAAAATTACAGGCGACAATCAAGTTGGACTAAAGAAAATACTCGTCCTAGAATTCTTCAACCTAATCAGAGGATCCGACCCTATCGCTCTTGATTTTTTCTTAATTAAATACAAAAAGTATGTTTTGATGCGAAAGTCAGAAGAATTCCAAATGATAAGTGCAGGTTTTAAACAAGAACTGGGATCTAAAAATCTCCCCTACTTTATCGCTACTAGTACCGCACTAAAACCTATATTAGAAAAGTACACTAAAGACGAAATAAAAGAGAGACAAAAGCAACAAAAGAAAAATAGTTAATCCAATAAAAACCTTATACCCGTCTATAAAAAGGGCGGCAACTTTAGAGAAATTCTAAAATTCGTCGCCCTTTTTAATTAATAAAATATGTGCTGCAAGCATAATTAATACATAAGACATAAACAAAGAGACGTGCATTTTTTATAACAACCCAACATCCCAGCCCTACCATCCATTTGGGGCTAATACCATTATTGACTTTTCTCATTTTTCTGGCAGGCTTAAAGTATCGGGAAATTTGAAAATGTTTTTCGACAAACTTTTCTTGAATTCACAAGTTAATCCATTTTGTAGTAGTTTCTTTTAGGATAAAGCATGGCAACAAGTAAAACCGGTGGTTCAACTCAAAACAACCGTGATAGCATAAGTAAACGTCTTGGCGTCAAATTGTATGATGGTCAGCGTGTTAGCGGCGGCGAAATTATCGTACGTCAGCGCGGCACTCGCATTCATCCAGGCAAGAATGTCGGTCTAGGAAGCGATGACACCATTTTTGCAGTGGCTGCGGGCGAAATTCGGTTCCATCATGGACCAAAGGGACGTAAATACGTTTCTGTTATCTAGAAGCCTTTTAGAATTAGAAGTTTACATTTTCTGACTGTGGAGAGAGTTATGTCAACAACACAGATTGATTTCCTGAAGTATCGTCCCCTTTTTTACGCCCTTTCAGGCCTACTTTTTGCCCTCTTTATTGGTGGTGCAATTTATAAATACAACACCAATGGATCGGTGTTTATGTACAACGTAGACTTTACAGGTGGAACACAGGCAATTATGGGATTTAGCCAAAAAGGTTCCAAAGGACCTGATGGCAAAGAGCTTCCGCGAAAAGTATCTGGTGAAGAGGTTCAACGTATATTAAGCCCTAAGAACGCAGAAGGCGTAACCACACGTGAATTTTCTGATCACGAAATTTTAGTACGTGTAAAAAACGTTGAAACGGATCCAAAAGGTCTTGCAGATAGATTTAGAGAATATCTTGAAGCTGCGTTGCCTGATACACACGTTACAATCTTGGAAACCAATAGTGTTGGTTCGGGTGTAGGCGGTGAATTAAAGCAAAATGCAGTTTGGTTTGTCACCTTAAGTCTTATACTGATGTTGCTATACATCTGGTTTAGATTCAGATCATTCGCGTTTGCAATGGGCGCATTTGTTTCACTCTTCCATGATGCAATTGCAATTTTGACATTTGTCATCTGGTTTGACTATGAAATTTCGCTCAACATCTTGGCAGCTATTTTGTTTGTTCTTGGATATTCGATTCATGATACCATCGTTGTCTTTTCACGTATTCGCGAACATCTGTTTAGACACGAACAAAGAACTCCTGATGAAGTCGCAAATTTGAGCATAAATGAGACCTTACGGCGTACGCTTTTAACAAGCTTCGCCACAGCGCTGACGGTTGTTGCACTCCTTATCTTTGGTGGTGAGGTATTACGCACCCTATCGCTCGCGCTTTTAATTGGAATTATATTTGGTACCTATTCTTCGATCTACATAGCAACACCTGTTATGTTGCTACTCTATAGAGAGAAAAAATAGTTGTAGCTATCCTGTCTCCATCCGGTGGTTTGATTAGCTGCGACTGTCTGTTTTTACAGGAGGGGATTTTAACCTCTTCTAAAGGATTTTGTGCATGAGGGAACAAGCGTTACAAAAAATGAGCATAGCTGATCTATTGATTCTAGCGAGAAAACTCGGAATCGTAGGGGCGACCTATCTTAAAAAAGATGCTCTGGTCTCGCGCATTGTCGAGCTTGAAGAACATCCTGACCGTGAAATTGAGGTTCGTGGTGTTTTAGAAAAGCTTCCAGACGGATTTGGCTTCTTGCGCGCAGCGCAATCTGATTATGTCTCCGGACCAGATGATATCTATGTTTCTCCGTCCCAAATTAGACGATTTGGTCTACGGACTGGAGATATGCTCGTAGGAATTATTCGTAAGCCTAAAGAGGGCGAAAAATACTTTGCCCTCTTACGAGTTGACTCGGTCAATGGTGAAGATCCTTTGTCTGTGGCAGACCGTCCTTTCTTTGATCGCCTAACGCCGCTTTATCCCGACAAAAAGTTTAATTTTGAGTTTGATCCACAGTTTATATCAACTCGCCTCATGGATCTCTTTGCGCCTATTGGCAAAGGACAGCGTGGATTAATAGTAGCGCCTCCAAAAGCGGGTAAGACTATCCTGCTTCGCGAGATTGCGCAAACCATCGCAGCAAATCATCCAGAAGTTCACTTGATAATTCTGCTTATTGACGAGCGGCCTGAAGAAGTTGCCGACATGCGCAGAACGATTGTCAAACCAAATGCAGAGGTTATTAGCTCCACTTTTGATGAATCGGCAGAGCGTCATGAGCAAGTGGCAGAAATTGTACTTGCAAAAGCAAAGCGGTTGGTAGAATCCAAGAAGGATGTCGTTATTCTTTTAGACTCTATAACCCGTTTAGCCCGTGCGTACAACACCACTTCACCTGCATCTGGTAAAATATTGACAGGCGGTATTGATGCACACGCACTCCAAAAGCCTAAGCGGTTCTTTGGTGCGGCACGTAATACTGAAGAAGGTGGATCTCTAACGATCATAGCTACCGCACTCGTCGAGACAGGTTCTCGTATGGATGAGGTCATCTTTGAAGAATTTAAGGGAACTGGCAACATGGAAATGCATATGAGCCGTAAATTGGCTAACTTACGCATCTTTCCTGCGTTTGACCTTTTGCTTTCTGGCACTCGACGCGAAGAGCTGTTGTTATCAGATGACGTATTAAAGAAGATTCATGTGCTACGCAAAGTATTGGCAACTATGAACACAGCAGAGGGCATGGAGCTTCTTATCGATAAAATGCGCAAATGCAAGACCAACGAAGAATTTCTTGAGTCTATGAAAAGAAATGGCGGTTCATCGTCAAAATAGTTCTTTGAGCGTAAAAACTTTCAGAATTTACTTAGATATATAAATTATGGCGTCTATCAGCTTATTTTAACGATAAGTCGACAGACGCCATAATTATCATAGAATCAATCAAGCCCTACTCCAAATCACGTTCAACATACTCTTTTTGTACCTATGGCTCCAACCGTTTTCAATCGCCTTCTGCGCATACCAAAGCCTCAATTCTAAGTTCTTAATTTTTTCGATCAACACAACATTATGTCCCTATAGAATGTTAAAAATTGACATGCTTTCTAATTGTCCTACAAGCTGTGGGGCTTTTTCATATTGTATTCTTTTGCACCGACAAAATTCTAGCAACTCCATTGCCCTTTTCCAACCAACCTACTAGGCTAGAGCCACATATTTTATTTAACGAAGGCTCCTATCAAAAAAGGGTACTAGTATGAACTCAACTATACACATACATAAATATAGTGGTTTCGTTGTTGGATGGGGAACCTTGGCTTTGCTGAATGCTGCAATAGCACAATTGCAAGGCCGCAGTACTATGTTATGGTTCCTTATCTCATTACTCTTTGGTCCAATTGCTACCTTCTTCCTACTATTGACCTACAGCAAGAACAATTAGCCAACGCACCACCAAAATCCTGCTTAAATTCAAGTCAAAATCAGCTTGGCAAACATGTTTATCCAATTTTTAAAAATCTACTAAATTGATTAAAATTTGGAAAATGCTATAATAAACGGAATATTCAAACTTGAAGTTAACGCTCAAATAAAATCTCTCGACAATGATTTATGGAGGAAAAAAATCATGAAAAAGAATCTATTGCGCCTAATGGCGGGAATGGTTATTGCAGCCAGCATAGCAAACACCTGCTCTGCAGCCCTAACAAGCCACCACCCTACAATATTTAATACAAGTTCATCAAGCTTTACATCCTCTATAAATCCCTCGCTCCACGCTCCAAGTACACAATCACTTGCTGGCAAATTGGGCAAAGTCTTTTCAGGCACCCTTAGCCATCTTAACAACCATAAATAAGAAAATCTTAAAAAAGCGTTACCATAAGCGCCCTGTAAACGTAGAAAAAACAGGTTTAAATTTGCGAGGCTAAAAAAGTGTTAAAAACGCTAGCAAGATATAAACTTTAAAACAGAGAAAACCAGAAAAATGCGTGTTTAAGCTTGATCGAAAGCCCCAATGATAATTTCTAGAATAGCAGCCCTACTTACCTTTGCACTTCTGCCTTATTCCCTAACAGCAAGCAACACAAGCAAAGACTCAAAAGAGCCCGCCGAAAAACTAATGCAAAAAACTTATCGCGGCACAAAGCCTCAAAAACGGCTATGGAGCGCCATTGCTTCCCCGCTTAAAAAAATTAGCAAACTAGAGCCTCTCATCAAAAAACGCAAATTTCTGAAGCCCAAAACGACTCCCACGCTAAAACTCAGTTCTTTATGTATTAAATTAAGCAGCATCAAACTAAAAAACAAAAAAACGTGCTCTCCTATCAAATCACCTAACATGAAGAAAAAAGAGCCTTCCAAGTTTAGTCTAGAAGAGAGCATTATCAACAATAAAGAACTTATTTAAAATCTATCCTTATATCTTTAAAGCGCAATGTGTCACTCGCCCCATTTTTCATCGATTCTGCCCACTTTTTAAAGTTTTGATAAAAGTAGAGTAGATATTTTGTTTGTAGCTTTTCATCGGCAAGGGTTTCACGCGGATTTTCAAGCTCAAGCTCGTTCCAACGATCAACCGCATAAGGAGTCATAAAGTTCTTGGCAATCGTCTTTTTCCCCTTAAAGATATCTACTGCTTGAGCAAAAAAAGGCATGAGAACGAGGTATTCATTTGGAATCCCCATTGGTTTTTTTACCCTGAGTTACCGAAAATAAAAGTGTTTCAATAATTGAGAAGGTTGTCTCTTTAATAATGGCGTCCTTTTTAAAAGGAACTATGGTCTGCACAAATTTTTTGCGCTCTGCATAAGGCAAAGCTTTTTCCCCATGCCTGTTTTCTATAAATGGATTAGCTCCAGCGCGGATGAGCATTTTAACAATTTCGAAAAATTTTTCTTCACCAAAAAGCCCTATTTTATTAGAAAGGTCTACCTGATAAAACCTGAACGCACGATGCAATGGCACACCATAAATAGAGTATACATTCGGGTTCGCACCTGCATTAATAAGAGCTTTGACATTGTCAACACTCCCCCTCGCGCAAGCTATGTGAAGAGGAGTTTCTTTAGAATAAAAACTCTGATCATTAAGCCTTGAACCGGCCTTTATAAGAGCTTTTACTACCGCTCCTTTGCCTTCTACCCCCCACTCGCACGCAAAATGAAGAGGCGATTTTCTAAATTTGTCTTTTGCATTAGGCAAAGCCCCTGCCGCCAAGAGTTTCTTTACAAGTTTTTCGGCAATTTCTGAATCTTCTAACGCACTTGCACGGTGAAGAGGGGTTCTCAAATTCTTTGTAGTTTTCGCATTTACATTAGCCTTGTATTGTTCAATAAGCTTGGTCACTTCTGACACATCCCCCTTTTTTACCGCCTGACGCAACGCTTTATTTTGCCAACCCTTTACCCGGAAAGCTATGAGCACACTATGCAGGTTCATTTCTGCAAAAAGAGCTCCAATGGCCGCACATAGAATAAAGTATTTCTTAATCATATCACATCCCTTCTTATTATCTATTCGTTATTTTTAATTAAACTAAATATTAAAACCACAGTCGCATTACTTTAATACAATAATACAAAATTAAATATAAATCTAGCAAGTTTGACAAATTTAAAAAATATGACAAACTAAAATATATTATATGCAATAGAAATCTTTTAATGATTATTTATTAGTAATTTAAAACAGTCCCATCAACCCTAAATAGGAAATCCTCATGAATCTTAAAGTACCCGTTTTAGCTGCAGGAGTCTGGTTCTTATGCCTTGCTACCTCTACACTTCCTATGGAAAACCTTAATCAAAAGCCCCTTGCTTTCCGTCCTTGTGTGTCAATAGTGAGCAATCAGAGTGATAGCACAGAAACAACAACCAACGTGATACAACAAAACCATCAACAAAAAACTTATCGCGGCACAAAACCTGAAAAAAGGACATGGAGCGCCGCTTCCCTACTCGAAGAAGCTAGTAAATCAAACAAAAAACGCACGATTCAAAAATCCACCCAAATAGTTTCCCTAGCCAATACGGTGACATTACATAACAAAAAACAGACAACCGCTTTGGCGTTACCCCGAAACTGCTGGAGTGAGATAGCCTCATTCCTAAAAAATGTAGACAAACTCAGTCTTAGACAAGTCTGCAAAGACTTTGCTGCACTATTTTACGGCTCCACAAAAAAACTACCTGTGATTCGCCTAAATGGCACTGTAAGATTGCCACCCCTTCTAGACATTAAAACCGCCAACACACTTACAACCATGGCTTTATCATTTTTAGGGAAAACACGCACAGAATCGGTTACCGTAACACACTCTGCATCCCAACTTTTTCTTATTGCATTAACAGGAGCTCAAATTAAAAAGCTTACAATAAGCGACAAAACAATTACCGATAAGCAACTCCAACAAATCTTGGATAGTTGTCCTAACTTAACTTACCTTGATTTTGATGACTCCGGAACGTTAACGTTCAACAACATCAATTGGGGGAAAGTTCAACAACTCAAAGACCTACACTTAGACGACTCTAAAATCAATGACCAAGGCCTTCAACTAATCCTGGATTATTGCTCCCATTTAACTCAGCTTGATTTGGATAAATGCAAACGATTAACGCTCCATGACATCAACTGGAAAAATCAACAACAGCTCAAAGACCTGAGCTTAAACTCCACTAAAATCACCACACAAGGCCTTCAATCTATTCTGGATAATTGCTCCCATTTAACTCAGCTTGATTTGGATAAATGCAACCACTTAGCGTTCGGTAAAATCAACTGGAAAAATCAACAACAGCTCGAAGACCTGAGCTTAACAGAAACCGCTATATGCAAGTCCGACCTGCTCAATATTTTAAATAATTGTCCACAACTCACTAATCTTGACTTACTTGAATGCACAAATCTCCCAGAAAATATGCGCTATTTCCATACTAGCAAGACCGACATTGAGAACCTTAAAAAGGCATTACAATAAGTGTCCTGAACAAAGCATTATCGCTCCTTGCAAAAAAAAACATCCTACAACCGTGTCCATCAAAAAGGAGAGTTGCTTAGGCAAACTAGCAAGCCAACTACCAGAATGCGTGTAAGTATTGTCTGATTTTCAAAAGATCACACTCGTTTAAACCGACCGGTTGCGTTGAAATTAAAAAGAAGGGTTGGGCAAAATAGTAAAATTCTGCCCAACCCTTCTTTTTAATCTAAAAAACTTTAGTCCAAATGCTCTGCCAAGCATTCTTTCACTTTAACCATTCCTTCAGCCATCGAACCTTGATTTTCGATAATATGGTACGGGAGGCCAAGCTCATCGTAAAGTTTAAACGTTGCATTCCTGATAACCTGGTAAAATGCTATCAATTCTTCAACTTGATGAGGCTGGATTTTTTCGGTTATACGCTGTCTAAATACGTCCCAATCAATGTGAATAAAAATACAAACCGGCTCAAAATAGGTAAGCTGTTGTCGCAATTTTTCAGTAAATTCATCGACTAAATGAGGCGTTCTAGCATATACATAACCAATATTGCCCATATGCCACGTTTCAACCAAGGGCACATGTGCCGATCGCATCAACAAAAGATCCCGCGCCATCTCACGCTTCATCACTTCGCGATCAAAAGCTTCGCCTGATTCTAAGGCATTATACGTTACCTCTTCACGAACCTTTCTCCCCACCTCCGGATAAAAAACAAGTCGCTCATCCTGAGAGGCCAATGCAGCAGCCAGAGTCGACTTACCAGCACCATGCACGCCATTAAAAACTACAATTTTCTTTTTCATAGAACCACCAGACTTTTCCGATATATCATTTCGCCAAAACACATTCTACAGCACAGTCGTTAAACCATCCTGCATATTCCCAAAAAGAGAAATTTACATCGGATTATCAGCGTAACATACTTATCCGCCCTAAACCATCCCCTCAAGTTTTAACCCCCCCCATCCTATGTATGGTATAATGGTAGTAAAGCTACAACAAAAAAAGCCCTTTTAAATCTCCCAAAAAAGGAAATCTCATGGCCGAACGCTTTACTGCACACATTTGCGCCTATCTCATAATTGAAAAAGATGACACCGTGCTACTCTCTCTACGTCAGGGAACGGGATATGCCGATGGAGAATGGAATCTACCGGCAGGACACACAGAAAAGGGTGAAACCATAACTCAAGCAACCTGCAGAGAAGCTCTTGAGGAAATCGGTATTCAAATAAAACCGGAAAACCTAGAAACGGTGCATGTTATGTACCGGCAGAGCAATCGAACCAATGTCGATGTTTTCATGCGATGCTCGCAATGGGATGGCGAAATAACTAACTGCGAACCCGGAAAATGCGGGGGGCTCAAGTTCTTTCCTAAAAATGCTCTGCCCGCAGAAACCTCTGCTTACATCAAACAGTTGTTTTCTCTGGTAAAATCAGGAAAAATCTATTCAGAAATTGGCTGGTAAACCGCTACTAGCCCGTGATGGAAGGCGCTCTATGAAATATTTCATTTTCTTAATCGCAACGCTAGGCGCCTTTCTATCTCTAAAGCCCTGCTTAAAAGATGACTCGGAAATCCTCCCCTTATGCCCATTAACAGCAGCACTTTACACAAATCTTAAACACGGAATCTCTATCTCCAAAAAACCCAACAAGTTAGTACCTCGAGTTACCTCCATCTCATATAGCTCCTGTTTCGATAAATGCACATGCTCCATCGATTTTTTCATAAAACAGGCCCATGTCGGTCACATAACTTTTACCTGTGACTTAACCAGCAATCCGCAGGTACGATCCGTCTACATAAACCTTATTTGCACCGCAACAAACGTACGACACCAAGGAATTGGAAAACTCATAATGCACGGGCTGTTAAACACTCTTCAAAAAGTTGCCCATAAAACCAAAACGTCCTTTGTTTTCTATCTCCTGTCATCTGAAGTCCGCAAGCCCCCTAAGTGGGTAGGAGATACCAGTCTAACTCGATCAGAACAACAAAAAATTCGAAATAAATTTTACACAGGACTTGGCCTAACCGAATCAACCGCAGAGCTTTATTGGGATGAGAAGCTCAGCTTCAGGATTTTTGGTGAGCCCTCCAATTTTGGAACCTATTTTTACACCGACAAAAACCACGTACTACCTGCAGAATTTGAGTCCTATAAATTTGGGGCTACGTACCTTTCAACCCAACCGAATGAAGAGAAAAATGTACCCAAACATTTCAAAACTTTTTACACACAGCTAGAACTCTACCTTCATCCCTTCTTTTTAACCGACAAACACTCCACAAAAACTGTCTTTTACCCCCACATTAAAGAAAAGTTTTCGCTTAAAAAAAACGCACAAAAAAGCTTTCTTATTTCAGCTAACTACTTTATCACAACCCGCACGCCAACAGGTATATGGAACGTAGTTTCTCTCTTGAAGGCTAGCCGAGCCTCTTCAAACACTACATGGAACACCATACAAGAAAATGGTTCGGGAGACCTCTGGTTAAACATCCTACAAAAAACGTTTATCTCCGCGCTAAAATCTCCCCAAAAACAGAACAATTCTTTAAAGTCTTGAGTTCAGCACCCCGGCTTAGCTACAATCAATTATGGGGATATAGTACACGGCGGTAACGCCGTAGGATCTGGATAGGGGGAGTAGTAATGAAAGTATCCGAAACATTAGTAGGCAATTCTGTGTCCAAGCGCCTCCCGGTCGTTCCGACTACAGACATAGTGGTTTTTCCGCACATGATAATTCCACTTCTTGTAGTAGACGAACGGATAATTACGGGCATTACCGCTGCCTTGGAACAGGACGCCAAAAACGTCCTATTGCTGGCATCAAAGAAACGGGACACACACCAAGATGCCATAGGCACGGACGATTTGTACACAACAGGCACGATCGCATCCATAATGCGACTCATAAAAATACCGGATGGCGGCGTAAAGATTCTGGTTCAAGGTGTTTGCAAAGCATTAGTAAAGAATCTAAACCCAGAGAATGGACTTCTGCAAGCGGATGTAGAGATTATCGAAACCGTAATGGGCGAGGATCCAACCGAACTTACTGCACAGATTAAAAATATAAAAGCCATTTCCGAGCAGATGGCTAGCTCAGGACAATCACCAACACCTGACTTTCATTTGATACTGTCCAAAATGCATGATCCTGAAAAAATAGCCGACTTCATACTGTCTCACTTAACGCTCTCCGTTGAACAAGCGCAGGCACTTCTTGAGCAAAAATCCTTTCCACACTTCCTAGAAAGCTTATACGGATTTTTAGCAAAAGAAATTGAAGTTGCCGAAGTTCAAGAACGCATCAAAAGCAGAACCCGCGACTCCATGAATCTTGCGCAAAAAGAATTTTATCTACGCGAACAGATGAAAGCGATACGTCAAGAGCTTGGGGATTCCGACAATGAAGACATTGGACAGTACAGACAAAAACTTGAAAAAATCTCATTAAGCGACGAATCAAAGCAGGAAGTAACGCGCCAGATCAATCGCCTTGAAAAAACTGCATCAGATTCAATGGAAGCAGCCGTCATACGTAACTACCTAGATTTCGTCTTTGCGTTGCCATGGAACGTCTGGACAGAGGACATCTTGAATATAGATCATGCTAAGGCCATTTTAGATGAAGACCACTTTGGCCTAAAGGATATCAAAGATCGCATTCTAGACTTTATATCCGTCCAAGTATTAAATCGCACAGGAAACGCTCCTATTTTATGTTTAGCCGGTCCTCCTGGCACAGGAAAAACCTCTCTTGGGCATTCCATAGCACGATCCCTAGGTCGCTCATACTTTAGAGTCGCGCTGGGTGGAATAAAAGATGAAGCCGAAATACGTGGACATAGACGTACCTACGTTGGAGCCATGCCCGGCCGTTTTATCCAAGGAATTCGCAAAGCCGGAAGCATGAATCCTGTTATTATTATCGATGAAATCGATAAATTAGGTAACGACTTTAGAGGAGACCCATCAGCCGCTCTATTGGAACTTTTGGATCCGCAGCAAAACAAAAGCTTTTACGACAATTATCTCGGCATTCCATTTGATCTGTCATCTGTTCTATTCATCGCAACCGCTAATGATTTAGCACCTATCTCAGAGCCCTTACGCGACCGCATGGAAGTTATTACGCTTTCAGGATATTCTCCTGAAGAAAAAAGTGAAATAGCCCGCCGCCATCTTATCAAAAAAAATTGTGACGAAACCGGCCTTAAGGAAGACCAACTTTCACTATCTCATGAAGTTCTACAAGACATAGTATGCAACTACACGCGGGAATCGGGAGTCCGTGAACTAGACCGATGCATTAAAAAATTATGCTCAAAAGTTGCACGATTCCTTGTTGAAAAAAATGAACACCTTTCATTCAGCACCGAGAACATAGAAACCTACCTAGGCCCACGCCGCTTCATTGAAGACAGACTAGATAAAGAAGACAAAATAGGTATCACCAACGGCCTTGCATGGACAAGTGGTGGTGGAGAAATGATACGAATCGAAGCTATCTCTATGCCAGGCAATGGAAAGCTTATTCTCACGGGACGGCTTGGCGAAGTCATGAAAGAATCGGCACAGGCTGCACTAAGCTATGCCCGAGCCCATGCTAAAGAATTTGAAATCGATCCTAAACTATTTACTGAATGCGACCTACACATCCACGTACCGGCAGGCGGCGTTCCTAAAGATGGTCCTTCAGCCGGCATAACCATTCTCTCTTCAATACTCTCCGCGCTTACCAAACGACCAATAAACTCTGAATATGCAATGACCGGAGAAATCGATCTACAGGGCGATGTCATGGCCATTGGTGGTATTAAAGAAAAAATTCTTGCCGCCAAACGCAATAAAATACAACATCTACTCCTTCCTCTAAAAAACAAACGAGATCTCATAGGACTAGAGGATGTAGCAGAGGGTATCGATATCACCTGGGTTAACCATGCAGATGAAGTATTAACCCGCGTACTGATGAGCAAATTTGCATGAAAGAAGAACCTTTTATTCTCTCGATCGGTAGCGCAGTGTGCGATACTTTCATCGAGTCCGACGACCTGCAATCACGTAACATAGAGCCCAAGCCCTTTCTTCTTATCGAAGAAGGGGCTAAGCTTCATGTTTCACGCCTAAGGCGCATGGCGGGAGGCGGCGCTCTAAACGCAGCCCGATGCCTAAAACATCTGGGATTTAATACCGCCGCATTTTTTAAGCTGGCGCACGATGAAGCAGGAGTCAAAATTCTACAAGAGTTGCACAATGAAGGCATAGATACGCACCTTGCCATAACTAATTCCTCCACATCAACAGCAACTTCTTTTATCCTCAAGGCACCTTCGGGCAACCATCCTATACTAGCTTATAGAGGTGCCAATGATACCATAACATTCAAAGAGCTTCCCTTTGAAGCTATCCAGAAAGCAGAGGGTGTTTATCTTGCACCGTTAAGCGGAGAAGCAGCAGCGCACGTTGATCTATTTGCAAAAAAGGCAAAGGAAAAGGGCATTCCCGTATTTCACAACCTCAACATTCATCAACTAACTAGTAAAGCCCTTGAAGTATTAAAAGCATTACCCTTCCTAACGGCATTCATGCTCAATCATAAAGAAGCAGAACTCTTTTTTAAGGTACTGCAAGCACAGAACGGGCATACAAAAATCGAATTCTCTCTACAAAATTACTGCACATTAATTTTAGAACAGGGTACAGAAATCGCCATCGTTACCAATGGACCTGAAGGGGTATTTGCTGCAAGCAAAGAGGCATTTTATACCTGCCCTAGCACCAAAACTACAGTCCTTAATACGGTAGGAGCTGGAGACACCTGTGGAGCAACCATTTTCGGCTCGCTAATAAAGGGCTATCCACTTGAAACAGCACTTATCTACGGCAGTATTAACAGCGCCCGGCTTCTTGCCAGCGCCACATTACCACCACGTCTTTTTTCGTTTTCTGAATTAGAAGTGGAGGCAGATCGCCTACACATTACAGTTCAAAAGACAGCAAGGTAACACTACCGAAGAAACATTTTCCAAATCAACTAAAAAAACCACTGAATTTATGGTTTAATTCTGAAAGATCCATCGAATCAATCAACACCTTGAATACTGCGCGATTACACTGATCCAAAAAGCAAACACACCCCAGTCCGCTCACCCTGAGTATGCCCTGAGTAGCCCACAGGGCTATATCGAAGGGTGACCTCCTTCGACAGGCTCAGGATAAACTCCAGGTTGTATCGAATGGGTAAGAGCGGCACATAAACATGGAATATCCCCTTATAAAAAAATTATGCCCATAATCCAAGCTTTTAAATAGCACGACCCTGCTTTTACACCCACCCCAATCGATTTAAATATTTTTAAGATTATAATAACATGTTGTATACTCCCTTCTAGCCACCATGTAATTTTTATTAGATTTTTATTAAAAAGACATCTTATGAAGCTAAAAACCCTTTATTCACGCTTCTGTTTTGTTTTTCTTATCTATACCCCCCTCTTCCTTACTGCAGGTCAAAACCATATACCTATCAACACTTCTACACAAAAAAATAAAAGTTCGAGCTATTTTAAAAAAATTCGACAAATTACAAAAGCAGAGATCCAAAATAAAAAATTATTCCCACAAAAGGCTCTGATTCCCCGCAAAAATGCTTCTAGAAGAAATATCCATTTAAAACACGCTAATACATCGTCATCTTTTTTATTAACTTCACCAAGTGCTAGCAATCCACTTTTAACTTTTTTCTTATTAAGCTTATTGCTTACCAACCAGGTATGTGCCCTAAAAATAATCAACGTAATTCCTCCATTGATCGATCAAAAACCTTATACAGCAGGACAAGAAAAACAGACGTTTGGTCCCTGCGAATTACTGCAAGATGGCGCACAATTTTGCTGTGACATCAAACCAGAATATGTTGTTGAATGCTGTTTACATAGAGACAAGGCGCAGTCATCTCGCTGCACATCTTTTGATCCAGCAGGATTTTTAAGAGACCAGTATTCGTCTGGATATAATACCGGACAAAATGATCTCTCAAAAGCAATAAACCGCTATCGTCCACAACTACGCACATCAAACATCTCCAAAGAAGCTAGAGATCTCCTTATTCCAAGAAATATACAAAATACTAATGGCACTTTGTGTGCTATCGAAACATTTGGAACGAGTAAAACAAAAAACAAAATACGCCCCTACCCATTCGACGAACTCTTTCCACGCTGCCAAATAAATACAGCATTGATTAATCACCCAGAGGCTCTACCCGCATTTGAAAAAATGATCAAACTATTGAAGGGAAAATATAATCTGGCAAGACCGCCGAAACTCCTTATCGTTGATGACTATCGTGGCGCCCTATGTAAACACGGAGCGATAGAATGGAAGCATTCTGTGCCCCTAGGCAGTACAGCGGCAGGAACAAGTTCACTTGTTAAATCATTTAGATCCTGCTTAAAAAACCCAAGCGTTGAAGAGTTTGAAAAATTATCCGAAAACGAACTCGCGGACTGCAAGATGATTATTGAAAAAAAAGGCTATTCCCTTCCTCTTTGTATAGAATGCGCCTTTTCTCATCTAATTCTCTTTTCTGATGACCTGCTTACCAGTATCTTTGCGCATGAAATGCAACACCTCAAACAACTAGAATTCAGCTACAAAGAAAAATCTCTTCTAGACGATACCGAATTAGAAACGTTTATAAAAAATCCAATGAAAAGATCTAAATCACGCTTTAACCTACAGAATAACAACTATGAAGCCGAGGCTGACATAGCTTCAGTTTTAGCAACTAACACGCCTCTACTGGCTCTCTATCTCAGCGCAACTGCAGAATACCCCGTAAACCCACCAATAATTACCCGTGATTCTCTATCTCAATTATTAAAAGGACGCACAGCAGACGATGACCATCCACCTCGAGAAAACCGAATATCCCTCATTTTTGCTACTTACAAAAATTTAAAACGAGCCAGAAAATTACTTATTGAAAAAAATGATTGATTTAACGAAGAAAATCTTAAAAATCTCGAACAACCGCTTAATAAAAAAAGCTTTACAATGTTTAGCATTGCCACTCAAAACGGCAACAGAGCCTGCTTTAGCACACGTGATTGCACTGCCTAATTAGTTGTTTCTCACTAACCTCATACCTACCCAAAAAACAGCATCTCTGTTTTTAACTTAACGGCTAAAAAAAACTTTTAAAAACTGCATATGCAGAGACTAGGGCAAATCCTATTAAAACGAGTCCCGAAATTTTATTTACCCAACCCATACTTCTTGCATTCATCCATTTTCCAACCAAGACCATTAAAAGACTCAAAAGTATCAACCAGCCAAATGCCCCCAAAAAAATACTACTCGTCAACAGGCATGCTGAAAAACAACCCGACACCTTTAAGGCCAAACTCGTTAGCAGGCTTGCTAAAATCAAAATAGTCATCGGATTTGCAATGGTAATAACAAACGACAAGAAAAAAGTTTGAATAAAGCTTTCCCCTCGCTCAGCACTATCGTGCATTGCTGGCACTTCTCTAAAGGTCTTAAAGCCAAGATACCCAAGAAAAACTGCTCCAAAAATATTAAGAGCCAAGCTATATTGAGTAAGAAACATAACAATAAAATTCATACCAAACCCAGCAACAGCTCCATAACAAGCTATGCCTACTGCCGCACCAAAACTTGTTAAAACACCGGAAAAAAAACCCTGGGAAAGAGCATTACGAATACAAAGAAGACTTGCCGGACCTATGGGTAATGCAACAGAAAAGCCAATTAAAAGACCATAAGCCACTAATTCTAACATGAGCAATCCTTAAAAAATCAAAACGCCCTTATTAAAGTAAGAAAATTGCCCTGCTTTATTATTTTTATAAAAACAAGCCCTTCAATATTTCTTAAGACTACCAGCTATACAAGATACCAGAACACTTAAAACAATCCAATTCACGAGCATTGCTCCTATCCGATGTCTCTGTCACTCGTAAAACACAAAAGAATCAATCTACAGGCCACCAAAAAACCTTATTAAACACACTTTTTAACCTACAACCTCCTCTAATTCAGAAATAAACCGGCCGCGTAAATACTGTTGGTAATTTATTTTTTTCATTTGCAAAGTATCATACCCAACCCTTGAAGGCTTAATTTTCAATCCAGCCAATGCGCATTGCATTTCCTGCTTAATCGCTTCGATACCTTCGGTTGATTGCGCCATCAGTTCAATTTCAAGAAACATACCCAACCCTGCTACTTCATCAACAGCTAGCACAAAATTCCCGCACTTATAAGAAGTTCGTATTTTATCAACTGTATATAAACTAACAAGGTTATTTGCTTCTTTTAAAGTCTCAAGGTCAGCGTTATAAATGGGCGTAAGAGAAAGACTCAAAAGCAACTCATTTAATCTTGCCAAATCATGGACCTGCAAAGGCAAAGAAAAACCATGTTCTTCACAAAAATCTTGTCGTGGAAGCTTTGGATCCTCAAGACAAGCGCGGTTGAATTTGATTTCAAATTTTTTGTTATTGCGCACTCTAAAATAGAGTCCCCACTGATAAAAAGAAGCATCAGGCGTGTCAAAGTAGACATCAATATCATGCTTTTTATGCAATAATTCAAGGTGAATTGTAAACAATTCAAGACTTTTTACGTCCAAAACTTCATATCGCAATTCTATTTCAATAGTATTCACTGGGCACCCCTCACTCAGGATAATTTTCTCAACAAAGACTACCAAAGCATACCCGAATTTTTTAAAACCAAAATATCAATTCCGACGCTTATCACTCTTAAAAACATCCTGAGGCTCTTTCTCCAATAATGCTAAAATATGAGCCATGCTAGACAGGGTTAAATTTGCTTCACCTTTTTGTATTTTAGCTACATGAACAGGACTCTCAAAAAAAGTTCACCGCAACCTCTAAAAAGGGCTTCCCGTGATCCATCTCATACGTAGGCAAAATTTTTCCATTTAATATAGTCATAACCAAAATATCAGGAGCATACTGCATTGGAGAAAATCCAAATGTCTTGTAATAATGTATTAAACGGGGACGAAAGAGCGCTGACTGCCGTTCATCAAAGCCCATTGGATGAGCCAATAAAGAAACTATTGCCTTAGTGTCCAGCTTAGCGAATGTTTTTAAAAGCGCCTGAATCATTATGCCTCCAAACCCACTTTGACGCTCGCTAATCGCCGTTTCCAATAAACTAATATAAACTCCAAGACCACCTTCTTTTGGAGACGACAATTTAAAAGATGCACTGCATATAAAAGTTCCACCAGCTAGAAGTTTCACACTAAAGTTCTTATCCTGCAGACTCTTTCTGTTATCCCTAAGAACCCATGTGAGCAATCGCCCCTTACTATCTTTTACAAGACTATAAAACGAATACTCGTAAAAGGTTTTCCCCAATTTCTCTTCAGGCACAGATAACATTTTTAACATATACTCAGTCAAAAACAATGCGGCACCCTCTGCACAAGTCCCCGCAAACTTAGCAATCTCTTCCTTCTGCTTCTTAGTTTTGGGCGTATAATACATTGGTTTAGGCTCAAACTTCAACAACTGTCTATCTATTATCGGGTAGCAATTTTCGAGTGAATAATCCAAAGGCATCATTATATCGCCTTTCTTCATTATCCATGACCAGGCAGCATTCTCACCCAAAAGCTTTATAATTTTTGCATAATCCTTAAGCTTTGCCTCCTCCACCTTATTTTTTAGACGCGTTGCGCGCAAAAGACCCCACAAAAGAGATTGACCAGAATCCGAGATCAAAGCCAATTTTTTATCAATTTCCAATAGCAGCTTCACCTTTTTAAGATCACCCAAACCCACTGACTTTAGCATCAATTTCGCCGCACTGTCCTCTGTATTCAAAGGAAAAAGTGATCCAGAGCACCCTACACAACAAATTACAATAAAAAAACCAAAAATACCGAACTTCATCATAAGACCCACCCCCTTTTAATACTCTCTTGACTAATTCAACTCCATCAAATTTCATCCTACCAATTCCACTTCTTAAGACACCAGAACCTGATCGTAAAAATTTAGAAGAATTTAGAAATTTGCATAAAAAAGAGCAAGATTTATATCCTGCTCTGCAAAAACCTAAACCTATTTAAAAACGTCTAATTATTTAGCGTTTAATGCCCCCGATTCACAGGCTGTCTGCACCTTACCATCTACAAGCCATAAAAAAAGACTTCTCTCGCTCGAACCATCCGATCTAAAACCCTGAGATTTGTAAAAGTTAACTAATCGAGGCAAAAAACGTTTCTTATCTTTTTCATTCCCATCAAATGGATCTGCAGCCAAACTCACATATACCTTTTTATAAAGCGCAGAAGCGGTTTTGATAATCATGCTAAGCGCTAACCTACCATAGCCATTTTGACGCTCTTCTAATGGAGACTCCAAAAAGCCTATATTAAAATCCAGGCCAGACTCGGATTGCAGAAAATTAAAATTTGCCGTACATAAAATCTTTTCCTGTGAACACAAGGTCAAAGAAAAAAAGACACGCGCAAAATTTGGGTGCTTCCACCCATCAATCTTCCACGATAAAAGACGACCTTGCCCATCACTTATACCGCTTTCAAAACCAACAACGGGAAAAACCTTCTTAACTTCAGGATTTTTACCAAAAAAATCCATTACCTCCCCAACATTCTTCTTCAAAAAAGGAACCACCCCATCTGCAGACAGAGCCACCATTTTGGCTATTTCCTCTTTCTTACCTTTGGTCTGAGGAGTATAACCCTGAGGCTTTTTTTTGAACGCTAGCAACGCCCTATCAATCTCTGGATAGCAATATAGTAGCGAATAGAGTAAAGGCTTTTTATATCCACTGTTAGATCCAATCGTAAACCTTGTTGATGACTTACCCAAAAGACCTACAATTTCTGCATAATTCTGAAGTGCAATATGTGTAACAACATTTTTAAGCGCTGTTTTATGCAACACACCCCACAACATCGGTTTGCCTTGGTGAGACGCCTCTGATAATAACGGATTTACCTTTAGCATTTGCTGCACCGTTTTAACATCAGCTGTCTCAATTGCCTCATAAAATTTTTTATTGTCATCGCTCTTATTTAAAGCATACAGAGAAGGTCCACACACAAGAACCGCGATCATTCCTACGCAACGTACAAAAATCCTATAGTTATTCATCATCATTCCTATATTTTTTATTTATTTAATCTAATCTACGTTCGAATAATTTTTTCTGGGGCACTCGCCCCTACTTTTAGTCTTGTAAACAAGTCAATGCTCCAGGTTCCCATGCCTCCTGCACCTTACCATCTACTAGCCATAAAAAAAGCTCTCCCGTTGTTAAGTTCTTCACCCTAAAGCCAAGCGATTTATAAAGACCAATCAGACGAGGCAAATACATTTTTTTTACATGCTCATCTTCATATTGCGGCTCTGCCACTAACCATACATACACCTTTTTGTCGACCTGAGCAAACGCCTTAATAACAGCCCCTAACACCAATCGTGCATATCCATTTTGTCGCTCGGATTGAGGAGATTTTAGGCCGGCTATATATACCCTCAGCGCAGGACCCGACTTTAAAACATTAAAATCCATTCTACACAACAGTGTCTCTTCCGTATGCAACTCCAGAAAAAAGACGGTAGTTGTTATCAATTTTCTCGCACCCAAAGTCCAGAAAAGTGGCCGATTCTTTGCATCTTTTATACCACTATCAAAAACAATCTCTGCAAATGCTCTCTTTTTAAGCTCTTTGTCAAAAAAGATAAGCGCCTGCTCAATAGTCTTCTTCAAAAATGGCACTACCACGTCATTCGACAAACTTACCATTTTTTCTATGCTCTCTTTCTTGCCTTCGGTCTGAGGGGTGTAATCTTTAGGTTTTTCTTGGTACACAGACAATGCTTTATCTATCTCCGAGTAGCAACGCAAAAGTGAATAGGTTGATGGCAACATACGAACTTTTTTATGAAGGGGGGAAATATGAAGTATAAATTGTGTAGCCGATTTGCCCAACAAGCCCACTATTTTTGCATAGTCCTCACGCTTTGCCTTTTCCACCTTATTCTCAAGACGAGTTGCCTGCAACAAACCCCATAAAATCGGGCTTGAGTTATAACGACAATCTGCCAACGACGGTTTAAATTTCAACAGTTTTTGAACGGTTAAAACATCCGCCTTCTCAACGGCCTCAAATAAAAGCTTAACCTCTTTAACACCACTATTTAAGAAGGGGGAAAAACCACTCACCAACAGTACAAAGATTATTCGGCCAAAAAACAGATGTATCTTCATTTAAAAATCCTATTTAAGTTCACACTTATTTTTTATTTTCTTTAACACAGCTCTGTCACATCCTGCCTGAACCTTGCCATCCACGATAGTCAACGTCAAATTATGTACACTGTTTTTACTGGGAATAAACCCACGCATTTTGTAAAAAGCAATTAGGAGAGGCAAAAACATCTGTTCAGTTTTTACGTTATTATACGTTAAAGGATAAGCTAAAAGACTAACGGACCAATTCTTTTCAAGTGTGCAAAGTGCACTGATAAGAGAGTCCAACAACATACCCCCCATACCATTGTGACGCTCATCTTTAACAACCTCAAGGCTCCCGATATCAGCAGTTGGACTACTTTCATTAAGCCTCTGTATTACAAAACTAATTTCACCATGCGGCTTATTTTGCGTATACAATTTAAAACAAAAACGTTGCTTACATTTCGCCCCACGCACCACTTTCAATACCCCAGAAAACAGACGCCCCTCACCATCCTTTACGGAGCCAATAAAACAGACTTCCTGTGGCCCTGCGTTTTCATTTTCTTTAAAAAAACTATTCATAGCGCTTAACTGTTCAACAAAAAAGGAAGAGAGCTCCCCTACAAAAAGCTCTGCAAACTTTTTCAAACTCTTTTTATCTTCCTCAGTTTTAGGAACGTACCCCGGGGGGAATGGTTTGAACTTGAGCAATTCTTTATCTATCAAAGGAAAGCATCGACGAAGCGAGTAATCCAAAGGCATAAAAGTCTCAACACCACAGCCTTTTTCTTTCATAATATTTAAAGCTGCAGCATCCTTGCCCAGCAGCCCTATTATCTTCGCATAGTCCTTAAGCTTGGACTCTTCCACCTTATTCTTCAGCCGAGTCGCCCTTAATAATGGCCATAAAAACGGTTTGTTTTCATAAAAATTCGTTTTTAATGATGGATCTACTTCCACCATTTTTTGAACCATCTCAACATCACCCGCTTCAACAACTTTATACATCAACTTAATCTGATCATCATTATTTGAAGGGAAAACAGACGTACCAATAAAAAGAAACCCAACCGCACAGAGCCTAAAAAAAATCCTATAAATTTTCATAAAACACTCACTTTTTTAAACTTTACTTACTTTTCAATCTTATACGCGGGCAACACTTTACCTTCTTCAATGGTCAACTTTAAATCATTTGCATCCCATTTATTTGGCACAAATTTATGTTTTTTATAAAAACTAACAAGACGAGAAAAAAACAAATTTTCGTCGCACTTATCAACATCCGAAGGCGCCGCATACAGCTCTAATTTTGCCGATTTTTCAAGCTGACAAATGGCCTTGATAACGGCATCGAGCATCATCCCACCAAACCCATTCTGCCGCTCCTCTTTTGACACTTTGAGAGCCGAAACAAGAACGTCCATATTCTCTCCTACTTGCCAGTTAACTTCGACCTCGATCTTAGCCAAGAAAATCGTTGACGTATACAGACTAAGGGAAAATTGTTCTATACCCCCCTCTACACTAATATTCCCCGTAAATTTCCCCGAAAGAGCGCGTCCCTTAACATCCTTTAAATTCGTAATAAAATCAGCTTCCGCTGTCGTCTCAAATTTCGAATTTCTTAATGAAACGTCCATCGCTATAATCTTGTTTACAAGAAAAAATTCCAACTCTTCTACCAGTTTGTCCGCTACCTTATTCTGTAGCACAAACTCCTCAGCAGTTTTTGTTACATAGCTACTGGGTTTTTGTTCAAATTTGATAAGTGCTTTATCAATCTGACTATAACAACGCCTTAGCGAGTAATCCAACGGCAAAAAAGGCTCACTATCAACCTTCTTGATTTTCAAACAAGCCGCACTCTTTCCCAATAACTTTATTATTTTTGCATACTTTTTAAGCGCAGGTTGCACAACCTTATTCTTCAGCCGAGTTGCCTGCAATACGCCCCATATCATAGGGTTACCTTTATACAAAGAGGTCTTTAATAAAGGGTCTATTTCAATCATCTTTTGAACCATTTCCACATCAGCAGACTCAACCGCTTTATAAAACGCCTCCTGCGGAGTCATTTCATATACAGAAAAAGCATAATTAGAACAACCAAAGGCTGTAAAAATTCCTACACATTTTACAAAAAACATACGCATTGTCATTCTCATTCACTCGATTATTCATATTTTTATTACTTATACAGATCTATTGAAAAACAGATCTAAGTTTAGTCTATGCAAAAGACACAGTTTGTCAATAAAAACAAGCCGTGCTCCTTTGTATATGAGCGTGCATTGGGCTTAAAATCAATTATTTCTTTTTCTTTAATTCATTCAGGTCATAACCGGTCAGTACTTTGCCACTCTGAATGGTCAGAGTCAATTTACAGGCATCATTTTTGCTGGGTATAAAACCATGCATCTTATAAAAGTGGATAAGAATAGGTGTAAGCTCCATCTCTTTCTCTGCATTGTCATAGGGATAAGCCTGACAGCCCACCACAACCTTCTTTCCAAAAGCACCGCATGCATTAACCAGAGCATCTAGCAGCATACCACCCAACCCATTATGGCGCTCATCTACAGGCGTCTCAAGAATATCTATATAGACCTGCATCTCTTGATCAAGCCATGTAAATTTAAATTGAGTTTTGCAAAGCTTTTTACCAGCAGAATAGACCCAAAAATCAAAATTCACGACCGACGGCTCTTTAAACTCAGCCACTATCTTGCCTGATAAAACGCGCCCTTTTATATCTTTAACCGTACCCTTAAAAAAAACCGGATTCACCAAGCTTTCGCCATTTTTTAAAACTTTTTCACCCAGAACAGTTATCTGCTCAGTCAAAAAAGGCGCAATCTCAGCTGCACACAAAGCGGCGACTTTGCATTGCTTCTCTTTCTTTTTATCCATGTTCTTAGTGCGGGGCTTAGGAGCAAATTGCACTAATTCAGGCGAAAGCTTAATTAACTCATGCTCTATCGCAGGATGGCATCGCATAATGGCATAATTCAATAAAGAACACGGTTGTAGCTCTGACTTAACCTGCTTAATAATTTTTAATGCTGCAGCATCCTTGCCCACCATGTTTATTATCCGAGCATATTTTTTAAGCATAGATTCGGAAACCTGATTTTTTAAACGAGTCGCACGCACCAACCCCCATAACATGGGTTTACCTTGATACAAAGAAGTAGCAATCTTACGATCGGTCTTCATCATCTCTTGAACCGTTACCACGTCAGCAGACTCAACCGCTTTGTAAAAAGCCTCCTGCGGGCTTGTTATATTCAAAGGACAGGTAGAGCCATAATAACCAAAAAGCCCCATTAATCCCACATACTTCATAAAAGATAGATAATTAGCCATTTTTACGCCCCGCTATTTGTATTCTTTTTATTTATTTTATATATCTCTTAGCTTATATAAATCGTGCAATTTGTCAATAAAATTGATATAAATCGTCAAAATGTGAAACAGATTTCTTTAGTCAGATTTTGAAAAATTCTATCCCTCGCAAAGATTTTCAATGTAAATCCTCCTTTTTTATTTCATGGTGGTATACTAAAAAGTTGTAGCATTATTCCCTTTTTTCAGGGGCTTTTTCATGTCTCATTCAGCCGTATCTTCCGAAAACTCAACGACTCTGCCGCCTAAAAAATTAATACGGGAAGGCAAAGTTATTCGAGTCAGCGGAACCATTATCGATGTCGAGTTTCCTCGCGATCAAGAACCTGATATTTTCAACCGAGTCAATGTCAAAATCCCTGCAGACTCGACACAAAAAGAACGTATCGCCAGCATCGAAGTTGCGCAGCAGCTGGGCGATGGCGTCGTCCGTTGTATCGCGCTAGAAAATGTTTTTGGTATTTATCGAGGTCTTACTGTTATAGACTCTGGTGCACCTATACGTGTTCCCGTTGGGCCTGCAACTTTAGGTAGAATTTTTAACGTTTTAGGTGAACCAATCGACGGATTGGGAACTGCAGAAGCTAAAGAGCACTGGCCGATCCACCGCGATTCTCCTGCATTTATCGATCAGAAGGTCGAAAATGAAATTCAAGAAACCGGTATAAAGATTATCGATCTTATGTGCCCCTATATGAAAGGATCAAAAATTGGTCTTTTTGGTGGGGCCGGAGTTGGAAAAACGCTACTGGTTACAGAGCTTATTCGTAACATAGCCATCGAACACAGCGGCGTTTCTGTCTTCACCGGCGTTGGCGAACGTACCCGCGAAGGGAACGAGCTATGGCTAGATATGAAGCGCTTTGGCGTGCTTGATAAAGCCGTATTGGTTTTTGGTCAAATGGGGGAAGTCCCGGGTGCGCGACTACGCGTCGGCCTAACCGGACTCACTATGGCTGAGTATTTCCGTGATCGCGAAAAAAAAGATGTACTTCTTTTTGTCGATAACATTTTCCGCCTTGTACAAGCTGGGTCTGAAGTATCAGCCCTATTAGGGCGTATGCCATCTGCAGTAGGCTACCAACCAACACTGGCGTCCGAACTTGGTGCGTTTCAAGAACGTATTACCAATACAGTAAATGGAGCTATAACCTCAATACAAGCTGTTTATGTCCCTGCGGATGATATCACTGACCCTGCTCCCGCCACTACTTTTATGCACCTGGACTGTAATACGGTGCTTTCCCGTAAGCTGGTCGAGTTAGGATTATACCCAGCCATCGATCCACTAGCCTCACACTCACGTGGACTTTCTGCAAGTATAGTGGGCGAGCGGCACTACAAAGTGGCACATGCTACACAGATTATTTTACAACGATACAAAGAGCTTCAGGACATCATTGCCATTATGGGTATGGACGAGTTATCCGAAGAACAGAAATTGACGGTAAAGCGCGCCCTACGATTACAAAAATTCCTCACGCAACCTCTCTACTCCGCAGAGTTTGCTACGGGCATGCCGGGTGTTTATGTTCGGAGAGAACAAACTATAGAAGGTTGCGAGCGAATTATCAATGGCGAATGCGATCATATGCCTGAACAAGCATTTTATATGGTTGGAACCTTGGAAGATGCCTTCGCCAAAGCCGAAGATTTGGAACGCGAAACCATGGGTAAAAGCGCATGAGTTTTGTGCTTACCATAGTGCTGCCCACGGGCCGACAGGAGTTTGAAATCGACTGGGTCGAAATCAATACACCCTCAGGAAACCGGGTGGTGCAAGAGGGGCACGCCCCATTAATTGCGCCCTTGGAACCTAAAAGCAACTTTAAGTTCTCAAAGCCTAACGGCACTATAGAATCTTTTGCTGTTGATAGCGGTATTGCACGAATTGACCGAAAAGGCATCACCATTATCGCAACTCAATTATAGCTAAAAGATTATGCGTAAACGTCTTGGAACCGTTCTTTTTGGCTCGCTATCCGAAGGCTTTGTGATGCGAGTGGCTGCAGAAACACCCCTGGAAGAAGTTAAAAGTGGGAAGTTTGTCTCAATTACGGGACCAAATTCCACTTTCTTCTCTCTCATCACCGATGTACGACTAGGTATTTCACACCCTGACATTCCTCTTTCGCCTCCATACAGCTCAAACTCCCTGCTGTTCGATGCCATAAAAGATCGTTTTCTTTTAGTACAAGCGACCATACGACCCATGTTAATGCTTGATAGCAAGGGGCGCAAACAACCTGTAAAAACCATCCCCTCACACTTTGCACCGGTATTTGAAGCGACAGCAGAAGAGGTAGCTCTTATCTTTGGGCGCGAAGATGAACCATCTGGACGTTTTTTTTCTATTGGCAACCCACTCGACATGGCCGCTCCTGTCTGTATAAACCTTGAAGCTCTTACCGAGCGCAGTACCGGCATTTTTGGCAAAACAGGAACGGGAAAGACTTTTTTAACCCGATTGGTACTTGCCGGGCTTGCAAAAAGCCAAAAAGCAGTTTCTGTTATCTTTGATATGCATAGTGAATATGGGCTTCAAGCACGCAAAGAAGGTGGGCTTCACTTTGTAAAAGGCCTTAAAACCCTATTTCCTGACCGTGTTGCTATATTTTCATTAGATCCTACTTCGACTCGGCGCAGAGGTGGAAGCCCTGATGTTACGGTTTCAATCCCCTACCATGCTATAAGTGTGCAAGATGTTATCTCTCTCCAAGGGGAACTTAATCTCCACCCTACGGCATGCGAAGCCGCCCATCTTATTCATACAAAATACCGTCAAAACTGGCTCTCTGAATTACTATTACACGGCAGTCGACTAAATGAGTTGGCAGAAGCGGTGGGGGCACATCCTGAATCAATCTCTGCACTTTATCGCAAGGTAAAATCGATAGAACGATTAAGCTGTTTTACCCCTGAAGCACAATCTCCAGCTGACGATGTTATCAATCAGATGATGGAATATATTAATCGTGGCATATCGGTAGTAATCGAATTTGGTAATTTTACCTCAACCCTCTGCTATCTGTTAGTTGCCAACATTGTAACCCGACGGCTGCATGCACTATATACTGAAAAAACAGAGCGCTTTTTAGGTTCCCAGCGAACGGAAGATGAGCCTCGCAAACTAATTATTACTATTGAAGAAGCGCATAAATTCTTAAATCCATCGGCCGCTCAGCAAACTATTTTTGGAACTATTGCTCGTGAGATGCGTAAATATTATGTATCCCTTCTGGTGGTAGATCAACGGCCCTCAGGGATTGACCCTGAGATTCTCTCACAAATTGGAACAAAAATCACCGCACAGCTGCATGATGAAAAAGACATAGCAGCAGTACTAAGCGGCACTCATAATGCATCAGAGCTGCGAACCGTGCTTGCGTCCCTTGACAGCAAAAAGCAGGTATTGTTGCTCGGCCATGCCGTGCCTATGCCTATTGTGATAGAAACACGCAGTTATGATGAAGCGTTTTATGCAAGTTTAAAAACAACACTCTCTGCTAGCGGCGCTCAAAACCTTATTGACCAGATGTTTTAAACCCAGCTGTTTTGCTTTCAAATCCCTTCGTGCTAATCATCAAAAATGCACACCAAAGCTCCCTCAAAAAATATGTTAGACTAGAAAAAAGACACAAAATTTCTGGTAGAGAAAGGTAATGCCCGATCTTGATGCCAATGATGGGGATCTTTGGAACTTTCTTCTATTTTGTGGCTACCTACAATAGGATTGAGAGACATTCTCGAATGGCAGAATTAAGTGTTCCAAACGAGGAATTTTTGGACACATTTTCTATATCTGGTAAACTAAAGCGCAGCAAAATTCATTTACTAACGATCTTATTATCGAAAGAATTTCCGTATGAAACAGATAGGTCCCTTCTGCACATCTACAACCTTTTTATCAGGATCCTTCTTCTGGGGCGGCTTACTAATCCTCTGGGGTGGATTACTTATCTTAAATGGAATTTTTGGATTCACCATTCCTATAGCGCGAACCATATTTGCCCTCTTTTTCATCTACCTTGGGCTACGCGTCCTTTTTGGTTGCTGGGGTAGTGGATGTTGGAGCGGCTGCTACACGGGTCCACGCTTTGATAGACGCGGCTGCACAGGATATCATTCAATTCGCAAAGAATCTTCGCATATTCGCGTCACCAACGATAAAATTCAGGGATCAACCCCTAAGCTCTGTTTTGAAACCCGCAAAGGACAAGCTGTCATCGATCTTTCAGCCCTAACAGAAGAAGCATTAAAAAAACCAGAACACCCGCTTGAAATTCAAAACAGAACCCGAGCAGGGCAAACTGTCTTTATAATAAGCGGTGTTATTCCGGTTGAAATTCACTCCACAAGTGCATGGGGCGATACCGAATTTCCTGATGGAACACACAGCTCATTCGGAACTTTTTTATACCGTTCACACCCCGACCGTTCCCCACTTATCGTAATACACACAGAAGTACGCATGGGACATGTCAAATTTGTCATCCAATAACAAACTTAACAACAAAGGATCTTTAATGATCAGCTCATTATTAATCGGGACATTCTTAATATTGTCCGGAATTTCAATTTTCTTTAACATTCTATTTGGAATCCATATACCATTCGGGCGCATATTCTTTGGTCTATTCTTGCTCTATGTTGGCTTTATGCTCATCACAAACTTTTCTAAATATCAGATGGAATGGCATTGTTGCTCAACTTATCAAGGCTCCCTGCCATCTTATTCAAACTGGATGGGAACCGCAAACGTTCTACTTGACGAGCAGACGCTAATCCAAAGCTCAGGATTATGTGAATATCTAACCGTTATGGGTTCAACTACACTAGATCTTTCACACATCACACCTGAAATCCTAGCAAAAACCACAAATTCTATAACCATGTCTATAGACACCATAATGGGTAAAACCATAGTAAAAATAAACAAGGATGTGCCTATCCGCATCAATGCACGTGGAGCGTTTTCAGGAACAGCGTTACCAGATGGTGACGCGATAGTATTTGGTGCACGGTCCTACTTTTCACATGGACCAACGGTTGCACCACGCATAACTATCAATACAAGTACGGTGATGGGAAGTCTTTCAATTTTTAGAGTGTAAGTAAAAAACAGTTAAAAAAGATGGGGTGCGGCAAACAAAACCGCACCCCATCTTTTTTAACATAGCAATTACTCCATTGGCACCATTGTTGGCTCTATTTCCTGATACCAAGCCTTCAATGCTCCAAACAACGCTATCTGAGCTCCATCCACAGATCTTGCCGGGAAAACAAAATCCTTGCTCTTATCCTTACGTGCATACTCTGCAAAAGAAACCCTGTATTTATTGAAATCCCTAATCAATTTTACCAACACTGATTTCTTCTCAGTCTCGCTCTTATTCTGAACCTGTTCAATTTTCTCCAATGAGTTCTTAATCAAATCAATAGCCCCCATCAATTCTTTTAGGGATTCAGAAGAGACCCTTCTATCAGCACACCAATTAGTAATAGCTTTTCTTAAGCTCTCTATCACTGGGTAAACCGGGCTGATTGGTGCCATTTTAAATTGAACACCAGTCGACAAATCATACAACTTCTCTTTTAACTCTTCCCCAAGCTTCAAAACCTCCCCCACTAAATCTGCAGACGCTTTGTTCACAGGCTCCACTCCCCCGCTTTGCTGAGCGTCCCGCTGAAATTTCTCAAGAGTAGCTATAAGAGCAGCCACCACTGCATACATACCATTCTTCAAGTCTGTTGGAGTTTTAAAAATATCAGTAAGCCCCGTCTTCAAGCCAGGCAATTTAGTTTTAAGAACCCCAATGCCCTTTGTTGCTATGTCTAGTCGCTCATCCGTTGATGAAACATTCCTTAAACTCTCCAAAATATCTCTCATTTTCGCGATAGCGTCGTCTAGTTTAGCCTTAATATTCTTCGCAACTATTTTCGGATCCTTCGCCTCAAAATTGACAATCTGCTGCGCATCCTCCAACACCCTTAAAGCATTCTGATATTGAGCTTTATCAATGGTCGTTTCACCAAGACCAACCATAGTATTTGTAAATCCCTCCCGTATAAACTTCAGATTAGTCTCATAATTCTGCTGCGCATCCATAAGAGAAACGCTTGCACAAAAACTGGCCACAAGAATAGCCGGTAATAAAAACCGCTTCATACTACAACTCCTTCACTTGAACAAATAAACGAGGCAACTCTCACCTTCTAAAGTTCACCTCTCCACCTTTTATATTTAATTTAATAATAGCAAATATTTGCATTAAAAATCAACAAAAACCTCTTGCAATAGAAAAAGAAAGGTGCGGCCAATAAAAACGCGCCCCTCTTTTTTAACATAATAATTACTACAACCAATCATACCAGGCACCAAATATCACTTTATGAGCCGCACTCACAACGGTTGCTGGGAAAACAATACCCTCGTTCCCATCCTCAGCTGCATACGTGCTAAGAGACGCTATATACGCATTGGAATCCTCAATCAATTTTCTCAGCACGAGCTTCTCCTCAACCTCTCCCTTACCCCGAACAGCTTCAGCTTCCCCCAATGATTCCCTGATCAGATCAACAAAACCCACCAATTTCTTGTAAGATTCAGAAGAGACCCTTTTGTCATTGCACCAAGCGACAATAGCATTTCTTAAATTCTCTATCAGAGGGTAAACCGGTCTGATTAGTGCTTCTTGATTAAATTGAATAAACGACCGACCAGTCGTCAACTTATTCAGTTTCTCTTTTAACACTTCCCCACGCTTCCGAACTTCCATCTCTAAACCTGTAGGCACTTTATTCACAGGATTTACGGATACGCTGCCACTTTGCTGAGCATCCTTTTGAAATTTCTCAAGAGTAGCTATAAAAGCAACCACCACTGCATACATTGCATTCTTCAGATCAGTTGGAGTTTTGAAGATATCTGTAAAACCTGTCCTTAAACCAGGCAATTTAGTTTTAAGAGTTTTAATGCCCGTTTCTGCAATTTTTAGTCGCTCATCCGTTGATGAACCATTATTTAAATTCTCCAAAATCCTTTTAATTGCTGCAATAGCATCATCCAGCTTAGCCTTGATATTCTTCGCAACTATTTGGGGATTCTTCGCCTCAAAATTGACAATCTGCTGCACTTCCTCCAGCACTATTAAAGCATTCTGATATTGAGCTTTATCAATGGTCGTTTCACCAAGACCAACCATCATATTTGTAAGCCCTTCACGTATAGACTTCATATTAGTCTCATAGTTCTGCTGCGCACCCATAAGAGAAACGCTTGCACAAAAACTGGCCACAAGAATAGCCGGTAATAAAAGCCGCTTCATGCTTCAACTCCTTCACTTAAACAAATAAAACCACACCCCTTATCTGTTTTATAATACAAATCACTCGCCACGCTGTTACTGTTTAGTCCAAGTCTCCAATGTCTTTTTAAACGCCTCCATGGCCGCTAACAATGCATTAGTAAGGGGTTTCGTTTTTTCATTATCAATCTTCTTAAGCCCTTCCATACTCTTTATCAGTAAATCAATCACATTCTTTGCTGCCTCTTTTTTTGCCGCAACATCCAAAGCCTTATCAATTTCTTCAAGCGACTTCTTTATCAACTCAAAAGCCACAATCTGCCCTGTAACAGAAACTTTATTATCACGACCAAACCAAGCAATATCGTACCCCGCGTCCTCGACTACCTCTAAGATCGGCTCAACCTCTACCGCCTCTATTTTTTCTTTGGAAAGCTCCTGCAACATATCTTTCATTTGCGGATCAATATGATTAAAGGGTTGTGCCCCTAGAGGCTTTTCAGTACCAATAGGCTCTTGCACGGCTGTTTTATTCGTTGGAAAATTTTCTTTCAACAAAAGAGTGGTCAAAACTTGCATAAAGACACCCACCGCCTCATACATAGCACCCTTCAAGGCTGTTGGAGTTGTAAACACGTCAGTTAAACCCGGCTTTAGACCCTTTAATAACAATGCAAGTTTTTTGGTACTATCCCACGCAATCTTCTTTTTCTCGCTCACATCCGGACGGTTTTGCAAATCCCACAAAGTCTCTCTAATAAGCTTAAGAGCATCGTCCAGTTTAGCCTTGATGTTCTTCGCGACTATACGCGGATCCTTCGCCTCGAAATTTATTATCTTCTGCGCAGCATCCACCGCACGTGAAGCCCCTTGATAATTCGCTGTATCAATAGTTGCCTCTTTAAGATCACCTATCATATTCACAAGGTCTCTTCGTAAAAAACTTATATTCTTCTCATAATTCGCTTCACCCATAAGCAGACCGCCGACGCAAAAATTAGCCACAAAAATGGCCCGTAATAAAAACCGCTTCATACTACAACCCCTTCTCTTAAACAAACAAAGCAACACTAACTATCTCATCTTCTAAAGTTCACTTCTCTATCTTCTGTATTTAATTTAATAATAGCAAATATTTATGTAAAGAATCAATAAAAAGCTTTTCTTGTAATACAAAGAAAGGTGCAGCAAATAAACCTACACTCTCTCTTTATTAAAACTTGGCAACCGCAGAATCTTTAAAGTGATTCATCCTCTTTGGAAGGAAGTCCTGTCCTTATTGTTTCTTATTTAAAAATTAAGCAATCATTTCTGATCGGCTAAAATAAGTATGATAACCCTGCCCGTCACTTTTACATACAGTTACTCGTTTTATGATTTTAATGGTTAGGTTTTACCAGGGAGAAGAAAGCTGGATTTTAAAATATTCTATCTATAATCCCTTTGACCACACCCAAAGCAACTTAGTTAACTGATCCGTTATGTCAAACACAGTTGCTTCAGCGGGGTTAATAGAAACTAATCTCCCAAATAGACTGTTTTGCTGTTCGTGCACAGCCTCAGTCAATGACTTCAGCCTTGACTTCGGATCGGCTGTATATATGTCTCTGCCTCCAACTAACTCCAATGCTGTGTAAACCATTGCCATAGTTTTACTCAATGGCTCTAGGGAAACCCCATAAAACTTGTTATATACAGCCCACGCTTTAATTGAATTCTTTAACTCCATTAACTTATCCATAACAGGCTTAACCTTAGCATCCTTCATGCTACTACTCTGAAGGGCTTTTAGCATCTCTATTATGTCTTTACCAATAACCCGAAACCTCTTTTCTTCTTTTTTGGCTGCATCTTCTTCTTCCGCAGGCGTTACCGGATCAGCCGCAATAAATTTTTCAAGAGTCGCTATAAGAGCCTTAACTGCCTCATATAGGGCATTCTTCAAATCAGTCGGCGTTTTGAAAATATCCGTAAAACCTGTCTTTAAACCAGGCAATATAGCTTTAAGATCTTTAACACTCTGTGCTGCAATCTGCCGCCTTAAACCCTCACTATCCCTTAATATCTCCAAAACACGTCTCATTTTCGTAATAGCGCCATCCAGTTTAACCTTAATATTCTTCGCAACTATTGTTGGATTCTGCGTTTCAAAAGAGACAACCCGCTGCGCATCCTCCAGCACATTTATAGCACTTTGATACGGAGCTTGGTCTATGGTTGTCTCACCAAGAGCTCTCATCGTGTTTACAAGGCCTATTTGCAAAATATTTATATTCCTCTCATAATCCGATTCACCCTCAAGTGAAACACTTACGCAAAAACTGGCCACAAAAATGACTGGTAATAAAAAATACTTCATAAAAGCTCCTTTGTTGCCATAAATGATCCCTAAATATGAGAGACCAACTCTCTCCACTTGTTAACACCAAACTCTATATTTAATTTTATAATATCAAATATTTATTTGAAAAATCAATAAAAACACCTATCCGCTCTCATGCGCTAGCCACGACGCATAGAAAAAACCAATCTACACAAACCTACTTTTTACCCATTCCACTTGTTTCGCGAATGGGCTGATTTACTATAAAAGTACTCTTACCCCAACCGCTCCGTTCTGAAATTGTCTTAACACTATCGTTGAACTGCTTAATCCAGGCAGAATCAGACACATCAACCAGCCTCCAGTCCCACTGGGGCGGGTTAAACGTAAAAGTTTGAGGCACACCGTTCACTAGCTGTGTAATCGTTTTCTGAGCCCACTCAAAGTGCTTTTCAGAACCCCCAATCTCTTTTCCTTTACTATCAAACGACTTCACAATTCTCCACCTATTAGGAGCCGTTGCAAAGTCCTCATGCTTATTCACAAAGACTATCTTTGAATAAGCTTCACCTGGTTTGAGATCACTTGCTATAACCTTGTTTAAAACAAACACTTTATCCTCTTGCAAATTCTCAAGCGTTGAAATTGCGGTCCTAACCTCTGCCCTAGTAAACTTAGGCGCATTAATTTCGGCAAACTCATGGACCGCACTACCAGGAATCATAGATAAAATAACCGGCATCTGATGAAGCCTGTCCTTATCAAAGAAAAGAGGAAATGAAATTTTATCCGCATACACCAAAAGGTACCATGGCTCACCTTTTTTATACGCAGGCGCATCCTTCTTTTTAAGCCACGCCAAGCGATCCTCAAAATAGGTCGCCACATCCAGCGGTTTCTTAGGGGAATGGCTCTTTGCAAGAGTAGCGCCCATGGTAACAACCTTAAGATCCCGCGTCATAGCCTCAGTCCACCCCGTCCCAGGAAATTTGACCAAGGGAACATTGTTAAAGGCACGTGGACCTAATAAATTAGGCGAATCATAAAATAGACAAATAGGTTCAATTACTTTCTCTATTTCATTTTTCAAAACCATGGTGCGCGTAGCGAGAGCATAAAAAAATTGTGGGAAATTAAGCGAAAAAGAGGTCTTGGTTGTCGTAGTAATTGTCTCGTTACCATAAGGGTCTATAACCGTTTGAGTAATCGTTTTTGTTCCCGTTGAAAATCCCGATGTAGTCGACCCCGTAATCCCTGCACAGACCAAGATAAAGGGATAGTCTTTTACAATTCCCCTGCTAACATCTACTATAGCAGCATTCAAATTCGTACCACCACTGTAACAGGTCTGTAAATAAAAGAACTTCACAAACAATGTACAAAAATCAAAAAATATTCCTAAATCATCTCCCTCCAAGCCCGCCATGGTAGCAGGCGTATGATACGGCTCTTTTTTACTACGAAGAATAAGGTCATTAAGTTCCTTTTGATATTTTTGTAAAAACTGTTCGGCAGGAATAAATGAACTCCCTACCTCACCGTCACTCATTGTCATAAAAGCCCAATTTAGCGCCGCAAATCTCTTGCGTTCAAACAGATTTTCAAGCTGTTTTTGTGCACTCTTAATCGCCGAATCAAATGACACAAACGTAGAACCATGCCCCATCATCACAATCGCCCATGAAGGAACAGGAAAACTCGTAGCATCATTAAGTTTCTTGCGTCGCAATGACTCAATTTCAAACTCGTGAGGCGTAATAAAAATCGAACTTCTCCACTGCTCAACTTTTCTCTTCTTCTTTTCCAAGGTAGTCGAAATCAGTTTCTTTTTATTGTCCAGTACCTCTTTGGTAACCCAAACCTCCTCGTCCACCACCTCTTTCCTGCACAATGCTGTTCGAATAGCTCGAGAAACTACCGCAGACCGTTGAGTTAAGTTACTTTCAGGAGCCGCTCCAAAATCATTCAATTGCCGTTGTTTAAAATTTTGATAGGCTTGTAAATTTTTTAGAGGAATCTGATTTAACGTATCAATCTTCAAGCCCAGATTAAGCGCTAAATTAGAAAATCCCACAAATGGCCTCACGTAAGAATCAAACGCACCTCCCAACCCATGAACTAACTTAGGAATCAATAGATAAAGAGTTGTTTTTTTCAACTTCCATTGTTTTTCTTCAGAATCCTTAAACGGGGTAGGATCAGATAATGGCACCTCAAATACCACCCATTTGGTATAGTCAAAATCACGGCCCGAATAGGCAAATGATCCTGCAGTTAACCCTTTTTTATAAAAAAAATTGAACAACAAGGCCCCAGTAGTTAAAATGGGCGCAACCGCCTGTTCTAATGCAGCATGCAAGCTCTCGGTTATGGCCAACTGCCCAGTATACATCTCATCCTCATCCAACAGCATTATAAGACCCCATGCAGCAAAGGCATTCGGCTTAAAAGCCGTCGGTTGCTCAAAATATTCACCAATAATTTCTTTAGACGTTGGCGGAATAATAATGAGTGGAAAAGGTTTTTTTATAGGCTTAGGCACTCCATAGGCGGGCGCCATAGGAACCATTTCTGTCAAGGCTATCTCTCGCAAACTCTGCGCCAAGTTTCTAAAAATTTCGCTTTCAGTGGGCCCTGCTCCTAACGCACAAAGACTTATAACTGACATCAGACCAAAAAACACCTGCTGAACCCACTTCCCAAAATTCACAATTAAAGCATTCATCACAAACTCTCCTAGATCCACCATCTCTATTGCACTGAATAATAGCCCTCGTTACAACAATTCCACAGGCTTCACACTTTCTTTTGACGAAACCCATATCGTAACTTGAAAAACCTTATCCTCAGCTCCAATATCATCAACCGACCCCTTAGATCCAATCGAAAAATTGATCCTGTAAGAGAAATCCGTTTTTTCAAGCTCTTTGGCTATGTCATTAACGACTTTTAAAAGAACATCACACTCACTACGACTGGTCTTGCAAAAATGAACCACTCCTGACGAATGCATAAGAGCCTTAACTAATGCGTAGGCCCTTACAGAAATTAAATCAGATTGCCTAAAAATCTGGAGTAAAGTCTTATGTGATAGTTTGGAATAAATACCTCCAACCATCAGGGGAAAAAATCCTGCCAAAAACCTAACTTCGAGCGCATCCTCACCAAGAAAACGCTTGGAAACTAACTCCTGTGTACCTGTATCAAAAACAGCAATCCACCCTCGTTTGTTTATCGCAACCAACTCATCATTTGAACTAAAATCAATATATTCAAAGGATTTCCCACTGTTTTTACACAATCCTGTTTCTAATTTAAGAGCAGGCTCCACCTCTGTCTTAAAACCCCACACCCAGACTTCGCGCCCTTTCATTGAATTAGAGGACTTTAGCTCCAGCACTAAAAAATTTCCGCCCGGAGAAAAGACAAGACTATCAACCTCCGCGTCCTTTAACTTCAAACATGCACAATCAGAAACCTTTTGCTCCGCGGACCAATTCAATTTTTTTACAATAACCTTGTGCGATGTTAAAAACGCAACATACTTTCCATCCGACGATACCGCCATACTTGGCTGTAAGAAATCTTTTGCCGAGAGAAAAAGAGGTGATGTGATTAGTGGATCACCCTTCTTAATATTATCTTGAACTTTTTCCATACTGGTTGAAAAATCAAGGGGAAAATCTACTTTAAACGTCACTGAGCTTCCATCATTTACTGAACGTATGTAGATATAACCTTCCTCATCGTCATGTACAAAAAATTCCCCTCCAGGGCTCACGTCAAAAGCTGAAAAATAACAAAACTCCATCCATTTTTGTGTAGCAAGGTTAAAAATTCTTATGCTCTTATCTAAACCAACGGTCAACAACCTATCCCCAACCTTATTAAGAAACAAGCCCTCAACAAGATCACTCTTTCCAACCTTAACCACAGATAAGGGGAATAGCGTCCGAACCGTCAGCTCACCATCCGCAGTCTGCACAGCAAGCCGCCGACCGTTGCCAGATAAAACAAATTTTTTCACCGAAGGTATATCAAGAAACAGAGGTTTACGCGCAACTATATCAAAGATCCCCAACTTTCCTTTTCCCTTGCGAAAAGCAACACAGGTTGAATAAGCATCAAAGACAAGATCTTGCCCGACAGGAACAATCTGATACATTGTTTCATCCCTAAATGACGGCAGATCAGAAAATTTCCTTATTCCCCATTTCCCCTTCAAAACTAGAGGTAAAATTTCTGCAAGCCCCCCAGAAAAATCTTTCGAAACAGCACCCTTTGGAGCGGTAAGAATAAAGCTGTCCAGCAATGCTTTAAAAAAACAACACTCCCCACCCGCATAGAGAGCTTCTTTATCAAGCTTTTTATCGCGTTTAGAACGAGTAAGAGCAATAGCCTTTAACAAGCCTCCTGAGATATCCCCTCGCTTAAAAAGCTTCCTAAGTGCAACAAAAGCCTCTCCTTCTGATAGCGTTGATTCCTCAAGCTGCCTTATTAGAGCTAAGCCCTTTCCAAAAACTTGCCCGTCAAGCTCTTTCGGCCAGACCTGTTTATTTAATTCATTGGTCTTGCAATTTAAATAAGTAGCAGCCATTTCCTCTAAAAATGGCGAAATACCTTGACTCTGTTTGCTACAAAAAGATCCCGCCAATTCACCATTAAAAATCCCCCCAAAAATCACGACTAAAATGCCCGCAAAAAGCCTTATCATTGCGCATTCCTCCGCGTTAAAAGTAGTCTGATGCACACGGTATCAAGTTCACCCCACAACCTACAAAAAAAAAGGCTGTAAAATCAATAATTTGAAAAACTATTAAATCCCTTAAAAGTCAGTTAACCTAAAAAACAGTAACATCCAAATGGATATAAACAGACTTAACATGAAACAGGTCTAACCTGACAAAGGACTAAAAATGGCACAAAGAGCTGAAGAGAAAAAACAGTTAATGACCACAACATTAACTACGCCGTACATTTACTACAACAAAGCCCAGAAAGCCTCTAAAAAAGCGGAAGAATTTTTAGAAAGTGCAAATCGCTTCTTTGAACAACATGATATAGAAAAAACAACCGAAGCCTATAAAAAAGCCCTTGAAGAGAGCCCAGAATCGGCAGAACTGTTAAATAATATGGGTGCAATTTTGTCTGCACAGGGAGCCGTTCAAGAGGGCATTAATTTTTTAAAGAAAGCATCAGAAATTAACCCCCAATGCACCGGAGCTTTCTATAACTTAGGCACCCTTTTCCTTGCCCACAATCTCCATGCACAAGCAAAAGAATACCTAGAAAAAGCCACCGTCACTAATCCAACCAGTGCACCTATTTTAAACAACCTTGGCATCGCACACATGCACCTTGGAGAATTTGATAAAGCACACGAATACTTTCTCAAAGCAACAGAATTAGACAAAACTTTTGACTACGCCTTCCACAACTTAGGCTCTGTATCGTACGATCGCGGACAACTTGAAGAAGCCATGCATTATTTCCACAAAGCACTAGAATTAAACGCTCAGAATTTCGCATCGTTAAATGATTTAGGATGTGCTCTTTATTTAGAAGGGAAGACCAAAGATGCTATTGCGTTCTTTAAAAAAGCGATAGCTTCAAATAGTCTCTATCGCCTTCCTTACCATAATCTTGGATATATCGTTTACAAAAACGAACTAGTCTAAATCAGATTTTACGTACCACCATCAAGCAGGTAGTTTCACTATCTGCTTGATCTCTTCATCTTGAGCCAGATCAACTGGATAATGGCCCTCTGCATCTTTAATATTGCAGCACGCACCAAGCTTCACAAGTTTTTTAACACGTTCTAAACGATCATCTAATTTTATCAGCCAACCCGAAGAAACTGCCCAATGGAGTGGGGTTCGACCCTTTTTGTCCTGAATATTAAGAAAAGCAGAAATAAGGCGATTGTGCTCCAGTAAGCATTCTATTGCATCTTCATCATTCCTTTCAATAGCACAATGCAACGGAGTTTCACCAGAGCCATTCTCCACGAGATTAATTTTAATGCGCATGCCATTTGCATGAGGCCCAAAAAACTTAACAACATCTGCCTTGCTCGCAAGCAGTTTTTTTCTCAATATCATGCAAGCCGGAAGAAACTCATCATTAGGACCACATGGTTGGTTTAAATCAGCCCCATGAGCCACCAGATTAAACACCGCGCCTAACGCGCAATTCAAATTTGCATGTGGGCACCCATAACTACATTTAGGCAGAGTAGAAATAGCCAACGATAGGGGTGTTTCGCCCGCCTGATTTTTGTAACAGAGATCCGCACCTTTTTTAACCAATTCTTCGACCAAATCAGCTTTTTTTTGATCAATTGCTTCAAGAATAGGGGTTTGCCCCTTTTTATTTGCTATATTTGGATCCGCACCCAATTCAAGAAGAGAGTGCACTGCTGTCGTATTATAGTGAGTCACATATAACAAAAGATAGGAGTTCCCAAAAGCATCGACTTTATTAATATCAACACCCTTGCTAACCAATAACTTCATCTCGTCCAGGTGTCCATTCTTTACTGCTAAATCCCACGCGGTATCACCCTGATCGTTTTTCACACCCAACTTCACAAATTTCTGATCCAGCAAAAATTGCACAAGCTCTATGTTTTTACCGTGGCAAACGGCTCCGAAAAACAAATTCTTTATAAGGGAAGGATTTACTGTTTTTATACTCTTCAAAGTCTGCCTAACAACGCTATCAAAGCCTGACAAAAGCGCATTGGTAATAGGAAACACTCCGTTGGGATCCCGAACCAAAAGACTAGGCATACCATTGTCATCTTTGCTCAACAGATACTCAATAGCCGCTATATTTCCTTGTGCAAACGCCTCATGCAAAACAGTTTTGCCTAAAGTATCGACTGCACCCATCCACGCCTGCGCAGCAACACCTCCGTACTGAATTAATATATCGGCTATATCAAAATGCCCATTAATAACTGCATAAAAGAATGCATTTCGTCCAAGAGAGTCTGTATCCTGTGGTGGAGAATTGATTTTACTCAAAAGATTTACTACCGCATCTTTATACCCCATCTCAGCACAATAATTTAACAGAGGTCTAGGCACATCGCCACCCATTCCTAAAAACAAGTTTTGATCCTGAACACGACGTTGAAACACCTGGTCAAACAGCTGTGAATTACCTTCCAAAAGAGCAAGCTGTACAACCATAAGCCGTTCGCCTCTCTTCTGCCGCTGACACAATTTATAATACCATGCGTTTACATCATTATAACTTGAAGCAAACCAATCAAGAATATCTTGATGTCCTTTTCTGACGGCATAGTGCAAAGGTAGATCGCCCGCATGATCGGCCTTATCAATATCGGCACCTGCTTGCATTAAAAATTTGACCGCATTCTTACTATTGGCCAAAATGGCACAGTGTAGCGGCGTACGACCAAAAATATCCTTACTATTTACATCAAGGCCAAGTAAAAGCAAAATCCTCAAAGCGTTCACGTCGCCCTTAAACGCGGCATTATGGAGTAAACAAGACTGTCCCCCATAATATGAACGTTCCATAAAGCTTGAAAATCCCGTTACTCGAGTAATAACTAACGAAGCAACTCCTGCTACCCCAAGCCCCATTAACGTTAAATAAGGATGGCTACGTGAAAAAGCCGCCACTCTGCCAGCTCTCGATTTAAACCCAACCGCCCCATTATACGCTCTACTCCATAGGGCAGACCCTATAGACTTAGGGACAGCAACAACTTTATTGCACGCAGAAAAAACAGTCTGCTTACCATAAGACAAAACCTGTGCACCAGTAATTGCCTCTATAGGCGAAAAACAGGACGCACCTAAAACCGTAAATACCCACAAGAAAAGGGGCAAAGAAATCTTTTTCACCGAATCTCCTCCATCCATTTTATCAAGAAATAACGTGCTCTAGATGCCATTAATTTTATAGCACATACGCATGGTAACATAGTACACAATACAAGAAGACTATTCGCAAAGCTAAACCAATGTGTACCATCTTACCACAATTTTTTATTTCCTGAAAGAACTGACTCTTGAAAAATGGCTAAAAGCAGCCCCCTAAAGATTCATACAAAAAAATTCTGTCGATAATGTCTAAGCTCCTCTATAGACTCGTAAACATCCGTAAGCGCACGATGTGCTTTGCCTTTTTTAAAGTGGGCCATGGGGTCATTCTTGTACCATACAACCACAAGCTCTTTTATCGACGACACATCCACAAGGCGATAGTGTCCTTTGGCATTCAAGCGCGGCATATAACGTGCCAAAAAAGCTCTATCCTGGTAGACCGTATTCCCGGCAAATAGAAGACGATCATGCGAGCAATACTCCTGGACAAAGGCGAGTAAAAGATCTTCTGCCTGTTCCACGGTAAGCTTGGATGCTCGCACAGAATCTACAAGCCCCGACGCTGCGTGGTGCTCCTGGCACCACGCATCCATGAGAGCAAGCTTTTCTTCAGGCTGATGAACGACCAAAGAGGGGCCTTCTTGTATGTTTTTAAGCTGCAGATCAGTAGCTACAGCAGCCACTTCTAGAATAACATCGCGGGATGAATCAAGCCCTGTCATCTCCATATCTATCCATAAAAGTCCATAAGATGACAGTCCTTCTTTTTTCCCCATATTTCCCCCAAGTTTTAGAGTTAAAATAAAAATCATGGTACACTTACAAGTGAATATACTTTTAACCTCATAACTTATCTATTGATACTGAAAGGTCAACTTTCATGCACCCATTACGAGTTGGGATCTTTATGGGTGGCAAGTCGATCGAGCGCGAAGTTTCGCTCAACTCAGGCCGCACCATAAGTGACCATTTAGATACCTCACGTTACGATCTACTGCCTATTTTCCAGACTGCAACCGGGCAACTATTTATTCTTCCCTGGAGATTTTTGCATCGTGGCAAAATCGCAGACTTTGAACATCGGTTAGCCTCAGAGGCCGAACCTCTGTCATGGGATGATCTAAAAACACGCATAGATTTTGCGTTTATCGCCATGCATGGTCGTTATGGTGAAGATGGGTGTATACAAGGGTTTTTAGAAGTTTTGGGGATCCCTTATTTTGGCTCTAAAGTACTTGCAAGTTCGCTTGGCATGGATAAATCTTTGCAGAAAGAATTCCTAAAAGCCGCAAAAATTAGAGTGCCACTAGGCATAACGTTATATCCCTATGAAATTCGTGAATTAGATAAGGGCGCTGTACTACTAGAAGAGCGCCTAAGAAAAGAAAACCTCTCGTACCCCCTTATAGTAAAACCAGTAAATGAAGGTTCTAGCTTAGGGGTATCCAAGGTTAATAATCTACAAGAGCTTCTTACAGCGGTTCATAAAGCATGCTTTGTTGCTCCACAAAAGATTCAATCCGTTATAGTTGAAGAAACACTTGAGGGCATGGAATTTTCTTGCATTGTTATAACTGACATAAAGACGAGTAATTTTCTTCCCTTGCCACCCACTGAAATAGTGGTGGAAAAAAATTCTGCCCTTTTTGATTATGACCAAAAATACATGCCAGGACGTGCAGAAAAGCATACACCTGCTCGATGCATGCCCCATGAGATACGCGCCATACAAGAAGCTGCAGTGCAGGTTATGAATGTACTGGGCTTTTCAAACTTAGGACGAATTGACGGCTTTTTGCTCAACGATGGTTCTGTTGCCATCACAGACCCTAATAGTTTTTCAGGTATGAGTCCGTCAAGTTACGCTTTCCTGCAGGCTGCAGAAGTAGATATGACACATACGGGTTTTATCAACCACCTTATTGAAACTGAATTGCATGCGTACCGCCTAGGGGCTGTACTCAATGAAAAAAATAAAAAAATGGATACAGATTCAATGAAAGCGCCAGAAAAAAAGATTCGTGTAGGGGTTCTTCTAGGAGGCTCTTCCAACGAAAAAGAGATCTCTTTAGAATCAGGCCGCAATGTATGTTACAAACTCTCACCGCACCATTATGAAACTACCCCGCTTTTTATAAGCAGCAAGGATGAGATTTTTACTTTAAGTCAGCGTCTTTTGGTACGCAATAAAACGGATGAAATTGAAGAACTACTAGATCCAACAACCCACATTCCGTGGCACAAATTGCCCGAGCTGTTTGATTTTATATTCATCGGACTTCATGGCGGAAAAGGTGAAAACGGATGCGTCCAAGGCACGCTTGAAATGCTCGGTTTGCCATACAATGGTTCACCCGTGCTAGCCAGCGCACTCTGCATGGATAAATACCGTACCAATGAGCTACTTGATTCCTGTGGCTTTGCCATTCCACAGCATGTTCTCATCAACAGAGCAACGGCTATAAACTGCGAATCACTACCCTGCCCACTTGGGTTTCCAGTCGTTTTAAAACCCCACGATGATGGGTGCAGCGTACTCGTCCAGCGTGCTGACAATCAAGTTGAATTTGAGGCTGCACTTAAAAAGATCTTTGAAAGCAAAGAGTTTGCGTTGGTTGAAGAGTTGATTGAAGGAACCGAAGTCACCATTGGGGTAATAGGCAACGACAAGCCTTATGCTCTCCCCCCAAGTCAATCTATTGCAGCAAAAGGCATTCTCACTATAGAAGAGAAATTCCTACCCGGAGCAGGCGAAAACCAAACCCCTGCAAATTTACCTCCAGCCGCCATACAACTGGTTCAAAAGACCGCAGAAGAGGTCTTTAAAACGGTAGGCTGCAAAGGGTATGTTCGCATCGACTGTTTTTACCAATCAAGCAATCAAAGCAAAACAGGTAAAGAGCGCGTAGTTATTATTGAAATAAATACCTTACCCGGTTTAACTCCTGCAACCTGCCTATTCCACCAAGCTGCGGAAATTGGTATCAAGCCCATGGACTTTATCGATCTCATCGTAAAACAAGGTTTTGAGCGAGCTCAACACAATATGCAGGAGATGGTTGGCACACTTCCTCTTGATTCAAGAGAGGTATTGAGTCAACTGCCACAAAGGATGTAATCAATCCCTTTCACAAACCTCTCCTCACTTTGCAAAGCAAGAAAAAGATACACAAAAATAGCCTCGCTGACCCAAAAGCCAGCGAGGCACAATCAAAAAATAGATCTATTAGTTTGTTCGAAAAACTCAAAAACCATTCTTCATAAACAATCCGCCGTTTTTTCTTAGAAGCTTTACCATGTCGCCCTGCCCACATGAACATGCAACGCGCAGAGGAGTCTTGTTATAACGGTTGCTAGCATTAACATCAGCCCCTTTTGCAATAAGAAGTTTTGCTAACTTAAGACTACCAATCCCTGACGCATGATGAAGCAAGGTTGAACCATTCAAAACCTTCGTTTTGGTATCAACCCCCGATTCAACCAGATTTTCTTGAATGTTAAAATCCTTATCCTGTGCGCTCATCATGGATGTCAAAAGCTGCGTACGCCGTTCAAGAGTAAAGTAATCAAAGGGAATTTTGTCATCCGCATCTTTTATATTAATATCAGCACCTTTTGCAAGAAGAAGCTTTACAATATCGTTACAATCCCTATGACAAGCCCAGTGCAAAGGAGTTTGTCCATCTTCTGTCATAGTATTAACCGTAGCTCCTTGTTCAACAAGAACTTTCACGTTCTCCAAAGAACCATGGAAACACGCCCAATGAAGTGGAGTACTATTGTGCCATCCCTTAACATCAACAAGCACACCATTTGTAATAAGAAGTTTAACTAAATCAGCCGAACCATTTCTACAGGCCCAGTGGAGCAAGGAGTTACCGTCCTTATCAACAGCCTTACTATCAATACCCATTTTGACAAGATCTTCTTGGACCTTAGAATTTTTATTTTTATGCATGAGAAGAGATATCAAAAGCCATGAGCGTTCTTCTGAAGAAAGATAGTCAAATGGCATCATCCCCACGTTGTTTTTATCATAAAGGCCATAGTATGGCCACACTTCAATTAAAAAAAGCGCAGCCTGTAAATTGTGCCACCGACACGCACAATGCAACGGCGTATAAAGGTCGTTGTCTCTGGCGCCAACCAACGATCCCTTATTTACTAACAATTTAACGATCTCGGGATTACCGTTATGGCATGCTAAATGAAGGGGCAAGGCGCCCCAAGCTGTACCTAGGTCAAATTTCGCAGACCCAGAATTTGCAAGAAGTTTAACAACTTCAACGTGGCCATTATAACACGCATCATGTAGAGGAGTATGATCCGCGCCATCGTAAGTATTAACCTCTGCCCCTTTGTCTATAAGAAACTTTACAATATCCGGCAAGTTGCAGCAGCTAGCCCAATGCAAAACAGTTCGTCTACGACTATCGCATGTATTGATAGCTTCACTTTTAGCCAAAAGCATCTTTACTAATTTTGCACTGTCTTTATACCCATACTTAATGGCCCAAGCACATAATTCAACTCGCTCACTAGAGCTAAATGCTTCAGCCCGAAGACCACTACAGTTAGCCAACTCAGCACCCTTACTTATTAGTAACTTCGCCTCTTCAAAGCAACCGGTAAATAACGCGTGATTCAGAGGTGTATTATCAGCAGCTTTATCAATAAGGAGATCTGCAATATCACCCTGTTTCTGAATATTCACTAGCTCCAGAGGTGTGTGCCCCCAATTGTTCTTGGCACTAATATTTGCACCTTTTTCAAGAAGCAGTTTGACTGTATCAAAACAACCATTCTTAGCCGCTACATGCAAAGGGGTCCAATTCGTAAAACTCTCAATATTAACATTGGCGCCTCTTTCAAGAAGCAGTTTGACTATACCAAAACAACCCTTCTTAGCCGCTACATGTAAAGGAGTCCAACCCGTAAAATTCTTAATATTAACATTAACGCCTCTTTCAATTAAAAGCTTTACCAAATTGTAATCACCCATCTCGCAAGCCTGGTGAAATAGAGTGTAGCCGCCATCAGCCGCAGAATCGCTGTAAACACGGTAGTAATGGCTACTCTCACCATCAGAATAAGTAAATGGTGACTCCCTATAAATGTTTTGCGCATTGCCACAAGCACCTTTTTCAAGAAGAAATCTTACCAATTCAAAATTTTTCTTCTTGCGCGCCAACATCAACGGTGTGTCAAGGTCAATATCGTTCGCCTCAATATTCGCACCTTTCTCAAGAAGAAAGTTTGCGAGAGATAAGCACCCCTGTGAACAAGCCCAATGTAAAAGCGTAGAGCCATCATTATCATCTTTAACATTAATATCCGCCCCGTCTTGGATTATCCGTTTTATTAAAGACTTATGCAATACACCATTCTTCTTGAACAATACTAAACAAAGTTCTGCGCGCTCCTTAGGCGTTATTTTCCCCCTTAAAATATCAAGTGGAATTGTGCCTTCCAAATTTTTAACATAAACCTCAGCACCCTTTTCTATAAGAAGCTTCGCTATCTCAGCATATCCTCCACAACAGGCTCCATAAAGGGGCGTATTACCGCAAAGATCCTTTGCATTAACATCACACCCTTTATTGATAAGAATTCTTGCCGGATCAAACCAACCGCGCTGGCAGACTAAATGAAGAAGAGTTTTATCATGTTCATCTTTAAAGTTTGTACCTAACTTGCCATTAAACGCCAAAAACTTTATCTGTGAAAAAGTATCTTCATTAGTTCTTTTAACTAAGGAAACGAAAAGCTTTGTACATTGCTCTTTGTTTAAATAAAGGCAAAGAGTCTCAATAATCGGTTTAGAGCCGCTGTCTTGCGTACTTCCTGCAGCCCCATTCTCAAATAAAAACAGCGCAATCTTAATTCGATCTTCTATTTTAATAGACTTTGAATCCCACACTAAACTAAGAGGAGTTTCCCCCCCAAGAGCTTTTGCATTTACGTCAGCACCTTTTTCAACTAGAAACTTTACTATACCAAAATAACCTGAAGCACATGCCCAACACAAAGGCGTCGCATTATGCTTGTCCTTTTGATTAACATTGACACCTTTCTCGACTAGAAGTTTCACTAAATCAAGATACCCATTACCCGATGCATAATGCAAAAGAGTACCCCCTTCAAAACCAGTTACCTCAAGATCAACTCCGTCTTTAACCAGCTTCTTTACTTGAATCATCCTTTTTATTTCATTTTCAATGCCGTCGCCACCTAGTGCACATAACGACAAACAAATTTTTGCACGCTCTCTGGGCGTACCTTGCTCACCCAAAAGGTCAATTGGGCTATGGCCGTCTTTATCTTCCATGCAAGCTTTAGCACCGTGCTCAATTAAATATCTGGCCACTTGAAGCTGGCCCTTCTTGCATGCCAACATTAAAGGGGTATCGCCAGCCTTATTTTTTGTATTAACATCAGCACCCTTTGTTATAAAAAACTTAACCGCATCAAAACAGCCATTTTTACACGCAGCAAATAGAGGTGACTCTCCCTGGCCATCTTTTGCCTCAATATCAGCCCCTTGTTCAATAAATTTTTTTAGCAAACCTATTTCAAACCACAAAAACGTCAAAAAGGAATCCTGGCAAGCATGATGCAGAACTGTCTTCCCATCACCGTCGCACACTCCTACGTCGATCCCGCCATCAACCAACTTCATTAAAGCACAACCATTTTCCCTTGCACACAATAGGAAAAAGAGCTCTGTACGCTGACAAAGAGTCCCCTTGACGCCCAACAGATCGATAGGGCTCTTTTCATCATCATTTTTAACGTCAAAGTTAGCACCTTCTTTGACCAGAAATTTTATAACATCAAAATAACCAGCTTCACACGCATAATGCAAAGCGGTATTGCCATTAATATCCGGTGCATTAATATCAAAATCATTATGTGAGAGCAACGCCTTAAGACGGGAAGTATCTCTACAGCCCTTCTTTATAAGCAACATTAACAACCCAGGACGATATTGCGGCGCACAGTCTTGAGTAGCCAACACCTCAATAGGCCCCTTGCCGTCCTTATCAATTGCAGCAATACTAGCACCATTTTCAATGAGAAGTGTTCCTAAGCCAAAACCGCCATTTTTATATGCCCAAAGCAAAGGGGTATCGCCAGCCTTATTTTTTGTATTAACATCAGCACCCTTTGTTATAAAAAACTTAACCGCATCAAAGCAGCCATTTTTACACGCAGCAAATAGAGGTGACTCTCCCTGGCCATCTTTTGCCTCAATATTAGCCCCTTGTTCTATTAGAAGGTTAGCACTATCAATAAAGCAACTATTCACAAAATGTAAAAGAGTACACCCCTCACCGTCCTGCTTGGTAAGATCAACCCCTCTTTTGATCAAATCTTGCACAGAATCAACGGCCTTTTGTTTTCCATGTTTTATAAGTAACCCACATAACTCAGTACGTTGCTTTTGTTCTAAAAGATCAAAAGGGAGTTTCCCATCCTTCCCCTTAATATCAAATCTAGCACCTTTTTCTATCAATACTTTCACCACATTAAGACATCCAGACTGACACGCCCAATGCAAAGGCGTTTCATCATGCTTATCTTGAATGTTAACACTAGCGCCATTTACCAAAAGAAACTCCACTATATCAGCAAAACCATGGTGACACGCATCATGCAATGGTGTATGACCATTCAATAGTGTTTTGGCATTAATTGCGATACCTTTTTCGACAAGAATCTTTACTACCTTAAGATTCTCTTGCGCACACGCTAGATGTAAAGGGGTATAATTATCAAAATCTGTTGAATCGACATCCGCTTTCACATCTAGGCATACTTTTATTGCATCAAGATAACCACTTTTACATACCCAATGTAACAATGACCTTCCCTGCGCATCCTTTGCATTAACATCAACCCCACCCTTTATTAACTGCTCTACCTGAGGTTTAAAGTCTTTACAATTTCGTGCCAATATAGACAAACAAAGCTCTGTTCGCTCCGTAGAAGATCCCTGCGCTCCTAAAAGTTCAACAGGAGTCTGCTTATTCTTATTTTTTGCACTAACATCCGCGCCTTTTTCAATAAGAAAGTTTACTAATTCAAAATTTCCCCTCTGGCATGCAAAGTGAAGTAAAGTATTTTCGTCAGCATCGTACATTTTTACATCGATATCATACTTCAAAAGCGTGTAGATCTCGTCACTTTTTTTACCGGTTTTCAAAAGCCAAATACAAAGCTCAGTGCGCTGGTTTTTTTCTAGGAAATCAAAAGGAGTGTCCCCAGCAGAGTCTTTTGCATGAATATCCGCCTCATGATCCATGCACATTTTTATTGCATCAAGATAGCCATATTTGCAAACCCAATGTAACACGGATCTTTTCTGAGAATCCTTCACCTTTACATCAACCCCACCCTTTATTATCTGCTCTATCTGAGGTTTGAAGTCTTTACAATTTCGTGCAAACAAAGACAAACAAAGCTCTGCGCGCTCCTTAGCAGATCCCTGCACACCCAAAAGGTCAACAGAAGTCTGTTGCTTCTTATTTTTGACACTAACGTCTGATCCTTGTGCAATAAGAAGCGTTACTATTTTAAAATCTCCTGCCTGACACGCCAAGTGAAGGAAGGTATTTCCGTCTGCATCATACATTTTTGGATCAATTCCATGCTCAAAAATCGACCAAATTTCGACAACTTTTTTACCGCTCTTCAACAACAACATACAAAGCTCAGTTCGCTGCTGCGCCGTTCCCTTGCTCCCCAGTAAGTCAAATGGTTTTTTACCACTCTTATCAACCGCCTTAATATTTGCACCTTTTTCAAGAAGAAGCTTTATGGTATCCATCAAGCCTTTTTTACAAGCCCAATGCAATGCAGTAGACCCCTCGCTATCTTTCTCATTAACATCAGGACTCTTATAAAACCAAGAAACAACAAAATTCGGTTCCAAAAGGCTTTTAACCCCCTGCACATCCTTCTTCTCAATCAAATCAATAAGAACCGTTGCAACCAGCTGCTGCGAACAGAGGGCAACCACAATAAAAGCAAAAAACTTTTTAGCACAAGTTATGTTTTTCATAAACCAAAACCTAGAATATTATTTAAAAAAAATATCAATATTTTATATTGAATAATATTCTACTAATATTCTTAATTTGTCAATGTCTGACTGGAACCGCTGGCAATAAGCCAATTTTACATTTTCTTGATCTTAGAAGACTCCACGCTATCAAACGCTAAACAACAGATCTTATTTTGCAATTTTTGATTTATATCAGACACTGCATTTGGATCAAGCACTTTGAACACGATCGTCATATGGGGAATATAGGCAGAACTCTGTGTTTGCGGATTAAGCTTAATACCGCTCTGTGCAAGATTTTGTTCAAGCGACAGATTCAATTTTTTAAGTAAATTTTCTGTTTTTTTTGTAGGCGTAAAAACCGTAACTTTTCCAAATTTTGGTTCACATTTTTCAATACAAAAGTTGTACACTCCTTTCTTTAATTCCTGCTCCAGAAAACCCTTACCAAGCATTAATGCCTTTTTAAGCGCCTCTTCATCCTTCATTTCAAGAAAGCCAATGGTCACATGCAAATTTTTCACGCCAAAGTAAATATTATTTTTTGCTTCAAAGGCATCCTCGTCAGCCACTTTTAACATAAGAGCAGCTCCATAAGTAGGCGATGGAATCTCTTTTAATGCCGCAGCCAGCGCTTCCAATTCTTTATCAACACCCTTACACACTCCACTCCCTCCACTCCCTCCATTACCTCCATTACCCTCACCAACCATACCCCCAAGCCCAAGCACAAATATTATTAATGCACCATAACGCATCTAAATGCCCCATGGTTTAATCCCCCAAAATGGTCACACCTTCACCCTACCATTTTCCAGTTATACCGCACAACAAAGTGGCCTGCATTAAAAAAGGCTTAAATCCAACACAAACATAAAAATGTACAAAAAACCGACTCTTTTTCTATCAAATATGTACAAAAAGCAAACACAAATTTGGGGTGACATGTACAAAAAACAAGGTTTGTTCAAAATTACAAAATAAAAACACTCTTTCCCTTGCATGTAAAACCACCTTTTTTATACCCTTTTTATGAAAACGGAAACACGATTTTAATAAAGGAAAAAACCACCATGCGCACCTTATTTCTTGGAGTTCTGGCCCTATGCCTAATGCACGGAACCATGCTTTTACCCGTTGATCTCAACACCCTAGAAGTCTCAGCAAGGGCTGCTGCCAATAATGCGATCGATCTAAACACATTCACCCAAGCATTTCAGGCAACCGAATCGCTATATCAACACGCATTTCTTGCTGAACAGAAAAAAAGTCATGACGATCAGGAATTTATAAATAAAGCCACTGAACTTTTTATGAAACTCTTTGAAAACAATGCGTTAACTAAAGAATGGTTCACAACAGAAACTGCAAAAAACTCCTTAACCAACGCCATACCAGATGAACGAGGAAGGCTTCTATGTGTCTTCGCGAGCACAGGATTTAGTGATGGCATTGACTACATTATGACAAATTTTTTTGGCGACCCTAACAAGCTTGAGCTAAGCTATATTTTTGCAGCCATTCAATATGCAAAGAAAAACTTGAACAAATCCGCAGCCGATGCCATCGACTACATTACCGGAAAAAACCAAGCACCTCTAAAGAAAATAAACTGGAATTTAGGAGATTTGGTTAGTAATGCAAACATTTTGCACCTGTTAATACTAGCAATCTTTGCAGAACCTTGGGATATTAGCGCAGGCGTTGATGAAATTGCTGCCGCCTTTGTTAAAAAAATTGCACAAGACAGTCCCACGTTATTAACACAAGAAGCAGATTTCCACGCAACAGATCTTTTTAAAAAAAATATTGATGCACTCCGAAAGAGCAGTCCCGTAACGAAAAGCCTTTTCGACGAAATGATAAAGCCTTTAAAGCTTGCATCTGATGCAATTGAGGTGTTAAAAACCGAACCAGATAATACAGAAGCTCTAGCCGTAATGCAAGCAATAGAAAAAACTCTTAAAGAAGAGATAGAAAAAACAAAGAGTGCCAAAATTATGACAAAACTTGCCCAGAGCCTAAAGGCAATCGCAAAATAATTTAAGCCTCACAAAAGCGACAAGACATCCTTATACTTCTGGATATCCTCACTATCGCACTCGGTCTTTATTCGATCACGATACAAACCGAGCACCTCTTCTTTTGATAAGGATTTTAAGAAAGATTCGACCAGCATACATTTCTCACTTGAACTACTGCTGTCAAAAGCCTGTTTAAAAAGAGATAGCCACTCGCCCTTTCTCCCCTGGTTTGAATAGACCGCAAGAAGCTCAATCTTTTCACCAATAAGCCCACCAGCTATTCTCGCTTCAATAACTTTTTCAAAAAGATCCATATGCCTCCATAATTTCTTACAGACACTTATCCGCTCATTAACCCGTGCTGCACTAAAAAGCAGAAGAAGCTTATCGGCAAAATCAAAACGGACCTTGCTGTCCCAAAAATCACTTAACAGACTCAAAATCCCGGCTTTGTGCACAAGCGTAGCCTTGCTCTTAAGCACACTCTCCATAAAGCTAATCTGATCTTGCTGACCAAGCTCGGGCGCGCGTTTTATAAAAAAATTTTTCTCTTTTGACAACTCTCGCACTTTCCACACGCCTGTCAGGTAAAGGCTTTTTTGAAACGGCGTCATCTCATTCCATGAAGTAATAAGCTCTAAGTCAGACCAATCAGAAATCCCCATTAAAACGTGGGCAATAAACTCGCATGATTGAGGCTTGCTAAAACGCTTCAAGACCTTGCGCGCACCATCAAGATTACCCCTTTGATCAAATATCTTTTTACACAATGCCACCTGCTCTTCGGGAAGATATTTATCCCAAAAGTAGTTCAAAAATGAATAGGAATGAGAGGTCCAACGCTTTCGAACCTCATCATCAATAGTATTCCACAGCAACCCCATATACTTTCTGACGATCTCTTTATCCAGTTTTGAAAGATCTATAGGTGCTTTAGATTCACATAAAGAGAAAATCTCTGTACAAAGAGTTTTGTCACAAACCTCTTTCACATCCACAAAACCCTCCATAGCAACCGCCAAGGGCTCCAGAAGCAGATACTTACTAAAAACTACCCGGACAAATTCTTTCAACGACTTATCCGCTAAAGCTGACCTATCCGTTCTTTTACACAACATTTTCAAACAGGATTGCCAGCTCGACAGCTTACGCCTGCAAACAAGCCACAGCACATCAATCTGATCTTCGCTAGAAAGAGTTGCAAAATAATCTAATTGCTTTTCTTCAGGTAACAATACAAAACGGTCCGCGGGTCGAAGGCAATCAGAAATTTTTAACACCGCCTCAAGAAGATTTCCTTGTTCCTGAATTACACTCCCCTTTTTCTTACATAGAGCTTTAAAAAATGGAATACACTCATCCGGGAAAAACCGTTTTAAAAAGGATCTTTGTAACGAAGTATTAAGCTCACAAAAAAACGCGGCTGCTTTTTCTTTGTCCTCATCCACCGTCTTTCGAAAAACAAAAAACGGCAACGCAAAAAGATTATTAAAGCGGCTCTCTAACCCCTGTTTAAGCCACCATAATTCACAGCCCCCAATCACTCGAGAAGCATCAATTGCCTCTTTATTCCCACACTTAGAACATAAGCAGTGAAAAGACCCCAAGCCGCTTGTCTCCGCCCTATACACCGCAAGCCCTGGACATTTTTGAAGCAAGGCCCCAAAGCAACAGGACATATGTGCACGGTGCTTGCACGAAAATTCGAACGTATTAAGTGGATCCTTAAGCTCCTCTAAGCACAAAAGACAGGTATTCGCTCCCGAGCAGCTTGTCTTTGGCAGACTCATTCCGCTCACAGAAAAAATAACCGTTGAAACAATTAAAAAACTAATCCATAAAGAGACATTCTTGCAAAAGATACTTTTCGCAATATTACGACCTTCCATGACATGCCCTCCCAGAAAAAATAGCCGCCAGCTTTCAGTCCGCACCACCCTACTACACCAAAGGATAAAAAGTAAAGGGGCTATACACTGCGTTGGCGCGACAAAAAAGAAAGCGCTTGCTTTAACAATGGCGCAACCGAAGGGTCAGTAGGCGCCTCACGCTCCTTTAAAAAATTAAGAGCACTAGAAACTTCATAAGGCTGGTATCCCAACCCTTCAAGTGCTCCAGAGACTTCAGTCAACGTACGCGCCCATGCGCCCTGTGCGCCCACCTCAAAGCCACTGCCGACCAAATCTGCTGCTTTATTCTTCAGGTGCACAATAATATTCTCCGCTTTCCGCGCTCCAATACCACTAACGCTACTAAGCATCTTAATGTCTCCTGCAACAATAGCAGCAACAAAAGCACCTGCAGACAATTGCTTTAACGCAGCCAATCCCAACTTAGGTCCCACACCAGGGCATGAAATTATAAGCAAAAAAACCGTACGATCCCGTCCATCCAGAAAACCGAACAATGAAGGCCCTTGCTCCTGGTTCCAGTGCAAATACGCATGCACCAAAGCCGTCTGCCCAACAGAAAATCGGCTCACATCCGGAACCAGTACAGAAAAACCTATCCCTCCCGCCTGCACCACAACATACTGTTCATCAACATGACACACAACACCTTCTAACCGATCAATCATTTGCAGCATCCCATATAAAAATAAAGTAACGAAAAGGGTTCCACCCTTAAAGCCCGCCAGGGTCGATGACCCTGGACCCACTTCTCTGTCCCCTTCACTCTTCTACTCGCTTTTAATAAAAAACGAAAGTTTTCGTTTTTTATTAATGAGCCAAGGCGGGGAGTTTTTCACTTGAAAAACTCCCCGCCAAAAACATTCCCTCACCTACACAAAGAACTATCGCGCCCGCCAATGCGCTAAAGCTATGGGGTCAAGGGGCCGCGGCCCCTTGTGTCAGTAACCGCCACCTCAACTAAATTTTTAAACTCCGCGCTGAGTCTGTAACTCCGATTGCGGTTAGTGGGATTGGCTATCTCTAAAAAACCTAACTTTACCCATTTTTGACATAACTGCGCACTAGTTCGTGGCTTAAAATCAAAAAGTTGACCTATCTGCCGTGCAGTTATTTCTGTAGAAGAACGAAACAGTTCAAGAGCTTTACGCTGCTTTGGGTCAAGAGTTCGAAGCAGAGGCGATTGATCAGGAATATCAGACAAGGCAACACGTTCCATCTGCTTGAGTACTTTTTCACAAGCATTAGCCATTCCCTCTATGAAATACTCTATCCATGCAGTTATATCAGCTTCAGCACGCCCTAAATAATAATTATGCGAAGCCCCAACTGTTAAGGCCGTATAATACGCCTCTAAGTTGCGCGCATAATATTCCTCCAACGAATATATGCCTTTCAAATCATATCCTCCGCGATGCAAAATAAAAGTTGCAAGCAGTCGCGCCGTTCGTCCATTCCCGTCGTAATAAGGATGAATAGTAACGTACTGATAATGGGCTATGGCTGCAACAATAGGGATTGGCAAAACAGTCTCATTCTCTTTAATCCATGCAATCAAGCTACGCATAAGACCAAAAACATCGGACGCTTCGGGTGGAAGATAAACAATCTGACGTGTCTGCGCATCACGAATAACATTCTGCCCGTCTCTATAAGGCGTAGGTTTTATACTCTTTCTTCCCTCATCTCCCCTCATAACCCCACTCATCACCAAGGCATGAATTTGTTGAATTAATCTCTCAGTCAAAGGCTCTTGGGAATACGCCCATCTCTCAACGCGTGTTAAAGCAGCATAATACCCTTTTACCTCAGCTTCATCGCGAGCACGACCCGCAACGGCCTTACCATCCGTAAGTACAGCCTCAACCTGATCGATTTTTAACTGATTGCCCTCAATTTGAGTCGAATAGTGAATAGAACAGAGCCGTGCGGTTTCACGCAATGATGAAAGAACTAAAACCGTTAAAGGCATATGCTCAACCGAAGCCTTAATGCCCTCAATACGCATTAGATCACTAGCAATACGAGGGCTTATTGCATAGCGTAGATTAAATTTTATAGGCATCCAAATCATCCTTATCTGCATGTTATCTGCACACCTTACACTACTAGTATGCAGATAACGCGCAGATAAAAACAAGAAAAATTTTCGACACTCTCTAAAGTTGCCGCGGCCCAACCTACTATTTGACAAATCGACAAAAAACAATTAATATATCTATAATAAAAAAACATTTTAAACATATATAAAATAATAAAAACAGAAAGTTCAATCATGCTTAACGCTATTATTAGAAAATCATTCTCTATTTTCTTATTAAGTGCCCTTATATGCGCACAAAATCTCTACCCTCTTACATGGGGCCAACTTGCAGCAACAGACTTTCTTGTTAATAAGGAAAATGCATCTGTAGCCGACTACTGCCTAAATGGTATGATTGGCTTCCTAGCAAAAAAGGGTATAGTCGCTAATCTGTTCCGATATGGCAATCAAAAACATACCCTAGTTGCACTTACCCATCAGATGTTCAACCAAGTAACTAACCACGATCCTATTCTAGCGACCAAGAATGGATTCTACGGTAAATGTTCATTAGAAACGCTAGGAAAGTTCGGCGCCTTTGCTTTACAAAAAAACATAAAAAAAGAGATTACCGCGATCCTACATAACGCAAACAACCCAAGTTTTAACAGCGCTCTTTCTGCACCAAAAATCACCACACTTGCACAAGATTCAGAACTTCCAGCAGGTCAGATTGCCAACCTACTTGGATGCTTTACCAAAGCCATGAGAGCCGCTCAATCCTACGACAAAACCATCCCTCTTGTTCTTCTTAATGCTCTAGCTGTTATGCGTGCCACCACGCGAATGGAATATCTCAATTTCATAAAAGGATTCTACAATGCCTGCACCGAAGAAAAGAAATGGTTTAAAGTAGACCCTAATGCCATCGAAACCGACGTATGGGAAAAAATTTCATACACAAGCGATATATACAAATCCATCTGTGCGCAAACCTTTGAAAATCCGTCAATCTGGGACCTGCTTTTTGTCTGTGCACAAAAAAATGACCCTATCAACTGGATGCATATACCTTTCACCCTCCCGTCAAACGAAATGGTGTCTATAGGCGATTGTTGCGAAACAGGAATATGGGCAATCCTCCAACTCATCCTCTCACCAGGGGTCAATAGCAAGTATCATCAAAACCTTCTGCCTGAAAAACTTCAAGAAAAAACGTTAATAAATAAGTTTGTAGAATTAGTTGCAAACGAAGACATCAATAATCAAGATATCCGCACAAGACTCTACTTTTTTCTCTCAGATCCAAACTTCAAGAATGGTCGAGGCAGCATAACCTACAAGTACCCAGACCTCTTCTATGAAGTTAAATCGTCTATCAAAAATATTATTGCCGCGCTTAACTATCTGTTTGAGATTAAAGCAGAAAATTTTGAAGACCTTGGCTCATTACTCAGCTCAGAAAAACAAACCGTTACTTTTACCGCAACAAAAGAAGATTTAGAAAAAGATCTCGGTAGCATAACAATAACTATCACTGATAAAAAAACCCTTGCAACACGCAGCATAACTTTGAATGTAGGATCCGGACACACGGCCATCCAAAGAAAAACCCAATCTTCCTCAACAGAGGCCTTTGATTATAAAAAACTTCTAGAATCATTAAAAGCACAACAGACAGATTTCCCCTTTTCCACCTCCTTCTACTCAGAAACCCCAGCCTTCAACCTCTTTAGGCCCTTTGCACACAATGAATTAAACAATCTATTTAGACTATGGAAAGCAACCGACCGCAAGAGTGTATCACTGCAAAAAGATATATTAACGCTTATAGACTTTTCCAAAATCTCATATCTAGACGGAGATATTGCTACAGATGTTATAAAACTAATTGCACAAAATGCTGGAAAGTCCCCTTTTAAAGAATTTATTAATAATATAAGCCCGGTTGAGCTGGTTCGAATGTTAATTGGAAGCAACTCCCTCAAAGACTTTGTTAATACCGTTGATAAATCCTGGAAAGGATTTAAAGACCCTAACCTTTTCTTACAAATCATCAACGGCCTTCTTCTTAAACATGGAGTCTCAAGTGCTCTTGATGTTTTAAAGATTCACAAAAATAACTGGGAATCCGATAAAAATTTTATCGACGCTCTCTGGATGACTTTTGCAAAAAACAAAAAAAATACAAACATCGTAGAAGACCCTGCTCTTGATTTTTTTGGGCCGCTTTTTAAATCTACCTCAAAACCCCTCTCCGAAATTGCCCCTGTGCTCTGGTACTCCACATTAAACCTTGATTTATTAAGCAAACTCTTCGACTGCATGAAAGAAGATGAATCCCTCTCCAAACCCAAGCTTTGGAACTATTTAATCATGCATAACTCTTTCTTAAAAAGAATCTCTCAAGAAACCGATTCTATGCTTTTCAAAATTCTTACAAAAACAGTCCCATTTGATCTCGATGAATTTGTAAATATATGGGGATATTCACAAGATCCTGACACACTAATTGCCCTATTAAATGCTAAAAAAAAAGGTTGGGAAAACGACAAAGAGTACAAGAGAGAGTTAATACAGCAGCTTTTAAATTGGCATGGATCTGTCTTAAATCTCACTCATCCGGCCTTCAAGCCATTTATCGAAGTTCTCTCAAAAGGCGATATCCTATTCCACGGCCTTCGCTCTCTGACATCGGAAAATGAAGACCGCATACTACAAACTCTAAACGCTCTAATACCAGGGTGGGCTGAGAATAAAAAATTAGTGCAAGAAGTCTGGTCAAAATTAACAAATGAGGACTACTTTAATAGTCAAACACTTAAATCACCTTCCCATAAACTGTTTGAACCATTTAACAAGCATATAGATATTAAAGATCGTTGCCTTACTTGGGTTAAATGTTCCGGTTATACGGGATCGCAATTAAAAGCAATAAGAAAATCCCTAAATCGCTATCACCCAGGATGGGAGACCGATGATCAGTTTTTGACAGAGCTCTGGGCAAAACTCATAGAAGCAAAAAAATTTGTCTCACCCTTCAAAGAATCCCCTTGCCGCAAAATCTTCAGGCCTTTTATCAAGCAAATTTTACTCGGTAAAATTACTCTAAAAGAGGGTGATATAAAAAAGAATGTAAAAAAGTGGACAGAAAAATTCCTCTCGCAAAATAAGCCTTCTTGCTCAGAATTTTTAACTACAAATGTCGAGCCCCTACTACTTTTCCTAAAAGCGCAAAAAATTGATCTCGCCGAATTCGTCAATAAAATGGATGCATGCCCCTTTAAAGAAGCCGCCTGCCTCTTGAACAAAACCACGAACAGTGTTTTTCTTGAGGGCAAACAATAAAGCATTCTTCCTATATTTGCTAAATGCTATCTATTAACTCGAGCTCTTTAGTTATATTCAAAAAATATGGCTAAAGAACCCGATAATTATCTATAAAAAGCAGTTACGATTTAGCAAAAAAACTATACACTAGAATTAACAATGGGATTAAGAAGCAAAAAGATCTGGGAAGAAAGACAATGCTAGAAGCTACGTATTGTAAACGGGGTGCAAGAATCCTTTATCGCGATGAGCCCCATATGGTTGTTGAATACACTCATATGAAGCCTGGTAAAGGTGCCGCATTTGTGCGTCTAAAATTAAGAAACATGGTCTCACAGTCCATGTTTGAGCAAACCTTCCGTCCTGAAGAGAAGTTTGATGAGCCAAAACTAGAATACAACACCATGCAGTATCTCTATAAAGACGACGACAAGTATGTCTTTATGAATACTGAATCCTTCGAACAGCTTGAAATGGAAGAAGCTCTTTTAGAGGACGTCAAAGACTATCTAAAAGAACAAGCAGAATATGTCATGCTCCATTGGAATGGAAAGCTGCTTGGTATAACTCCACCTATGCATATGGAACTTAAGGTAGAAGACACTCCACCTGGAGTAAAAGGTGATACCGCCCAAGGGTCCGGTACCAAACCTGCAACTCTTGAAACAGGCCTTGTTGTACAAGTTCCCCTGTTTGTAAATATTGATGATATCATAAAAGTCGATACACGCGATGGAAAATATATCGAACGTGTTCTTAAATAAATAGAGGTTCATTAAGGTGTCTGAACAGCCGTCAGGAAAACAGTATCCAATGCCCGTCTCTTGCAGTGAATTAACACAGCGAGACCAACGGACTCTGATTTTTCATCTATTGTATGCCGTTGAAGCTCTTGACTACGAAGTAAGCCTTGAGTCAATTGCAGAGAATATTAGCCGAGAACATGGCTACATTATACTGCCACATGACAACGTCTTTCTCACGGCTTCAGCCATTACCGTAAATCGTGATGAACTTGATCAAACCATTGAGCCTCTTTTATCAAATTGGCGCTTTGATCGACTTGGTCTCGTCACTAAACTCATTATGCGGTTTGCCTTATGGGAACTCCAAAGAAAAGAAACTCCTCCTCTGGTTGTCATCAATGAAGCCGTTGAACTTGCTAAATGCTTTGCCGAAGCAAATGCCTATCGCTTTGTAAATGGCGTCCTAGACGAATGGGCAAAAAAATATCTTCCTGCATCTGCTCTCATGCCACAAACAGAAGAATTAATAGCTGATGCATCCGAAACTGATGCCTCTAAAAAAGAATAATACATACACGTTATGTACACATAAAAAACATGGTGGGAGTTAATTTCCCACCATGTTTTTTACTCTAAAAAATAAATTTTCGCCTATGGATGCCGACGCACATACGCCAAGATATAAGGTGTTGGACGACGACCCCCACCTGCCAAATTATCATTCAGCAAGTCCTGTAAATTCTGTGGACTCATCTTAGTCACCAAGGTATCATTGACTTCATACCAAGCACGATCCTTAAACTTAACACGTGCGGTATAATGCCCCCGCGCAAGCGTGCCATGATGGACAACCACAGCCGCTAGGTCATAAATAGCATGCTCACCATTGGCAAGTACCCCAGGAGCACACTTTACAGAAAGATCATACGATTCGGAGAAAGTGAAGGTATGCATAAGTTTTTGTTTTATAGTTATCTTACGTACAGATCCATCTGGATTAGGACGAGTACTATCAAACCGCGTCGCACATATCTTAAAACGCTCAAGCTGCACAAAGAAAACCTCAGGAAGAGTTTGCAAAAAGGGCGTTATAGTCTTCACGCCCGGCTGATTACACAGTCCACATATCCTTGCTGTATCACTCTGAGTTGGCGCTAAAACAGAATCCCCCAAACGCTTTATTGCTCGTTCACCACTATCAAGCAAAGGTGCCATAAGAGAATTCTCCCAGGCGGCCACGTTATAGGTCTGGTTGCAAAGTGGACAATGAACATTTCCACCCACTGTAAAAGTATGCGCCTTAACGCCCGCACTTTCCAATGAAGAAAGAATAGATCTCAAAAGATCCTGTGCATCCTGTTGTCCCCATGACCCACGAAAAACACGCACTACAATTTCACGCGAAAATTTTGACGGTGTAACCGTCTGAGGAGAAAGCGCCCCTGCTCTAAAGTAGTTTGCCAACCTTAAAAACTCTTGGGCAAGCGGGTCAAGACCTTGGGGATGGTTGGCCCTCTGCTGAGCTGCTAAATCATTCGCCAATGGAGCCAGATAACCAAGCATCGTAAGAACCGCATTTTGGTAGCACGTAGCCCCAAAATTATAAAGCCCTACTGGACGATCGGGCCCAGCACCACTCGCCAAAGAGACAGAATAAGGCGGCAGCGGTGGTAAAATTTTTTGAACAAATTTTTTCACCGCAATTTTAAATCCTTGATTCCCAATAGCTTGACTCCCAATAGGAGGAACCGTTCCAGGAAGCTGAGGGCCATGCGCTCTGCCTCGCATCACAGACCCCGGAATAAGAGGCGGCAAAGTAGCCGGTGGATTATTTACAATCAAAGGATGCGGGACTCCTGAAGGGCGGGGCACTACTGGAGAATAAGGAGCTGCAAAAGGATACTGATAACCTGATGAAGAGAGCCACCATATGAGCCCAATGCCTGCCGCATATCCCACAGCACCCAAAGCCGCAGCTGTTATCATCATCTTGGTATTGTCACCAAGACCTGAAAACCAGTGCGTTAAACGCTCATAGCTATCACGTCCAATAAGATCGGTGGCTTCTGCCCCCTTACCGTTTAAAGGTAATAAACGTTCAGAAGAAGGTATTCCTATTCGGGGCAACGAAGCAGCTTCTAAAGGACTAATTAGCCCCACCGCCACAATGCACACAAAGATTAAACCCAGATATTTTTTCATAAGGAACCATCCATTTAAAAAAACTACCTACTCACGCTCACAATCAAGCCACTCATAAAATGTTTTATAAGTATGCCTAACCACTGGAGATGGAAGAACCTGTGGAGCCGTTGCTAATGCAGGCGCAACATCCACGTACGGCACTTTTAACATAGCAACAGGCTTATTCTTTAAATACCATCGGTATGCACCATACCCAACTGCAGCTAATAAAACTGGAGCAGCAACCTTGACCGCATTTCTTAATGTAAATTTTTCATACACGCGTGTTGCAATTGATGGACTGACAAATTGATTATTACTCTGGCCTCGTGAAAAACGACGCTCAAGCTCATTCTCTACGCCGATAATCTGGCGGTTAAAATGCTGCAAGTCGCTCTCATTGGCACACCAGTTTCTTGCGCGTCCGCCAAGCCACGAATTAGCACGTACTCTACGTACTTGTTCCATTTGCTTGACAGCATCAAGCTTTACTTTATCCAATTCAATACGCATATAAGTCACACACGCATTCAATTGGCGCACAGAAATTGCCGCCACGTCAACACCCGTTAAAGAACTCCACCGCTCAATCAATCCTTTTAGGTTTGCACACGCCGTCTCAACTGAATGAGGCGCATAAATAGTCCCCAAGTTTTTTGCTTGTGTAGAAAGAGTTTGAAGTTCAATAAGAGCTAACACTTGCTGTTGATCAGCTAGCTGATTCATCTTGACAAAACCTGCATTAAATTCATCGGCAAATTTCTGGTCTTCTTCAAGCTTTTGCTGTAAATCCAACTGCACATTCTGCCGCTCTTTAATCACCTCTGCTTGAAGCTTTGACAAATTCTCAAGATTAGCTTTTTCAATCTCTAAAGCATTGATCATATTCCAAAGCTGCCGACACTCGCGCTCCAATTTTTGCCTTGCAAGATCTTCCTGTTTTTTAATATCTAACTCTTGTTGATTAAGCTGTTGTTGTAAATCTTGCTTATCCTTATTAAGCCGATCCGCAACCTCATAAACGGCCTGCTCCCCACTCTTAATTTCTTTGTTTAAATCATTAATAACTAACTTTTGTTGATCAAACTGCTGTTGTAAGCTTTGCTTATCATTATTAGCCAGAACAACCTGGTTACGGAGATAATCACAACCCCTCACAATCGTACCGGATTGTTCATTAATTGTTTGTTCTTGCTCTTTGAGCAGATCTTCTTTTTCTTTGAGCAAATTCTTAAGCTTAACAATTTCCTTCTTAGTAATCTCAAAAAATTCCTTTTGAAAATCAGTATCCACTACTAAAATGCTTTTTTGCGCTTGCTCGCTGTGTGGTGTGGGTACTGAATTAGACCTACCATTTCTATTTTTAACCAGCGCTATATTTAGGGATTGTATGGCTTTTTTATTAATACCCTTAGAACTACCTTGCTCCAAAAGCTTTACCGGCACACGCTTACTAAGATTGGAGAAATCAAAATCATCCGGAATACCCATACCAAAAGGGCTAAACATTGCGTGTACAGACTGAAAAACAGACACACAAACAAGCAACCCTATAAATAATCTTGTAAATTTCATAACATTCCCCCACCTCCATTTAAACAGCAAGCTCTGGTAGAAAAACTTAATACAATACTTCAGAGAAGCCTATTTGAAAACATTATCTTAAAACAAAGTAGTTTCACGCTAAAACAGTTTACACACCCACAACAAACTGTCAACCACAATACCATCGCCACTCTTAAAAAGCAGCGGTTATAAGCCATTATTAACATTGCTGCACCCGGTGGCAAACCTCCCTACAACCATAATGACGCAATACCCTTAAAAAATGCTAAATTAACAGCCCTATCTAAATTAATGCCTACTACCCTTGCAGAGCGACCCAAAGGTCGAGTAGGCTGATAGACGTAAGAAAAAAAACAGCCCCAAAACGAAAGATTCATCAATGATTATTAAAAAACTTATGGCACGCGAAATTTACAACTCGCGCGGATGGCCCACGATTCAGTGCGAAATTATAATGGAAGATGGACACTCCATCGTTGCATCGGTTCCAACCGGACTCTCTCGAGGAAGTTACGAGGCCAGAACTATGCATGATGGAGGCGAACGCCTTTGGGGCCGTGGAGCACTAAAAGCCGTTGAAACCATAGAAAAAGTAATTGCTCCTGAATTGGTCGGGAAACCACCTCATGCAATCAACATGGACCTTCAATTACTTGAATTAGATGGAACTCCTGAAAAATCACACCTAGGGGCAAATGTACTTTTAGCCGTCAGCATGGCCGTATACAGAGCACACGCCTACATGGAAAATGTTAGCCTCTTTGAATTCATCGGTCATGTCTGCTCAGCCGAATCCATTACCCTTCCATTTCCTCTATTTAACATGATAAACGGCGGAGTTCATGCACAAAATGAGCTCTATATCCAAGAGTTTTTAGTTGTTCCAGTCGAAACCGACTCTTTTAAACAATCCATGGAAGTAGGCGCCGTTATTTTTCATGAACTTGGAAAAACATTAAAACTTCATGGCAAAGAGCTTGTTTTTGGGGATGAAGGTGGATACGCTCCTCATTTTACAGACGATAAAGAAGCCTTAGACCTTATAAGCGAAACAATTGATAACGTTCAAGCCCTCTATGGATTCAAAGCTCTGTGCGCGCTTGATGTTGCCGCATCGCGCCTATATGACCCCACTATCAACCGATATAATTTCGGAAGCCAAATGCAGAGCTCGCACGAGGTAGTTGCCTACTACGAAAAACTTGCAAACGATTACCCCATCTGCTCCATTGAAGATGGACTCGCAGAAGACGACTGGGAAGGTTGGAAGCTATTAACAGAACGGCTTGGATCTCGTGTCCAAATTGTAGGCGACGACCTTTTTGTAACACACACAGACCGCATTGCTTACGGCATAGAACAAAAAGCCGCTACTGCTGCGCTTATAAAACCAGACCAGATAGGCACCGTAACTGAAACACTACAAGCTATAGAACTCTGCAAAAAACACGGCCTCTCAACGGTCATTTCTCATCGATCAGGAGAGACTGAAGATACCTTTATTGCAGATTTAGTAGTCGGAACTAGCGCAGGACAGATTAAAACTGGCGGACTTTGCCGCAGCGAACGACTTGCAAAATACAACCGTCTTCTTATGATCGAGGATCACTTAATACGTGGATTATAAAAGATAAGCTCTAGTGCTTAAACGGATTTTTCTCTTTTGCTAGCAAGACCTTTAGATCGTCTACGCCACCTTCGGAGCTAGGAGCAGCTACTTGTTCCTGGCTCTGTGCATTAGCTCTCGCCTGGCCACGCTCATAATACCGCTCAAACATATCTACAGGAGCCTCTTCTCCACGCTTACCACTAAAAAATATACGCGTAACAGGGTCTTTTAAGCCGCTAAAGAGATCTGCAGAACCTACCGCTTCTCGAGCATCGGTAATCTTATCCTTGGTATACGTGTTATACCCAGAACGCAGCTTAGGATCAAGAATAGTAGGATGAATAAAGATAGCCAAAGTACCTCTATCACGCGCGTATCCAGACCCCTTAAAAAGATTCCCAATAATAGGGATCCTTGATAAAAACGGAGTTCCAGAATCATCTTGAGAATCAGCCACCTTTTCAAGCCCACCAATAATCAAAATCTGTCCAGAGTTTAGAGTAGCGCTAGTTTCAACCGCTCGATTACTTCTCTCAAAGGTAGTTCTTGATAAGAAGTCCTGCATGGTTATACGCGTTTGAATTGTAAGACGATCAATAGAACTAATACGTGGGGTAATGGCAACCTTAATTTCTGCATTAAAATCACGTACAGGCAACGTTGTAACTCCACTAGAACCTGACGACGCTTCCCCGGTGCTTCGTATAGCATCCACGCTAGTCGTTGTAGCTTCCGTGTTATTTTTCGCCACTATAAACAACTGCGATACTACTTTTAATTCAGTCCATTTATCAAGCATCTTTATAACGCTCCAGATATTATCCCGTGCAGGATCACGCAATGAAAGAATCATAGAGCCCGCCTCTAAACCCAAAGACGCGTAATACGCCATACTATGGCCCGCACCGTCTAACTGCAATAAATCAGAATTCAACAAAGGTGTAGGGTTTACAGGAGCTGCTCCCGTAATAACATTCGAAATATTAGCCGATTGAAAGGTAACGCCAGCACCTAATCCCATATCAACAGGATTGCGAGTCTGACTACGCAACTGCTTCATTGCAGAATTAGTAAAGTCAAATACCATGACCTCAAAAATCACCTGTTTATTTTGCTTATCAAGCTGCTCAATAAGAGGCTTGATCTGCTTCCAATCCTCAGCATTACACGCAATAATCAAACGGTTACCACCAATGGTTAGCCGGCCCTGAGCGCCTGCCGTTCCACCTGACGTTTTAGTCTCTGCCTGAACTTCTTCTTCCGCTACAATTATAACATCATCAAAGGCTCGATCTGTTCCACCCTGCTCTTTTTTAGACTGTCCAGAACCCCCACTACTATCCACAATGCGCTGGAGCAATGGAGCAAATTCTTTTGAGTTAAGATACTGCAGGTCGTATACATGTAATACGGATTTACCTGAATCTTGCGGCTGATCAAGGTAATCACGAATAAGGGTACGAATTCTGGATATGGCTGTCTCCTGTCCTACTACAACAAGCGAATTAGTACGACCATCTGCAATAACCCTTGTAGAGGGGGCAAAATAAAGATCTTCACTTGTCTTAATATTTGGACGCAAGCCCTTAGAGCCACCCGGCATTGATGCAAGTATCTGGTCTGTTAACAATTTTGCAATTATAGGCGCAGCCGAATTAAACAAGGGAATAACTGCAACTTTTTCAGGCGAACCGACCTCGTCAAGCGCAAGGACCGTACGCATAGTATAGGCAATCTTTTCAGCAGGACCGACCAGAATAACCGCATTCGATTTTATATCAAAAAGGTATCCCTGTTGCGTTCCCATCAACTCACGAATAATCACATTAATCGGTTCATTACCCTGGGTATTTTCAGGAACCCTAAAATTCGAAAGAAAGTAAATCGCCCTAATATCTTCGGCAACAGGAAGCTCGTCAGGGTCAACATCTACATAAAGGTTAAATGGCCCACGAGCAAAATTGACCTCATTAAGCTTAGTCACTATAAAATAGGGACCCGCAGGACGAATTGAATAACCTGACATCTCCAACAGCATATGAAGATATCGCTCAGCATCCGAGAGCAGCATCCGCTTGTTTTTAGCAAAATTAACCGACTCTTTCATAAGCTCGGCGCCTTGCGGCAACACAATATTAATGCCCTTCTTCGCCGCGACCTTTTCTATAAAGGTAGAAAGCTTTTCATTCTTTTTAATGACTACAAAGGGATCTTTCCCTTTTGAAAGCTTTTGCGAAGTTGAATCAACTACAACTTCAGGCGCTTCCTCAGCACTTTCATCACCAGTTTCTAACAGAACCGAAGTCGGAACAGACGTATTGCGTAACGTCTCAGCTGGAAGTGATAAAATCTTCACAGGCTCTTCTTTTTCTACTGAGGGCACCTTAATAGGCTGAACAGAAGTAGACGTAGCCATACCAAAAGCTGGAAGCGCTACAGGAGCAGGTAGCATAGCAGGTCCTAAATTAGCACTTGATTGATTTAAAGACTCATTTACCACTGGAGCTTTCTGAGGCGTAGCAGGTGCTACCATAGCTGGAATATTAACCGGCAAGGTTGCACTACTTAACGAACTGGAAGTCGAAGATGACGCAGCTACACCAGAAGCTGGAAGCGTCGCAGGTGCGGACGATACCGTAATTTGAGCACCTGTAGATGGCATAGCAGGTCCTAAATTAGCAGCTACAGGAGCTGGATTTGCAACAGTCGGTGTAATTGCTGGCTGAACAGCAACGGGCTGGCTCACTGCATTCACAGATTGCGGTAAAGGTAACGGCAAGAACAAACCACCTTGGTTAACAGATTTATTTTGTGCTTCTGTGCCTGCCTGCGCCCCCATTAAGGAAATAGCTGATAAACTCAAGCAAAGAGCTAATACTACAGTACTTACTATGTTACGATCCGCCATTGTCCTATGCTCCAAAACTCTATGTGCTTACTTTAGGCTGCAGAGTCGCAACAATCAAGCTTACATCTATAGTAGCCTTCTGCTGCGATTTAGTTGCCACAAGTTCTTTGATATATATTCGGCGATTCTTTCCAAGTTGGACAAGAAGATTGCTCAACTGTTGTGTTGAAATACCGGTGAAACTTGCATCTAATCGTATTTCGCTGTATCCATTATTCAGGTCTTGAGGCGATGAAAGTTCAGCCTCTTTAGAACTGTTTCCCGTCAACCCAACCTCTGCCACAACCTGAGAGAAAAATTCTTTAATCCGAAAAAGCTTGTCCTGTGTAAGTATTTCGTCCACTTCTGTTTTGTGAAGATTAACAATTGCGTTTCTTCTCAAAAGCTCACGCGCTTCATCACGAAGTTTATTTGTCTTTTTAATCTCGTCTTTTAGGTTACCAATGCGATAACGCTCAAAAAACACCACCCCAGTCAATAGAAGGGCTACAAAAAGAATAACGCCTCCCATGTACTGGTAAAAACGCTTCCGATCGAGTTCATCAAGAAAATGCTTCAGTCTCACTAGAAAGTTCATCAACGCGCTCCACCTTCTTTGTCAATTATCAAAGGCAATGTAAACTTAACTTCCTCAAGCCGACGTACACTCTTAAACAGCTTTGTATCAATCAAAGCTTCCTCAAATTTTCTAAGGGCATCGTAATTACGAACGCTACCATCAAGAGTCAATTTGTCTTCACCCGACTGTTCATCACGCTTTATACTCAACCGTTTTAGATCCAATCCAATTTCTTGACGATTAATATGGGTACTCAACTCTTGCAAGTAACGCAAGAACGAATATCTATCATCGGTCAACGCCGACCACAAACTCTCGTTTGATATCAGTTTTTGGCGTGCATCATTAACCAAGGTCGTTACAGCCGGACCTTTTTTACTTGCATGCAGTGTAATTCCAAATTCCTTAGATAACTTCTGAATAACCTCTTGCTTTGATTGATCAAGCTCTCGACCTAATTGTCTGATGTTTAAAAAACCAATCAAAAAAACGGAGGCAAAAAACAGCCCCACAATAACCATAGTTGCAATGATCTGTATCTTGAAAAACCGTACATCATGCTCTTCCCGCAACGCTCGGCCTACGTTAAAATCTTCAACAATGGTCCATGGCAACGCCGCAGCCAAACTTTTTACATTCTGCGCAGCAATCATTCCATGCAAATTAGTATCTATACCATCATGCCGAACAATAGAATGCGGATAAACAATGGAACAAGGAATGCCAAGATTTTCGCTAAAAAAAGCAGCTAATCCAGCCATCTGACTCCCTGAACCCGCCAATAAAATATGTGAAGGCGGAAGGACTACTTTTTCATTACGCATAGCTGCTTGTATAGTAAAACGAACCTCCGAAACAAGAGCCAAAAGCCCCTTTCTTTGGTCATCCGAAATAGTCCCCGTATCAAGCCGCGAAAGCTGAGGAGAAATTCCATGCATAAGAGTTCTAATAGATCTCAAAACCCCGCCCGCCATAAAGAGAACATCTGTCGTTGTTGTATCAAGATCCAATGCTAAAACAAAGCCCTCATTAACCTTTGGTTCCCGCGATAATTTCAAGAAACCGTAGAGCTCAAGACTGCCCAGAGTCACCCTATCAATAAAAAATCCAGCCTCTAAAAAAGGCTGAACATAAATATCTAAAGCAGAGCGCCGCATAGCCGCCACAAAAACGTCAGACTCATGAGCCTCTTTATCTACAGAGGTTATCAATACATCGAGCACAGCCTCTTCTACAGGGAAAGGCAACGTAGCTTCGAGCTCAAATGGCAAAACTAGTCTAATCTTTGCTTTATTTATAAAAGGCAAACGAAGTTGTTTAAAAATAACTTTTGAACTTGGGAGTGCCACAATACACTTATCCCACTTACCTAAAGATGTCTGAATCTTTTGCAAAGCTTCAACTAAAGATCCGGGCTTGGCAGGATTAAACGACTCTTCAATACAGGCAGAAATCGTCGACAAAGACCGATGTGCATATACTAACGTTGCACGAACACTCTCATGAGAAAGATCAAAAGCAACAATACGCTGAGGAAACAGATAAGTGTGTCCAACCCGAGTTGGTAAAAATAGATTTTTTATCATAAGTAAGTACTCAATGAATTTGCTGGACGAGTAGGTTCGCGAAGCTGCTTCTGACTTGGATAAATATAGGCGGCCTCTTTTTCCATAAAAGAATCGACCCCATCAGCCTGATCATACCCATCCCTGAAATACCACTTGTTTATAGGGTCTTTCAACTGGTAAGGCTCACGCGATACCTCCAATGTCTTAGTAATATCGTTAAACTTCTCTTCGGTAAACTTCCGTGCAGCATCACTTGAATGCGCTGGGATCACCTCAGGCGTTATAAAGACAAAGATACTCGACTGCTCCTTGTTGCGCTTTCTATTCTTGCCTAACAACCACCCAATAATTGGGATTCTTGAAAATGGAGAACCCAGTATTTCATTATTTTCTGTCTTGTTGCGAAGGATACCACCCAATATCACCGTTTCTTTATCTGCCAAAATCAAGGATGTTCGAATCTCCTTAGTTATCCGGTTTCCACTGGTTGGATCAGACGCCTCGGTAAACTGACAATCAGAAACATAGATATCCAGCGTCACGTACCCCTCATAACTAATGCGTGGGGTTATTTCAAGTTTTAAATCTGCATTCATATCAATATAACTTGTCTGAGTAGGTGCAGCACTAACCGTAGTAGCCGATGTAACGCGACGAATAGAACCATCAGAAATCTTGGCAGGATAGTTATTAGTAGTTAGAACAAATGGACTCTGGACAATGTTCGAATTCGAATGTTCTTCAAGCAATCTCAACATACCCCATATGCCATAGGAATCGCTGCCCATAGTCATATACGTAGCCCCTACCGCAGCATTTGTTGCTAAATTCACAAGATCACCCAACAGACGATACGCGCCGGTTCCAGCAGTATTCTCAATAACGGGTTGATTAAACCCAAGACCTGAAGTCTGGAAACTCGTATTGTTTCCAATTAACCCTGAAATACCAGGAATCTTATTGCGAAGCTGTGTCCCTATCTCTCTTAGATCGGTCAAGTCTATGTTTACGATAAATATCTGCAACGCAACTTGATCTTGCTCAACGTCTATCTTGGTAATGATTTCATTAATCTTCAAATAATCTTCATAATCGCCTGTAATAATAAGACGATTACCCGTCTTTTCGGCCTCAACGCTTAAAGGCTTAAAATATTTATCTCCATCCCTAACCCCACCAGCCGCAGGCGTACTTGCCTTAAATGCTGCAACTTTTCTAATAATTTCTGCAGCGGCATCGGCCTGAATATGCTTTAGAGGAATAACTTTAGTAAACTTGTGCGTTAATGTCGTCTGTTTATCAAGGTTGCTGACAATAAACTCCTCAACCTTTGCAACACCCTCACTTGTTCCCAACAAAATAAGAGTATTCGTGCGCGGTTCTGGAATAACACGAATCCCTACGGGGAAATAGGAAAGCGTCTGCCGACGTCCACCTGCAAGGCGTGAGGCTAACCCTTGAGATCCCTGCTCATCGTCCTTTACCAAATTCTTATAAAAATCTGCTATGGAGGTAGCATCGGTATGCTGCAATCTCACAATAGATATGGTTTCTGGCTCACTAGCCTTGTCAAGCTCCGCGATTACCTCAAGCATCGCCTTAATATTTGCAGCTTTATCGGTAATCACTATGGCTCTAATATCCGTAAAAATAATAAGCTGCGGAGATATCTGGCTTTTCATGGCATCAAGCAAATTTTTTACCATATCAAGGCTTGTATTGCGCGCAAAGTACACATAACGAATAAGAGCACTGTCATCCGGAATAAATGCAGGATTTACCCCAATCAACGTCGGCACCCGCTCTTTAAGAGCTGACAGAGGAGACTTACCATCTGTGCTCGCTATACGCCACACTTTTTCGGTAGGTCCAGGAACAACCGCCATGCCGGCCATATCCAAAAATGTAAGAAACAAAAACCACGCCTCTTTTTTAGGCAACGGCTTATTGGTTTTAAACGATAATTTTACTCCCGCTACGGTTTTACCCATTTGCGGAAGTGGAGTAAGAACAGAATCGAGGATAAAGCTCAATCCAAACCGCTCTTCCATATAGGATATAACCGTTGAAAGCTCCGCATCCTCAAAGTTAAACTCTATAAGCTCATCCTTGTCCCCATTTTCCCACGGCGTAAGTTCTGCAGGAATTGGAGATGGGGCAGACGCCTCCTTAGATTCATGTCTACCAACCAGACGTGCTGCATTTGGAGACAAGATTGGACTAACCTCCCCCGCTTCCTCAACCTCAACAACGGCGGCTTCATCAACGAATTTAGGTACTATAGGTGCAGGAAGCTCGGCGGGTATAGCTGGAGGCTTGGGCACAACGGGAACTGACGGAAGATCCACCGCCACTGATTTAAAAGGCGAACTAGGCACTACAGACTCTTTAGACTCTGCAGGTGTAGCGGACGCAGCGGATTTTTTAGCAGGTTGTGCTGGTGTTTTAGACTCTGCAGGAGCAACTATCGGCTTAGCAGCAACTTTAGGAGTTGGAGCTGCAGCCTTCTGAGCAGCAGAAATCTGATCATCTGCATTAATAGAACAGACCACCAACCCGCATACAACCAAAGCAAACGGTTTAATTATTCTTTCTTTTTTCATGGGACTCTATCGCTGTAAAGAGGCATTTCGCCCCCCGAAATCTAGCATAGCCTGCTTATCTTTTTTCCTAACCATCCGCGTCAGATCTCCTGCTGGTTCAGACGCAAGTGTTCTAAACTTTTTATTGGCTGTGGGAATCGGCATCTGTGTAGAAGGTTCAGATTTTTCACTACCACCTTGACCCCTAGGGGCACGTGCCGCTAAGCCGGTACCCTTTACGGAGCTTCCAGCAGGCAAACGCTTTAGGCTTTCTTGCTCTTCTTCCTCCAGATCATCATCCTCATCATCAACCATTTGATGTGTTATATAAGTCAGCTCAATAGGTGAGCCAGACCGTAAAACGGAAACCTTTATGGTTTGATTATTGCCGGCATCTTTAATCGCATGATAAATTTTAACACGATCAGCAGGAGTTGTGGTTGGGCTGCCATTTACTGCAACAACAATGTCTCCGTGCTCAAGACCCATCAAACTGCCAAAAGAACCCTTGGCAAATCTGCCAATACGTCCACCGATGCTCTTACCTTTGTCAAAGGCCGTTGTAAAGTCTAAAAGCTCAAAGATTTGTGCAACACTCTGTATCTTCTTCTTGAAAAGACGCGTATCTATGCGATAGGTCGACTCATTTACCTGACTAATCATAGACGCCCACACTCTGTCGCCTTCGTAAATAGGGTCAGCTTGCGCCACATCTTCGTTTAAGAATAGAACCTCTTGCTGCCCATTAGAACGAACAAACGTCACTTTTACCTTGCTGATATGAATAAGCGTCGCATCTTCAATCACATCGCCCAATTTATAAAGCCCTTCAGCTTTTGTCTTTGCATTGGCAATTACCGCACGGCTAAATTGAGAGTTAGAGTTTAGGAGAACGCCCTTAAGTTTTATCTGCAAAGGCGGCAAAAATTCCGTCTCACGAGGTTTAACGGAAGGCACATCCTCTATTTTTGGAGGAACTGGAATGACAATTTCATCATGAGGCTTCTCTTTAGGGGCAGCAATCTCAACCTTAACAAAAGTATCAAAAAGGTCGTTCTCATAAATGAGAGCTGGATTTATCTTCGAAATATCCACGTCAGGACGTGATGGAGATGTACGCGACACCAAAGAAGCTCGAACTGGAACCTCTGTCCTCATAACCACCATAAGAGGAACAGAAATAGCATACATGAGAGTCAACGCGCCGTTCAATATCCACAAGGGACTCGTCATGAATCTTTTCCCTCACTTGTAAGCATGAGAATTTTTCTACCATACTTGCGTTTTGAAAGCCTTTTGTCAAGCTTCTGTATCATGGAGTTGAAACTCCCGAAAGAATGGCCGATATAATTCTTTCCACCGAAAAGCCCTCAGCTTCCGCCTCAAAAGTCACTTTTATTCTATGTCTCAGGACCGCGGTTGCAACAGCCTTAACATCATCCGGGATCACAAAATAACGACGTTGCAAGAATGCATGAGCACGGGATGAATAAAAAAGAGACAATGTTGCACGGGGCGATGCACCATGCTGAATAAAACGAACGAAATCATGAAAACCGTAGCGCTCCGGATGACGTGTTGCATCAACCAAACGCGCTAGGTAGTCAATAATTAATTCATCGACATAAACCGCCTCAGCAAGCTGTTTGGTCTGCAACAACTCGTCTTTATTCAAGACCTGATGAACCTTTTTATCAAGATACCAACCAGAAAGCAACAACTTCTCCTGTTCATAGGTTGGATATCCCATAACCAGCTTAAAAATAAACCGATCGATCTGCGCCTCGGGAAGGTTATAGGTACCTTCTTGCTCTATCGGATTTTGAGTTGCAAATACTAGAAAAGGTTTTTCAAGATGATAGGTTTCAAGCCCTATAGTTATCTGCTGCTCCTGCATAGATTCCAAAAGAGCCGACTGAACCTTGGCAGGAGCGCGATTTATTTCATCCGCTAAAACGATGTGTGCAAAAATAGGCCCTTTTCGAACTTCAAAATCACCGGTCTTTTGGTTATAAACCATAGTTCCAATTAAGTCCGACGGAAGCAGATCTGGGGTAAACTGAATTCGCTTAAACTGCAATCCCAAAATCTCAGCCACTGTTTTTGCCAGTGTAGTCTTGGCAACTCCAGGCAAACCCTCTAAAAGAATGTGACCATCACACAAAAGCGCTACAAGGATCAAGTCTATGGTTTCTTCATGACCGATTATTACACGCTTAATCTCAGACCGTATCTGCTGAAATCGTGCACTAGATTCATAAATTTTTTCTTTTAAAGCGGCTGCCTTTTGAGCTGCTACCGTAGTTCCAACTTCCATAATCTTTCACATCCTCCCGCAATCCCTACTCTTTATGCGTATAGTCAGCCATTTTTATAGGACCCTCTGGCAAGCCACGAATAAACTGATAGATGTACGGATTAGTCGACTCCCAAATAGTCTTTGCTGGTCCAAAAAATCGAATCTTTCCCTTATGCAAAAGAGCGACATTATCAACATATTTAAATATTTCAACATCATGCGAAATAATAACCGACGTAATATTAAATTGCTTCTGCATGTCATACATCAATTCATGCACAATCCGAGCAGTAATAGGATCAAGCCCAGTAGTTGGCTCATCATACAAAATAATCGTAGGATTAGAAATAAGCGTTCGAGCTAACCCTACACGCTTTTTCATCCCACCAGAAAGTTCTGACGGATACTTGTAAAGTATCTCAGGCTTTAGGTTTACCAATGCTAATTTTTCTTTAACAATAGGCAGAATGTCCTCTATAGACGCCCCCTTTTCAAGAAGGCTTAATCCGACATTTTCAAGAACATTTAGCGAATCTAACAGCGCGGCAAATTGGAAAACATATCCACATTTTTTAAACAATCTTTGCAGGTCTGCGTCAGACATTGTGGTTATCTCTTCGCCATCAATAGTAACAGAGCCCGATGTAGGCTTTATCAACCCAATAATCTGCTTAAGCAACACCGACTTACCCTCTCCAGACTGACCAATAATACAGGTCATCTGCCCTGAGGGGATCGTCAAGTTAATGCCGTCCGTCACCCATCGCTGATTATCACCAAATCTTTTCCGCACTTCCACGAGTTGGATCATGCTATTCCCGACTGAAAAAGCCACGACGTTAAAAAGTAGTTTCCAATTAAAATTATAATAGACCCCATAACTACACTAGAAGTGGTTGCCCGACCAACACCCTGCGCTCCACCGCTCGTATAGTACCCCTGATACGTTCCTACCCATGACAAAAAGAGACCAAAAAAAGCCGCCTTTATCAAACCACCAGTAACGTCAGAAAGCTCAACTCGCTCAATGATCACACGCATATAGGTCTCAGCATTCAAGCCTAGAGAATAAACACACAAAAGGTACCCACCAATAATACCGCAAATCATAGATATAATCGTAAGGAACGGCATAATAATGGTGCTTGCTAAAACACGAGGGACTACTAAATATTGGAACGGATCTATACACAGCGTCTGAAGAGCATCAATTTGTTCGGTAATGCGCATGGTTCCAAGCTCAGCCGCCATCGAAGAGCCGCAACGTCCCGTAACCATAAGTCCCGTTAAAACAGGCCCTAGCTCACGAGTCATGCCCAAGGTAACTACAAGTCCAATAAACTCCTCGGTGCCTACCTTGCTAAAACCAATATAGCTTTGAAGTGCAAATGCCAAACCTGTGGATGACCCTGTTAAGAATACAATTAAAAGAGAGTCTACCCCAACCGCTTCCATCTGCAACAACAATTGCCGATATTTAAGCCGTGTTGTAAATAACGTCTTAACTATCCTTCCCAAAAAAATGATAAACCGACCTGCGCGGTCACAAAAAATTAGCGTTCCTTTACCAACGTTGTCAAGAAACGAAATTATCATTAGAGTCTAGCTTTTTGATGGTTTTTCAGGTGCCTTTTCTCCCGCTTGAACCGGTTGCTCAGCCGCTTTTACAGGCTCAGTTGTCGCAGGCGGTGTCGCTTGAACAGGAGCTGTAGGAATTACTGGCTGAGGGCCTTGACGCACAGGAGCTGCTGGTTGATATCCCGCATAACGCATTTCCTGCTTAGACGATTTCAAAATAGCTAAACCCAAAGATGACAACATAAAAAGCGCACCCAACACCCACGTAACTTTCTGGAATAACGACTGTCCGCCAGATCCTCCAAAGAGCATCTGCATACCGCCGCCTATATTCCCAAGTCCCAAACTACCCTTGCTCTTTTGAATAAGAATCAAAGCCATAAGCAAGAAACACAAAATAACGAAAAATGTTAACAATAACCCATAAAGCATAATAATTCTCCCTAGCTTTTTAGTGTTGCTACCCTAATACTACAATTTTTTCTAACTCTTGAAAATCGGTACTTGCTCGACCAATCAAAAAGCCGTCAAGAGTTGCCACTTTTTTTAGATTAGCCACAATCTTACTATTAACACTGCCACCATAAAGAACTCGCGTACTTGCACGTCCATTTGCCAAAAGCATAGCATGAATTTTTTTACATACACTGTCAATTGACTGCTCCGATGGAATAACACCGGTTCCTATTGCCCCTTCAGGCTCATAAGCAACAACCAAAGATTTAAAAGAAGTTACAGAAGGCCCCGCCTCATCAAAAAAAGAGGAAAGCTCCTTCTTAAACCCCTCACCTACACATACAATTGGAGTGATATTCATTTCACACAAAGCCCGGGCCTTCTCCGCGGTATTCTTGACACTTTCGCCCCAATACTGACGTCGCTCACTGTGACCCACAATGCAGTAGCGCACCCCTACTTCCTTCAGAGACACAGCAGAAACTCCACCCGTAAAGGCTCCTTTGTTGTAACCAGAGCAATCTTGAGCTCCAATTGCAACAGAATGTGGAAGTTTTTTTCGAGCAGACTCTATCGACAAAAAATCAGGACAGATAACAATATCGCCCTTAGATACAAGCGTTTCCAACTGATTTCCAAAACGATCGCACCACAAAACCGCATCAGAAAAAGAGATGTACGACTTCCAATTTGCTACATATAAAAATTTTTTACTCATTAAGCTCATTCCCCTGCTCGCAAGGTTTAAATTTCGACAACTTGCCGCGCACTCTCATCAAGTGCCTTCATTTGATCATTCAATTCGTGCATCGTAAACAACCCACCATGCGGCTCCAATTGAGAGATCGTTGCTAAGCTGTTGATGGATGCAAAAACAAGAGCCTCGTGCACCGATTTTCCCATTAATAATGCACCAAAAAAGGTAGCTCCAAAAGCATCACCCGCACCAACCGTACGACAAACAGGCCGACTGCCCGACTCTGGTACACCACGATAATACCATAGTCGCTTTTCGCTAAAACAATAGACCCCCTTAGCCCCGTCCGTAACCAACACAACCCGAGGACCCGAAGATGCAATTCTTTCGCAAACATGCTTAAGCCAAAAACCTTTTCTTTTTTTCCGAAAATTAACAGAAAGTTCTTCTACTTCGGAATAATTTAACATTAATACATCAATAAAGCGTATTGACCGAAAAAGTAGCCCCGACAACTCCGTCACTCCAGCTCTGCTTGGATTATGCATAACAAGACCACCCGCTTCATGTACTGCTTCAGAAATAAGAGGAAGATGGCTCATGAAATTACCTGCCAGTGGCGCTATATAAACCCCTTTACTTTTCTTAAACTCGTCTAAAGGCAAGTCACACTCACGCACCTGCGCATTAGATCCCCTGCAAACCAAAATCGTATGATTTCCACTTGAAGAAGGCAGAATAAAAGAAGTCCCCGTAAACACGTCCCTGTCAGAAACCGCATGAGAAATATCAATACCCTTCTGCACCAAATTCTGACGAATAAAGTCTGCAGCATAGTCCATTCCGGTCTTAAAAAAAGTCGAAACCGGCATACCCAGGCGCGCCAGCACATATGCCGTATTGGCGGCTCCACCCCCTACAGAATAACGAAGATTGGTAACATCAACCTTAACGCCTTCCTCAAAGACTAGATACGACTTAACATCCTGCTCCAGAGACCATATCGGACACTGAATATAGATATCAAGCGCAGCCCCCCCGACTGTAAAAAGGGGTCCTTCGGCACGTTCTAGATAAAATGGTTTTTTCAAATCAGAAGAAAATTGGAGAGACATGAGAGCAAAGCCAAAAATTGAAAATTTAACACGCCCTTACATTATGGCTCAAAAACTTTGTATATGCCACAAAACTCTGGCGAAAAAACTTCAAATTTTTACTAAAGTGACTTCATGCGAAAAAAAGGGTACCCTTAAAGCGAAAAGTTTTGAAAAGCCTTTTATAAACCCTATATTACGAATTACTATGAACAAAAAATTACTTCTGTTATTAACAACCTGTTTAACACTAACCCCTGCACTTAAAGCCCGTTCTGAAGATGGCTGGAAAGTTGCAGTTGGCGCGGGAGCCATAGCTGGTGGCGTCGCACTTTTATGGCATGGTATAAGCGAATACAATGCTCGCACTTCACTCTCTGATGACAAAAATTCTGTTATTCAAGTAGAAGAGTTAACAAACCTATGCAACGTTCGCTACAACACCCTAAGCAATCTTACAGAACAACATTCATCAAAACCCTCTATTGCAAGCTATATACATGTCACATGGGGCTCTTTTAATGCATGCAATCTAGAATTCCAACGCGATTTTTCCAATCTCAATGACGCCCTAGCTCACCTAAAAACCAATTTAGAGTATTGGCAGGACTTAGATAGCCGAGAGTCCCTTGCAAATCGTGGCGAACGCATACGACCTTCTGCACAACAATTACTACGCCAACTACAAACACTTTGCACGTTTTTAAAGCGAGAAGAAGCATATTTTTCGCTCTACGAAGTAGTAAACCAACAAACAGAATACTTAAATCCACAAGATCCTTTTCAACATCTTTCAGCTGCTCAACTTATAGATTCTGACTGTCGAGAACTACAACGGGCATTATTACGCCTTGAGCGATCAAATAGACCTGACTACGACGATTCAGCTCTATTAAAATCGGCACACCTATTATTAAACGGGCTAAACGATCAACGAAATAGACTAATGCAGAGCAATGAATACCATGCAGAGCTTCAACTCAAATTACGTGACGATCGTGAAAAAGAGCGAATTGCGATACAAAACCGCCTTGCACGAGCTGAAGAAGAAAAAGCTCACGCAGAACGAGACAAAGTCAATGCAATGCATGAACGTAATCGTATAGAACAAGAGAGCGCCTGGCGCGAAGAACAAGAAATGAAGAAAATTCGTAATCGCCTAGAACGCATTGAAAACCGGCTGCATGAGCTAAAAAACAAAACCGAGCATCCACCTTATCAGCCAGAATCTCCTGAATTTTATCTATGGATAAGAGGCGAACTGTCCGGATTTGACCAATTCTAAAGGACTTACATGAAAATTTATAACACAAAACTACCAGCAAGAATTCTCGCGTGCGCACTTATCGCCCTTATCCCCACCACAACCTTCTCCGCCCGGCAACCCTTCCTGCACCACAATAAAATAGGCAAAAAGTATCACACCAACTATAAAGGAACAAGTGCAAAATCAACTTACAAGAAAACAAAGATGCAAGAATTTGCAGTGTTCCACGTACTCACCGAGGAAGAGCGTCAAGTTAAAAGGCTTCAGAAGCAAGAAATGCTATGTGTAGTAACATCGATAGTTATTGCCACTGCCATAACACTTCCATTTCTTTTTCATAAGCTATTGGACCAGAGTTTTTACAAACTAAACTGATCATTGATTCTGCGTAAAAAACCCTCAGAACAGAGTTCTTCAAGATTACGGCGAATACGCTCAGGCTCACGATCAATACAAGAACATAGATCCTCAAAGCTAAATGTACCTTTTATGGTCGCAGCTTTGAGGATCATTCCTCTAATCTGTCTTTCAGAACCTTCAAATTGTGACTGCCTGGTATAATGCTTGCTCCGGCGGCTAGGATTTGGCAGCTCTTTTTTAAGCATCACGCCATAGTCCATGAGAGCATAATACCAATGCCGTGGATTCTCTCGATCCAACGCTGCTTCAATAAAAGGCATTAGTTCTTTATCGGCTATTTCGGTGCGAGAACCACCAAAAAGGGTTATAAAAACTGTTCTGATGTTTGTTTCGATAAAAACCGTAGGTTTATTAAACGCAAAGGCGCAAATAGAAGCGGCTGTGGCAGGGCCGATACCAGGTAATTTATCCAAAAGCTCCGGTTTATCTGGCAAAAGGCCACCGTACTGTGTAGCAACAATCTGAGCGCTTTTATGCAATGCCAACGCGCGCCGGTTGTACCCTAATCCACGCCACAACGGCAAAATCTCTGCAAAGGGGGCCTCTGCTAACGCCGCAAAGCTAGGAAATTTTTCGATAAACGGACCATATTTTTTCTCAACGGTGGCAGTCTGTGTCTGCTGAAGCATTACCTCTGAAACAAAAATGTGGTAGGGATCGCTCGTTTGACGCCAAGAAAAAGCGCGACCATGTGCGCCATAGTACTCCCAAATTAGGGTACGCGCTTTAGCAATCTCCACATCAGTTAATTTTATGGCTTTGGGCATTTGATCAATCTAATATTAAAAACACAACTCTACCTAAAAGGCGCCACAAAAAACTAAACGCCTAAACAAAAAGGGCTTTCACCAACACAAAACTCTCTTTTTCCGCAAACGATATACCCAGCTTGATAATCTTGCTGAAAGCCACGACTGCGCAATTCAACCTCCCACTAAACTCTACCTGCCCGAATTTTAACCAGGTTCTCAACTTTTAGAATTCGATGTACCACCTTCTGAACCTGCTCCTTAGTAATCTTAAGCAACTGGTGAGGGCGTTTGTCAAAATAATTATCTGGCATGCCATAAATATCCATCGCTACAAATGTAGCTGCCATCTGGCGCTGTGCGGCAAAGTTATCAACCAATGAGTTTATAAGCGCATTCTGAGCATCTTCCAACTCGTCTTTAGTTATATCCAAAGCCCCTGTTGTAATAACCTTTTCAATCTCACGCTCGGCCTCTTCAAGACGATCACCTGATACTATGGACTTTATAAAGATCATGCCTGGTTGAAGCGCAGCCCCTGCAAGCAATGAACCACCTATCGTATAAAATAGACCGGACCTCTCACGCAAATCAAAGAGCCGTGAGCTCATTGAGCCCAGTACTCCACCTGTAAAAATCTGATCAAAAAGAAGCAAGGCATCAAAGTCTTTATTCAAACGATCCACCGAGAGCCCTGCATAGGCAAGTACTATCTGATCACGATTTATAGGGCACTGTATAATCTCACTTTCAGCTGGTTCTAAAACAGGAAAATCCATATCTGCAACAGTATGCTTATTCCACGATGCCAAATGCTTCTCCAAAAGGGCCTTAACATCATATCGTGATAAATCCCCCACCAAGGCCAAACGACCACCATGTGGAACTATATATTTTTTATGAGCCGCAACCACGTCATGCCGCGTTATTTTTTTAACCGATGTTTCCGTTCCCATCATGTTATTGCTAAATGGATGCGCTCTATAAATCGCCTCACGCGCAACTTGAGACACAAAATCAGTTGGAGAATCCCAAAATACTTTCAACTCAGCAAGTAACTGCTCACGAATACGCTCCAGCGCATCCTCAGTAAAAGCAGGTCGTTCAAGAACCTCGGTAAATAACTCAAGACCCCTATTAGCATCTTCTGCCAAAAAGGTCATTCCCATCTGGCCCGGAAATGTATTAAGCTCCATTCCTAGCGATTCAAGCTCTTGTGCAAACTCCTGCGCCGAATAGTTTTTTGTACCTTCCTGCAAGAGATCGGTCATCAAAAGGCTTAAACCCTGTTGTTTTGGGCTATCGTAAAAATGCTTCGCTTTAAGATCTAACAATAGATCAATCTTCCCAGATCCTGGACGATCATTTACAAAGACCTTTAGCCCATTAGAAAGAGTAAATTTTTTAGCCCGAGGATAAGAAAACTCTTTAGGCGGCGCAATTTTTATAGAAAGCGCATAAGAAGGCGGTTCAACTTCCAACTTCCTTGTCTTTTTTGCAAGAATCTTCGTATCTTCCTTGTCTGACTGCTCTTGCTGCAAAAGCCAAAGAGCTCGATCCTCCTCTGACAAACCTTCCACGCGGCCATAGTGCGTCAAAGATGGAACAAAACACCGCGCAAAGATATCTTTTATATCCTTCTTTATCGAATCGGTCGGGTAATTAGCATACTGCTCAAGAAATTTCTCATCCCCTGTTGCAAGATAAAATTTACCCAGCACATAGGCAAGGCGCTGATTATTTTCTCCAAGGGATAATATGTCCATAGATGTCTTGCGACGAGCACGTTCGAGCTCCTCGTTTGAAATTTCGTGAGTTCGGTAGTGCTCAATCTCTTCCAAAATAATTTTCTCAATACGAGTGGCATCTTTTAAATCGGTTGGCTGAACATAAACAAAAAAGATTCCATAATCAAAAAGATCATAAACAAAGCTTTGAACCTCGGTAGCAAGCCCCATTTCAGTAACCAATTTACTATAGAGTCGTGCTCCACGGCCAGCGCCAAGAACCCAAGACATCAAATCAAGCAAATATTCTTTTCGCTCAGACACCCCAGGGACAATCCAGGCCATAAGCATCATGGGCTGTTTAATATCACGATAGATGGTAGTGCGCTTTGATCCAATTTCAAATGAGTGGTGAAGAACAGGACGCTTAAGGTTTTTCAGAGGCTTAATGGCTCCAAACTCTTTCTCTACCGCTCGTACCACTTCATCTATATCCACATCGCCGACCACCACCATAGTGGCGTTGTTTGGTCCATAAAATTGATGGTAAAATGCTAGTAGTTGTCGTCGAGAAACGGACCACAAATCCTGCTTAAAGCCTACGATAGGATAGTGATATGGATGATCAGGAAATAACGATGAAACCATTTTCTCGATAAGCGTAGAAAGATAATCATCGTTATACATCTTAAGCTCTTGAATAACCGCCTTGAGCTCCGAATTTAAGAAGTGCTGTTTAAACGAACAGTTGCTCATGCAATCGGCCATAATCGGCAACACTTCTTGCCAATGCTGTGACGGAATATCAAACAGATACCCTGTATAATCATTCGACGTAAAGGCATTACAGACGCCTGATAGTTTATGTGTAATAACATTAATATCAGATTCAGAGAGCTTATCCGTCCCCTTAAAAATCATATGCTCTATCAAATGAGCGAGCCCACGCGTGCCCGTACCCTCATGCTTAGATCCAACGTTATACCAGAGCTGAAGCGATACCTTAGGAATGTCGCTCCGCGGCATAACCAATAAAGTAAGACCATTTTTTAGAACTTTTTTAAAAACAGGTGTAATCATAAAAACCCCTTAAGAACTTATTATCCAGGGCCAGCATAGAACAAAAAGATTAAATACTCCAGAACCGCGTAAAAAGGGCACTTATTGACTTTTTTATTTGCGTAGTATATAAAATAAATAGTCTCGATGCTTTAAAAAAGCTCATCTTGAAGAAAGAAAAAAATTTGCTTCAACCAAAACAAATGGATGGTAACATGGTTAAGAAAATTTTGAGTGTCGCATGTCTATGCGTTGCTCTAACCGCTCCCCTATTATTCTCAACAAACACAAACGTTCCCCTTTTGGATCAATCAACACCTACTCAAAACAGATGGTCAGACAGGGGTGCACGCCTCGCTCGCAGAGCATTATGGGTTCCGTGCTCCTTTGTTGCGCACCATGCTTTATCAGGCGCCAAGCACGTTGCCTACAACTATTCCTGGGCGCTCATTGCAGGAACTGCTGCAGGAGCTTCAACGTATGCCACTGGAAGGTATTTCCACTGGAGAGCTCGTGGTTTATTGTCCGGCATGGCTTTTGCAGGAACCACGGTCCTTGTAGCATGGATCAAGTATAACGAACAATTAAGACGCGATGTCTCTTTTATACGGGCGAGCGTAAATAGGCTTGAGCAAAGATGTGAAGAAATTCAAATCCAAATCGAGAATTTCGAATCAAACGCGTCTGGACGATTTAACAATGTTGACAAAGGACTCCTTGGAGTTGACAAGGAACTCCTAGACCTAAAAACCCAGCTCAATAATCTGGTGCTAACTGGTGCATCCAAACAAGATCTTGATAAAATTGTAAATCAGCTCACCGCAATGCAAAATCGAATCGATCTAATGCAAAACCAGCTCAACAACATCGATAAAAATCTCAGCGATCGACTAATTTCTATTGATCTTCTGCCTCTGATCGCACAAAAACTCAATATACCACTGTCTCCACAGCCTCCTATGGGTTAACACACACTCCCTGCATCAGCCAAAAAGCTCATGTCAACCTCGCAACTCTTTGTTAAAATTCCTCTTCACCCCCTTTATCTTCTTGTACTAGGACTTATGACGGGAATTGCAATCGGAATAAAGGGTGTCACAAGCCCCTTGCTTGCGTTTGCTACAATTGTAGGCATAACCCTAATATTTCTGACCCTATCTATTCGCTCACAGGCCGCTCAAAAATATACATTACTAGGACTTGCGGTAGCAGGGTTTATTGTAATTGGAGCTCTGCGCGTTCAACAAAAAAACGCTCTATTTGACCAATTTTACCGCAGTATATCCTATGGCCCCTGCGCCGTCATAGCGAAGGTTCTTGATATTGAACATGATTACAAACATGCAGACCATCTTGTACTTACCCTGCGCATAAAGGAATTAGTTAAAAAAGAACAGGCCGTGCCCTTCACATCAGGCTTTAATTTCCGCCTATCCATCAAAAACAACCATCCTTCAATCCCCCAAATTGGCGACACCATCGCATTAACACCCCTCTATTTCAGAGCGCCTCCCGATGGCGACTACAAGCAATACCTGCAGCGAGAAGGAATTATAGCAAATCTCAATGTCACATATATTACTATTCATTGCCTAAAGCACCCCCACTTTACTCTCAGGCGTTTTATTTTTGAGCTCAGAAACCGGATAATCGAAGGTATCAAACCCTCGCTTTCTCCCATGGCCTTTACGATGTTTGCCTCTGTTTTTTTAGGTAAAAAAGCTGTTAATGCACGCGAAATGGGTACTATACGCACCCAGTTTAAACCCTGGGGTATTTTACACCATTTAGCCCGCGCAGGCTTGCATATGATGGTCCTAGTAATGGTACTTCAGAAACTACTGGGATTTGCCCCACTGCCCTTTGCTGCGCGAACATCACTAACTCTGATTATCATTCTTTTCTACACGCTACTCTCATGGGCCAGCATTCCCTTTGTTCGAGCGGCGTTTCTTTCAACCTTTTACTCAATCTGCGCACTACTAAAATTGCAGACAAATGGGCTCTATATACTGTTTCTTATCGCCTGCATAATCCTACTCAACAACCCGTTTCATCTCTTTGCTCTCGACTTTCAACTCAGCTTTCTCATTACCTTTGTATTTTCATGGCTTAATGCTCTAAAAGCGTCTTCCAAAAAAGCTCCGTCAAACTCTTGATTTTGATTGTATAAAATCAGTAGTCTAAAAACAGATTTTATAGGGGAGTGGTATCATTAGGGGAGTTTTGTAATGAAGGTTCTACTACGCAGTTTGCTCGTTTTACTGAGCATTTCAACTTTTATTTTATCATGCAACGATGGATCTGATTTACAGAGCAATAACAGAGCACTAGAAAGAAAAGAATGTACCATCCTCATCTACATGGCTGCAGATAACGATCTTTACCCTTTTGCTAGCCAAAACTTAGCACAACTTAAAGAAGTTGGATCAAACGAACATCTCAACATACTTGTTCATCTTGATATAAAGGTCCCCGGGCAAAAGAAAGTAACTAAACATCTGCTTATCAAGAAAAATCAAATTCTCCAAATTGGCCCCGATATGTGCTTAAATAGCGGCAGCGCAGAAACGCTTATTCAGGCAGCTTTATGGGCAATAAATAACTATCCTGCTAACCATTTCATTCTAGACTTTTGGAACCATGGATCGGGCGATCTCAACCCACGCATGGACAGAACGATTAACCCTGCTTATCTATTCCGCTATAACGAAGTAACCGGATTGATCGAACTTGATAGAAGTATAAGCTTCACCAACTTTATTGATCTAGTCGGCAACAAAGACAAGGAAGAACTATGCGACCCTAACAGGGGCATCTGTTTTGATGAGACATTCCACGCCTATCTAGACGACTCAAAACTCATGAAAGCTTTAACGCGTATCACTTCAGCCCTTGGCAAACACATTGACCTTATCATGTTTGATGCATGCTTGATGGCTGGCACAGGAACGGCTTGCATAGCTAGCCAGTTTGCTGACTATATGACCGCATCAGAAGAAGTTGTCCTCGGCCCGGGCTATAACTACAAACTTGTAGTAAACGCCATAACTAGCAATGGAAACAATATAAAACAGATGGCTAAAGACATTGTAATCGGATACGAAGCCACTTACGGAAAACTTACAAGTGATTACACCCATTCTGCCTTCGATCTAAGCCTTTTTACAAAAATAAACAATAACATAGATCTTCTTGCACAATTACTTATTGAAGCCTTAGATGATGAAAAGAATAACACGCTGAGCATAGCAATTCGCTCAGCAAGAAGCCGATTTACCTGCACCTACTTTGAAGAACCTAGCTACATTGACCTCTTCCACTTCTACAACAACCTCAAAGATCGCCTAAGTAGCATAATTCTCTCAACCCCAACAACAACAAGCACTATGCAAACGGCGCTCAATAAAGTGCTAAACGAAGGCTTAGCATTAATGCCTAAATTTATTATTGCAAACGTACGCGGGAGCAATTTGGCAGGAGCACGAGGACTTTCGATCTACTTCCCAGAACAAAAAATTAACAACCCACACCACAACTCCTACCAGTACACCGAATTTGCGCAACACAATAACTGGCTGCAGTTTTTGAAAGCGTACAACGGATAAGATCAATAGATTGGATCGAGATCAAGCAGTTACAATTGCTTTGAATGCGCGCGCAAAATTGTACATTGATGCACTGGCTAACACATCATCTATCAATTTGCTCCATTTAGCCTTGTGGAAATGAACGGTTCACTCCCTCTCAACTACATGCCAATTATCATCGTCGATGCGCTATTTTTGACTTTTAACCCCCCAGCATGTATAATTATCAGAAAATGGTAAATACCTTATCAAGTTTCGTATGTACAAATGGAGGAATTATGTACACATACCGTTTCTTTGCACTTCTACTACTTATTATCCCAACCGTTTTAACGTTTTCAACAACAGCACGCGGCGAGTTTTCTGACACCATGTCATGGGATGATGTTGCAGATCTAATGCTTCAAAAAACTGATTACAAAAAATTGCTACAAAATTGTGAAAAAGAAGATCTATATTCTTTACGCTGGGTATTTGAACAAGAACTAGCACGCGCTCCCAAGAGCACACAGTATCCTTCGCAGTTTAAACGCGTCAACAAAGAGCTCTTTGTTGATCGCGACCATGTTCCATTCCTAGCATACCTGGGCACGGCGATGGGTAGTGCAATAACCGCAGGCGTCTGCGCAGCCTACACGGCCATAATGGGCTACCGTGCGACAAGAATATACACTAATAACATTTTCAACAAAACTGCACTGGATTACTCAAACTGTACGTTCAAGGCCCCATTAAAATGGGCAGGAATATCTGCAGGCTGTTTTCTCTCACTCCTCATCATGGCAAAAATTGACACTGCTCTCGAACGTAGACGACACCAAAATGCTCATTCAGCCCTAAAAGAAAATCTGCAAAACATGATCACCTATATCAATCAAATGGTTAATCAACAAGACTATCTCCTGTTTCAAAGCTCTGAAAAATGCAAAAACCTTAAAATCGATTACACAAACAGCAGCTTCTGTAATAAACCCATGATAATTATTCCATCCACTGGAAATTTTATTCTCCATGCCATAGGATTAGAATTTTAAACCTCAAACCACATCTGAGTGCATATACAAAATAGATACCACACTAAATTCGTCTATACTAAAACAGCAATAAACAAAAAACCACAAATCTCTATAGGCGCTATGAATACGACCATAAACAGACGGACTACAGAACAAAGGCAGGCTCTCAAACAGGGCCTGCTAAACGAGCTTTACGCTCCTCACGGCGAATTCAAAAAATCCCCGCTCTATATCCCCGATGCATGCACCAAAATTATCTTCGGAGAAGGTAATCCTGATGCCGCCATTATGTTTATTGGCGAAGCTCCTGGTAAAGTAGAAGATGAGGAGGGCCGCCCCTTTGTAGGCCCCTCTGGACAGCTTTTAAATCGCGCACTCGAACGTGCGGGACTACAACGCTCAGATGTTTTTATTACCAATATTGTTAAGTGCCGACCACCCAACAACCGCACACCTTCGCTTCATGAACTTAAAACAGGGCGAGATTTTATGCTTCTTAAGCAGATCCACATTATACAACCTGCGGTTATATGTACTCTAGGCAGCGCAGCCCTAAAAGGACTTCTAAATGGACCTACAGAAAAGCTCTATAAAATAACCGAAATTCATGGACAGGTAATCTCATGTAGAGATTATACCCTGCTACCCACCTATCATCCCGCCTACATTTTGCGTAATCGCGCTAAAACTCAACTATTTTTTGACGATATCCAAAAACTAGTAAAATTAGCCGAAATCGCTTAGTAAAAGCGTTGAAGTATTAGGACGCTTTACACACCTCCTCACATCAAACAGAGGTGTAAAATATTTCTGACTGTATGAAGAAATCGAAAAACCTATGTGGATAAGTGGTGGATAAGTGGTGGATAAGTGGTGGATAATTTTTTTGAAACATGCTCCTACAAGCTACTAACAGAAAACGGTGTGTTCAATAGCTGCTTAAAATCTATATATTCAGATATGGTCAAAAAAGTTATCCACATCGATCATCGAGTTATCCACCACTTATCCACCACTTATCCACACGCTTTTTTTAGTCAAACGGTGCTACAGATCAATATATTAGTCAAAGTTATCCACATTGAAGCGCTCCACCTATTATTACTATATATAAATATATATATATATATAATAGTAGTAGTGTACCGAGTTCAATGTGGATAACTTTTTTTTAATCGTTAAAAAAAAGGTCGCTTTAGGTTTTCAAATAGAATTGTACACTCCCAAGGTAAGTGTTAAGACAAACTATTGAGATTCGATAGTTTTCAGAGTTTAGTTTTTTTGATACAATTATATTGTACGTTGGGCAAATTATGTTCGTGTCCTTTGTGAAAAAGTAAAAACATAGCAAGAGAGGGAGCCGTGAATCTTTCCCAGGTCATTGAAGAGTTGGTCGAAGAGAGAGATCTTGATCGATCCGTGCTCAGCGATATTGTTTGTGAGGGTATGTTAGCTGCTTATCAAAAGCGCTATCCTGACCTAAGTCTGTCGACTGTTTATAACAAGCAGACGGATCAAATAGATATTCTGATCGATAAAAAAGTGGTCCAATCTGTTGAGGATGAAGACCAAGAAATATCACTTCGCAAAGCTAAGGGAATAAAACCCGATGCTAAGCTAGAAGAAATTGTGAAAGTGCCATTTAATGGCCCTATTGGCCGTATTGAAATTTTGCGTGCTAAGCAAATTATTGCACAACGCATTAGGTCAATAGAGGCTTCTCAGGTTTATGAAGAATTTAAGTCCAAAGAAGGGACTGTTATTCATGGGCTTGTGCACAAGTGCGAACCTAGTGGAACCACGATTAAGGTTGGCGATACGTTTGCCTTTATGCCAAAATCGTTGAGTATTCCAGGGGAACGTTGCATTGTGGGCTATCCAGTTCGCGCCCTTTTGAAGGAGGTTTTAGTAGAGCCTCGCAATGAGAATCAACTCATTCTTGATCGTAGTTCTACTGATTTCTTGCGGCAGCTGTTTGAATTAGAAATTCCAGAAATTTATGAGCGACTTGTTGAAGTTAAAAAAATTGTACGTGCTGCAGGTTACAAATCAAAAGTAGTGGTATCTTCAAACGATAAAAACATAGATCCGGTTGGAACCTGTGTTGGTGTTGGAGGCGCTCGTATAAAGCCTATATTGCGTGAATTGGGGATGGAAAAGATTGATATTATCTCCGCATCATTCGATGTAGACCAGTTTGTGCGAGATTCCCTAAAGCCTGCTACGGTTAATCGTGTTGAGATTACCGGAGATAAAGCTCGTGTTTGGGTTGATGAAGACCAGCGATCAGTTGCTATTGGTAAAATGGGTAAGAATATCTCACTTGCCTCTCAGTTGACTGGTTTTGAAATAGAGTTAGTTAAGAGTGATTCTGCTGCAATGCGCGAGCAGGCCTTGGAAGACGTTTTTGGCGAAAAGCTTCCAGGTGGAAGTAAGCAGCTAGATGAGGGAGTGCAAGAGTACTCCGAAGACAAAGTTGAAGCTGAGAGTTCTCAAGAGACTGATGAGTCGGAAGAAGGGATGGGGCATGACAGATGAGCAACAAAAACCTGGCATAGTGTGCGTACCTATGACTGTGGGGGAGCTTGCAGAAAAGCTAAATCGTCCTGTAAATGCGGTGATAGTCATGCTGTTAAAGCAGGGTATTGTTGCAACCAGGAATCAGGTAGTTACTGCAGAAGTTGTGGCGCGGGCGGCCGAGTTTTTTGACGTGCCCGTGATAGAAGCGGTTTCTGAAAAGCGCGAAAGCGTGAGAGAACGGGCTTTGCTTGTAGGAAGGCTCCCATACGAACGAATGCCGGTGGTTGTTGTTGTTGGTCATGTTGATCATGGCAAAACGACACTTCTTGACTATATTCGTAAGACGCGTGTGGCCGCTAGAGAGAAGGGTGGAATCACCCAGCACATTGGTGCTTATGAAGCGCATACAGACCATGGCAATCTTGTTTTTATTGATACGCCTGGTCATGAGGCATTCTCCGTTATGCGTTCAAGAGGGTTGTCTATTGCCGACTTGGCTGTATTAGTTGTAGGTGTAGATAATGGGGTTCAACCTCAGACTATTGAAGCTTATGAACTTGCCAAAGCAGCACAAGTGCCTATCGTTGTGGCTCTTAATAAAATTGATAAAGTTACGCCTAAGCAGATTGAAGAAGTTAGACATGCCTTGAACAAGATAGGGCTTGTTCCTGAAGAATGGGGCGGGGAAACCGTCTTTATACCTGTTTCAGCCTTGAAAGGCGATGGGGTTGATCAGCTTTTAGATATGTTAATGCTTCAGGCAAAAATGATTGGCGGGTTGACTTCTTATTTGGATGTTCCGTCGTTAGGATTTGTTTTAGAATCGCGCTTTGAAAAAGGTCGAGGCCCCGTTGCAACGGTTATAAACCGTACCGGTGTTTTGCGCATAGGCGATTCATTTGTGTGTGGTAATGCTTTTGGGAAAGTTAGCTCTATCAAGGATTTTGCTGGCACTTCAATTAAAGAAGCAAAGCCATCAGAGCCTATAGTAATTGCAGGTTTTTCAGAATTGCCACGTGCAGGAGATATGTTTAAGGTTGTTCCGGCTGCAGCTCTGAAAGCTGAGCATATTGAGGAACGCGCATTAAGCCCTTCAGCTTTGACGGTGGCTTCAGCGCCTCGGCCTGGAGCTATACGGGTAATTGTGAAAGCCGATACAGCTTCTGGAAAAGAGGTTTTGGTTTCATCGCTTGAGAAATTGTCTGCCAAGGCGCATAGTGGCGTGTCTATTGTTGCGTCGGGAGTTGGGACTATAACGGAAAGCGACATAGCTCTTGCAGCAGATACTCAAGCAATGGTTTTGGGACTCCATGTGAAGATGGATGCGCAGGCAACACGCTTGGCACAAGAATTCCAGGTAACGGTTAAGCTTTTTGACATTATCTACAAGCTTTTAGAGATGCTTGAAGAATTACTGCAGCGAGGCAAGCCTGTTAAGAAAGTAATAAAGAAGACCGGTGAAGCGGTAGTGCTTAAAGTTTTTGATATTAAAAAACTTGGTATCGTGGCAGGCGCCCAGATGGTTGATGGAACTTGTAACCGCAACAGTACCGTAAAGATATTCCGCAGCGCACGGCTTGTAGGCAAAGGGTCAATCTCTAGTTTGCAACGTGATCGAAATTCTGTAAAAGAGGTTCGAAAAGGCTTCGAGTGCGCATTTATGGTAGATGGCTTTACGGACTGGCAGGTCGACGATCGAGTAGAATGCTACAGTGAGGTTAAGGAAGATTAAGGCGATTTTGTTGCTTTTCTTGTTTTTTATAAGCTTTGTTGCAATTTTTGTGTTTCGCAAAAATTGCAACAATTGTCTTCAAGGGTTCTTCTGTTTTTCTTCTGCAAATACGGGCTTTTTTAAAGAGAGCAGGGGTGTGGTTGCTAGGTCATTGCAACTTGCTGAAAAGTTTTTTTTAACTAGTTTTCTCTTTAGGTCAAACTGATAAAGCTTCATAGGCTTGAACGCTAACCAATATAAATTCCAGCGGGTTCTTATTCATGGTTATGTTAGTTGAGAAGCACTGCTTTCAAAAATATCCGTCGCAGACATAAAAATCTGCGACGGATATTTGTTTTAGAAGCGTTATTAAATTATGTTATTCAGTCTATAAGTTTTCGAAGTATTTCTAGGTTGCGCCGATGATCCTCTAGTGAGGTGAGTGGCGTTTCTATTATTTTAGGAATGTTCTCAAAGCGTGAATCATTCATAATAAGATGGAATGCTTCGAGTCCTATCTTTCCTTTTCCTATGTTTGCATGCCGATCAACGTGTGATCCTAGTTCTTTTTGTGAATCATTAAGGTGCATGGCTTTTAATAGTTCTAGCCCTATTATGGCGTCAAATTCTTTCCACAGGGCTTTGTAACTATCGGAATTTGTGAAATTATAGCCTGCTGCAAAAGCGTGGCAGGTGTCAAAACAGATACCAATTCGTTCTTTAGGTATTGCCAAGCTGCGGATTTGTGCAAGCTGTTCAAAAGAGCTTCCAATAGATGATCCTTGTCCCGCCATATTCTCCAGAAGAATGACACAGGGGCCAGGTGTCTGTTCAATTATTTTGGTTAGACTATCTGCAATCTGTTCTATGCACAGGCTCTCAGGTGATTCTAGGTGTGCGCCTGGATGAAGTACTAGATACGGTATGGAGAGTTGTTGGCATCGCACAAGTTCTGCGGTGAGTGCCTTTTTGGAGCGAGCGGCTACAATCTTGTTTGGTGATCCTAGGTTTATAAGGTAGCTTGCATGGCTAACAACTGTTTTGATGGGAGATTCTTTTTGTTGTTCAACAAAGGGAGCGATTTCTTCTGGGGTTAGAGAGTCAAATGCCCATTGTCTGTTGTTTCGGGTAAAAATTTGTATGGTATTGCATCCTAGTTCTTCCCCTATTAATAAGGCATTCTGTAATCCACCTGCTCCGGAGACGTGAGCCCCTAGAAGCGTTTGGCTTTTATTTTTTTTCATAGATGATTCCTTTTGGTTCGTTTGTTTGCCCTTCCTGAGAAAGCTAATCACAAATGTGCCCTTATTGACAAATTTTTGTGCTGAGATACGTTTCAAAAGGAATTCTCTTTTTACGTAAAACCATTTTTAGGCTCTTTCAGGGGGCAAATTAAGGATCTTTATTATGCAGCACCGTTTTTCAGTTTTTCTTGTACCCATTCTTCTGCTTATGTCAGCTGTTGGCTTGTTGGCGGGCAAAGATGATAGTGCAACAGGCTCTGATTTGGTTCCACAAGCTCTTGCAACTACGTGCGCAACAGAGGTGTGCAAACCGCGAGTTCAATGTCTAAAAGCCAGTGACTTTATTCAAAAGCCCCTTGTCTATGCTTACGATGAAGATAATTGTCTTTCATTGCTTTGGGAAAATAAGGCAAAATTTGAAGGATTTTATTCAAAAAATGCGCGAATGCTAAATGATTGCAACGGCAGTTTTGATAAGATTGTTGCGCCGGGTAAGTTTACGCTTGACTCTAAGTTCACCCATAAATATTGCAATCCAGAGTGTGAATGGACGCGTCTTTCATTTACAGCAGGTTTACGTCTAAAAGGAACCTTTGGTTCTCCTGAGGCCGGTTTTAAGACGGGTATCACGCCTATAAAAGATCAAGAAGTGGTTATGGGCTACCATCGGCATACGTTTACACTTAATGTGCCGATTATGCGGGAGCTCTGGATGGAGCTTTTATTAAACGACCTTTTAGGTGTTTCGTTTGAGCAGAAGCATTCGTTTACTATGGGGTTGTTCTCATTTCAGTTAGGACGTGGAATTGCGTTGGGCGATGCCTATGCAACAGTACCCGACTTATTAGGATATGATCCTGCTTCGGGTGTTGAGCAGTACGCTCCTGGCTTTAAATTCTCGGGGGGATTTGCCGACGATCATAAGTGTGACTACGATTTTTATACCGCGATTTTAAACAACCGTTCGGACTCATTTGATGCGGTTAATGAAAAAGTGCGTGGGCAGCAGTTTGGCCATCGGTATAATCAGGGTCGTGACTTTGGTGCCCTTAACTTTGTGGTTGCAGGCCGTTTGAAAAGTACATTATTTGATGAGAAATGCCGTAAGCTGACGTTAGAACCATATGCTCTTTTTGATGATGAGCGCGATCAACGCGTTGAAGTGCCGGGTGATGCGTCAACTAAATTAGGGACAATTGGTTTGGCCTCTGAATTTATGGTTGGTGACTTTGAGTTTGGATTTGATAGCGCTATAAACGTTGGCAAACAGTATGTAAAGGGTCTAGATCGCAATCATATTGAGAAGCAGATTAGGACTGGATTTACCGATCATGCTGGTATTGTGAATAACTTTAATGGCGTATATGCCGAGGTGAATAGCAATGTAACTGCTGTAGCAAATAACCCCGATACAGGTGATTTGGCAGGTAAAAAAGCATTGTTTGGAACGACTAATCAAGCGCTGGTGGATAAAAATATTGCAACCGCAGTAGACTTTAGCAAACTGGGCTATTTAAATGGTCAGGTGATCTTGAAAGATGATGGGACATTGTCGAATTTAAAAAATTCCGACGATCGTTATAGAGACCCTTATGTGAACAAGCTCCAAGGTGTTATGTTTGTGTGCGACGCGTGGTATTACTTTAGACAGCCTGATGTAAAGATGGCAGCTACTATTGGCTATGCTTCTGGTGATGATAGTCCTAATGTTGATTATGATGGAGTCAGCGATAGCGATGTGGATGGTACCTATGATGGGTTTATAAGCTTGCAAGAGTTATATTCAGGAAAACGCGTTCGCAGTTCGTTCTTGTTGAGCGGGAAAGGCAGTTTCCCTAGGGTTCTTTCCTTCCCTTTAAAAAGCAATGTAGCGGGTGGGGTTCCTCTTTCTGTTACACGGTTTACCAACCTTATGTTTACGGGTGGAGCCTTATGGTTTGAGCGCGAATGGGGCCATTCAATATGGAAGATCAATCCGAACGTCTTGGCTTTCTGGCAACAACACCCTGCACGTCTTGCCGTTGTGGATGGCAGAGAAATCTTTGCAAGTCGCTTCTTGGGAACTGAAGCCAATCTTTATCTAGAAGCACTTGTAGCAAGAGGATTAACCTTCTTTACGGTTCTAGGGCTCTTTGTCCCTGGGTCGCACTTTGAAGACATATCAGGCAAGCCGCTTTCGAGCGCTGAACAGAGATATCTTGATCGTCGAGATAGAACAGGCGTGGGCAGCACTGTTGAGTTTGCACCAACGGTTGGTCACGATAATGCATTCTTTATAAACGCAGGATTTGAGTACAAATTCTAGTAAATACAAGATAAAAATCAAAAGAGGGTCTTGATAGGAAATTTTCCTATCAAGACCCTCTTTTGATTTTTAGTAGTGTGCTGCGAATATTATGGAGTGAGCTTGCTTTTTGAGTAGGTTTCTAGCGTTTCGATTGCTTTGTTTAAAGACTGAGACATCGAAGTTGTTTTACAGGTGGATGTGCACGTTTTTAGATGAGATATTATCTCTGATAGGTGCTCCTCGAGAGCCCTTTGAGATCGTGGGTCCTTTTTTGTTTTTGCAAGAGTTTTTATGCGGTTTATGATCGTAGAAAAACCTTCCAGATATGCGGTGCTAATTATATATTGCAATACTGATCCATTGGAAAAGTCCTGAGTTAAAAATGTGGTGAGTGCATGTAGTTTGATGTAGGTGTTGAAAAAGCTAGAAATATTTTTGATGTTTTTTCTTGCAATGCACGCCTTTATAAATTGGCACTGTATCTTGATAGATTGGTGAGATCTGAGCTTTTTTAGTTCTTCTGGAGTAGCCGTTGATTTTGTAAGTTGACACCATAAGGGAGCATTGTTTTGGTTTGGTATAATTTTTCTAATTTTTACGATAACGTGGTTTTTTGAATAGGTGTTTGTATTAGTGCTTTTGGTTGAAGTAATTTCTGCTAAGGATCGCTTTTTAGGGTTGGATGGCTTTGTGTTTGTTGCAGAATTTGACGACGAGGAGTTGCTTGAGTTATTAACGGTGATCGTAAATGCTGGAAAATCAAACCCCTTTGCTGCAAGTTCGCTATAAAATTCTGGAGTTGGAAGGTCGGATTGAAAGCTGTATTCCATGCTCATCAGCTGTGAAACTGAAAATAATACTACAAGGGGGAGTGTTATAAAAAATTGTCTTATGTGCATGATAAATCTTTATTGTTAATTTCAGTACATTAAAACCTTTGCGATACTGCTTTAATTTAACATTAAATTAAATAACTGTCTATTTTTTGTTTCGTCTACTTTTTGCACGCTTTTTCAAGTTGCTCCAGAATCCAGAGATTTCTAGAAATGGATCCGATCCGTTCTTTTCTTTTCAGGTCGATTTTAGCGATAAGCCATTGCGGGATACGTAGTGTTAGTCGATGGTCGATTTCGTTGGTTTGAGGATCTTTTGGTGCGGAGCCTCCTTGGGCTATAAATTCTTGTACCTTGTTTTCTTTGATACGCCCTTCATTTTCTTCAGTTATTGATCGAGAAGATGGGTTTGGACGTACTAGTTCTTTTAGTGCCATTTTAATGTCCTTCTTATGCCATCGCATTGTCGCGATGACCTAGTTTTGATGTCATTTTGACGGTTTTGTTGTGCCCATAAGGTGTCTCGTTTTCACCAAATATAGCGTCGTGCAGGGCCTGCATTTCGTTTATCGCTTTTTCGTCTTTCTTCACCTCAATAATTCCCATGCCTTCTGAGGTGGCATTTGAAAAAGCTTTTCGTGATGCGATGGCTGTGGTGAGTAGAGAGAGTCCTTCAGCTTTTCCTAAGATCTGCATCGCTATTTCGTTGTCGTTTCCTCGAGTTCCCCCGCAGTTGATAAAACAATAGGCCGAAAGTTTTGGATTTAAAATTTTTGCATCTGCAACAAGATCTGCAACTTTTGAGGCGGTCCAGATATCAAAGCTTTTCGGTTGGAAAGGGACTAAGAAGACGTCCGATACGGTTAAGGCAGCGCGAAGGCTGACGGTGTCTCTTCCTCCGCAGTCTATTATAATGTCGTCGTAGTTGTTTGATAATTTTAATACCTCAGTTCTTACTGCTGCGGCTTTTAGCCGAACGGTTGTCCAGGGGGTATTAAGTCCAAGGCCAATGCGGTGATCGGTCCAGTCGCCTGAGGTTCCCTGTTCATCCCCGTCAACTAACAATACTTTAAATCCGCCAAGAGCTCTCATTACCGTGAGATTCGTTGAAATAAGTGACTTGCCAACCCCACCCTTTATTCCTCCGATTGTTACTATCATACTCCTATTCCCTTCTCGAAATACCTGTCGTTTTTAAGGTCTGTCTCTGCTATTACAAGACATTACTTATTTGTCATGGACATGTCGAGAGTTTGTCATGATATGACATAATTTTGATGTCATAGATAGGTCGAGAATGGGTCATGATAATGTCATGTTTTCCGATTCTAACTCAGGGCTCAATTTGTTTAGAAAGTGAGCAGTTTGATGCATGGGCTACTCGCATTGCACCAGCAATTAAGTGGTCGGATAATAGGATGGTAGTTGTTGCAATGCAATACCCTTTCTATTGTGCGAGATAAGTAGTGAAAGTTCCACCGGTTTTTTGAGCAAGTTCTTTGCAGGACGTTAAGAATGCATTCTGGTACACCGCATTTCCATTACTTCTTTTTTCACAAAAGAGATTAACCTCAACCGTCATGTCGCTCTTTTTTATGAAGTCAGCGAGATTTTTAAGGATCTCAATAATCCACTCTGGTTGGTTACCAAAGACCCCACACCCTACTAGTGGAAGATGGATCCTTGTTTTTCCTTGTGCCGCGCAGGCTCTTAATACCGCTTCATATGAATATTGAAGGATTAATTTGGCAATTTCAGTAGACTCATTGCACTCTGGCGTATAATTCCAATTTAAGTTCAACGCTGCAACATAGGCTTGATCTACAATCTGTTCTGGCCTATTGAGTATATCGTACGTTCCATTGAGACTGCCGGGAGTGTGATTGTGGTCTTTGCCAAAGGCAATCTCAACTCCTTTGTGGTACCCAATAAAGAAGTCATTCTCAAGGTTTTGCAGACGTGTTAGTATTCCCTTGGCTTTGTCTTGATTGAATACTAGGTACCCATTTTTCATTTTGATGTTTTTGTCTTTAAAGAGAGCTATTTCGTATGAATTACCACTGGTAGATCTGACCCATTTCTTGTCTGCCACTTGTCCTATGTGTCCGTTTATAAAGGCAAGTAGATGGTCGCGAACAATCGCTCCTGCATTGTTGGACATGCGGGGTCCTTGTGTCGGATCGCTTGGATAGCTAGAGACGGGGGAATAATTTCCATCAATGCCCTCTAGGCAATTGAAATTAGAGGCGCCTACAAACAGATCCCCTGCATTGTTAGGGTCTGCAAGCTGCGTGGCAATATCGACAAGGTCGTTGGCGGTCTGAGGGGTGCCTTGCGATATAATAAAGTTCAAGGTTCCTGTGCCGGTTGGTAAATTATCAATAGATTGAGTGACTTGTCTTAGGCTGTTTAGAGATAATACTTCAAACGTACCGGCTCTGAATTCTTTTCCGGTTTGAGTGTTTTTTATGTAAATCGGTCCTCCGGGTGTGTATGAAACTCCTAGTGGAATGTAGGCTTCATCTGCTTTTGTATGCCAAGAAAGTTTAGTACTTAAATTTTCAGTTGATTCGCTCATCCCTGTTATATATTCAAAGAAATTTTTAATGGGTACCTGTAGTTTTGGTTCGAGAGGTGTGGCTGTTGTTAATTTAAGTTCTGACTTCCGTCTGCTTTTTGTAGTCAGGTAATTATAGATCCCATTAAAGGCACCTAATTTATAAAGTCCGACAAATCCAGCGCATCCAAGAATTCTACATGCTATGGGGTGGTGACGCAAGGGGGTTAGAAGTGCATGGAAAGACCGTTTGAAAAAGCTTTGACCAGAGCTGTTAGTTTGATTGAGAGAGGAATTTTTGCTGATACTCAGAGAATGTTCTGTTTCTATATGTGCAGTGCCTAGAGATGTGTGTGAACCGCACATTATTAGAGCGCTTAATAGTACAGGTTTAAGGGCGGGCGCGAAAGAGATGTCTATTTTTTTAACCATGATAATCCTCCAAGATTTTTAAGTTGAGGCTATAAAAATGCCTGAAATAGGGCTTTCAGCGTGACAAAATATTTATATTTTGTCAAAGCGCTCTGGGCATCTTTAATTTTTATTATTTTACTCATAACTATTGACCTTTGCGGGACGAGTGGCGCTAGTATAGAAGGTGTGGGTAAGGGGAATGAAGCAGTGTTTAAAAAGGAGTGTAGAGTGAAAGTTCGTTTGCTATTTTGGGCGGTTATTTTTTATAGCGCGGGATGTGAGAGTTCTATTCCTTTTAGTCCATTAATTGACCAAAAAGGGCTCCCTAAAGTTGAACGAGGGGAGATGGTAGGGTTTGCTACGGTTCCTGTAGGGGTAAGTAGAAATAGCCTGGGTGCTGTATGTCCCGCATTTAAGAGATACCCTGCTAGTAGCAAGAAGGGGGGAGATTTGCGATTCAAAAATTCTTTCGGGGAATTTACTTCTTTAGTGCCGGTTGAGGGGGATGAATCTTTTGAGGCGAATTTTCAATTGTTATCCAAGGACTGGTCTGTTGAGGATGAGAAAAATAAGCTCCTTTTTAGACCTTTCTGTTTTTATGACGTCATGGGCGTTTCTGAGCTCGATTTTAATGGAGGATCTCGGTGTAATTCAGTTGAGCTTGCCCATTATCCACCGCTCAGTGAGATGGGGCCGGATGGTTTTGTTGAATTGGATAAGAAGAAGTATAAAGATCTTTTAAATGTTTTTCCGGGCAGACAGGCTTTATTTGGCTCGCGGTTTCGGCTTATGAGCTGTGACGAGCTTAGAAAAAAGTTGGACGGGAAAGCAAAAAAATTTGTTCCACAAGGGGTTGCGGCAATACATATTGATGATGGATATGAAATAGCGATTTCAAAGGGTTTATCAACGTCTTTGATGGAAACAGATGTTCGGTATTTGCAAGAAAAACATCCCGGAGCAATTTTTCAACTTGGTTGTCAATTTGATGGTTTTGACAAGGGAATAGGGATTAAGGGGAATTTTCTTGAGGAGATGCAACTGGGCGCTGGACAGTGGGAGAATGCTTGCTTATCGACCATGGGTGCAGCTATTATTCGGAAATATGTTTTATCGTCCGTGAATTTTTTGGATGAATTGGTTCATGTGGGCAAAATTGAAATGGTTGAGCATGAACCTGGAGTGGTCTTGCGGATAAAAAAAGATCTTGATAGTTCTGATGTTGGGAAAATTAAAGTGGGAATTCATGAAGATGTTATGGTTACCAGTGGATATGCTCCTCCCTATACAAAATCAGATAAGGTAGATGCTCGGTTTAGATTAGACAGCTTTTTGCCGCGTATTGATTTTCTTTTGAAGAACGGGATTGTGCGGCTTTTAAGTGACCCTGTTTATATCTTTAATTCCTTTATTGATAAAGAAAAGAATAGTATTAGGGTCGATCAGGTTTTTGTAGGATGTTTGAGTTTAAAATGGGGTAGAGATCGGGAGGCTAGAGGGCTGACGGAAAAAAATTCAAAACAGATTCTTACTGCTGCCTACAAGGGGACGTTGCTTGCAGCTGCACTTCGCTGTGTTGAGCGTCGTGAAAAAGATCCACAAAGTGGGGGGCAGGAAGTGTTTCTTACGCTGGTTGGTGCGGCATCGTCTGGGAATAAGGTTGAGTGGATTGTTGATCTGCTTGAAAATAGTGATGTGCAAGATATTATTGCCGATTTTGACCTGGTTGTTCACCTAGTTTTTTATCCTGACGTGCGTTTTCCTAAAATGGTGTCAGGGGACAGTGTTCAACGATTTAATCTCTGTTCACGCAAGGTTGCTGATAAAGTCGCTGGGCGTGTTAAGAACTTGTCGGGCTTGCCTAAAGTGTCTGACAAATGATAAATGATGTTATGACAGAAGAGGCATTTTTTTATCTGTAACAGGGGGTAGAAAATTTGAAAATTGCGTTTTAGGATAAGAGATATTGATGTCGAAAAATTTTCTTGCAAGGAGTTAAGACATGAAGTTAAGTCCAACGGGGCTTATGATGCAGAGTATCGTCTATTCCTTTTCTAACGTTTTCCCCTGGTTTTTTGTAGTTATTGGAGCGGTTGGATCCGTTGTTTTGACATTTTTATATAATAAATTTGTTCCCCTATACCCTGCAACTGAATATGCCTATGAGTTTTTGCAGACCGTTTTTAGTATCTGGTGGTATCTAGCGGTTTCTCGGCGAGTGCTGCCCAATCTTGGAGGTGGAGTGTCTTCTACGGGCATATCAATGAAGCAGGCAATGGCCAAGACGGTTTCTGTCTGGTGGCTAGTTATTTGGTTAACGTTGTTACAATGGGCGATGGTGCCTTTGTTGCAGCGACCTTATTGTTATGGTGAGGGTGTTGATCTTCTTTTATTTATTCTAATAATGATAATTCTTGTTTTTCAGCTGTTGTTAAACTTTTCAATAATTCCAGCCGTGGCAGATGGACATGTGTCTTTTAAGATGCTTTATATCAATGCTCTGGACTTTGTGAGACGTCAGTTCGCGGGGCTTATATACTTTCTAGTATTAATTGGTCTTTCGTGGTGTGGTCTTATGATGGTAACCAGTTTTTTGGTTTTCCTGTTTAAGGGCGCGACAGAGTGTATTGTTACCGTCTGTTGGGAGCAAGATGTTGCGAAAATTGTGATTGTCGCTTTTGCAACGTCAATTTCAACACTGTTTCTGGCGGTTGCGCAGACGCTTTTTTACGTGGCTCAAAGCGAAGAGTCTGCGCGCTGGGATGGCGAGCGACATTTGCATCTAGAGGTGTAAAGAGCTGTTAAAATATTTTTTAGGTTTTAAATCCCCCCGTTTTTAATAAACTCAAGAATCTAATTTATTTTAGTCTTTACTTTTTAATATTATTTAAAATAGAATATTATTGTAAAATAAATCTAGGAATAAAAAGATAGTATTGTTTGAGGGGGGCTCATGGTTTACGGAAAATGGGTAGGCATAGGATTGGTGGTCTGTGGATATGCTGTTGGTAGTGCGGGGAGTTTTAATCAGAAGAAAGAGGAAAGCGAGGTGAAGAAATTTCTTGATTTTGTGCAGTCGTCGCTGCCAGAATATTCGCCGTGGCAGAAAGCGCTAGGGATAATGGATGTTTGTTATAGTGCTCCAAATGCATCAAAGATAACTCCATTAGAGTTAGTGGTTACAGCCCTTGATGCTGAAGGACTGCGGGATTTTATACAACAAGCTGCCTATACTCTTGCAGCTAAGAAAAGCGCTGCAAATATAAAGCCGCTGCTTGTTAACAAGTTAGTGTGCAAAAAATTAAAAAGTGGGGTGAATCATCAACAAATTTTTTCGTGTCCATTACCGCGACTTGTGCATTTGGTCGGTTATGATTCTATGCAGGACATTATTAAAAGGCCAGTATTTAACCGTTACTCAACGCTTTTAGCTCTTCCATTTGAGAGATGGGTTAAGCTTGTTAGTGTTCGATCGGGGGGTGTGGTTAGTGAATTTGAGTGCGATGAGCCTATACAAAAGGTTTCATTTGAAAGAGCGGGAAGGATTTTGAAAGTACGATTTGAGTCTGAGAATAAAAAAAATTTTTCGCTTGAGGATCTGCCAGGAGACTTGGTTTTTAATAAGAAAGTATCTTTAAAATATGCAAACTTAGGGTTACATTTCTTGCAGCAGTCTATACAGGGATTTGGAAATAATACGACAACTACCACCAATACAACAACGAATTTTAGTGATTTGTCCTCAAATAAATATAACCCTTCTTATCTTTCGGGCGATATCTGTTATCAGGTAGCTACAGACGGTAAGGGCTATGAGAATATTTACAATTCGCTTGATGGATCGCCGGTGCAAGGGGTGAAGTTGTGGGAGGCTATTAAAAAACAGACAGTTCCATCAGCTTGTAAAGGTGTAATTAGTAGTGATCTGTTTTATGGAGCAACGACGACCGACTTGGATGCGGCAATTTGGAAACTTTTTAAAGCACTGAAGCCGTCGCAATATCTATTGGTAGAGTTATTGCGGCATCGGATGGATAAGCAAAAAAATAGCTTTAAATTGCCAAAAAAGTCGTGGGGATTGGAGGCGTTTCTTGCGCTTGATCCATGGACGCAGGGATATATTATGGACTCTTGGAATGTAAATTGTCCATAATGAATCATGGGTAGCGGAAAATTTTATTTTTAGTGGTACACTCTGTTTTAGCAACATTGTTCTAGTAACGTTGCTCTAATAACGCATGTGCTATGCATATCTAATGGGTGTTTAATGGAAAAGTTTCAACGTACCGTTTTTTGTGGCAAGGTGGCTGAAGAGCACCACAATAAAGAGATTACACTCTGTGGATGGGTTCAAAAGCGCCGTGATCATGGGGGACTGATTTTTATCGATCTTAGAGATCGCAGCGGTATTATGCAGGTTGTTTTTGATGCCAAGGTTTATGCCGAAACCCATCAACAGGCACATGCGCTTCGCTCCGAATATGTTATTTCGGTGACAGGAAAAGTAGTTGAAAGAACTCTAGAGACCGTTAATCGTGACCTGCCAACAGGGCGCTGGGAGCTCGTAGGCGCAGGCCTTGAGATTTTTAATAAGGCAAAAGTATTGCCTTTTGCGCTTGAAGAAGCAGAAAACGTGGATGAAGAGTTGCGTCTAAAATACCGTTATCTTGATCTACGTCGTGCTGCAATGCGTGATCGTATGCAGATGCGCCATTCTATACTTTTTGCAATGCGCGAATTATTGAATCGCGAAGGCTTTTTTGAAATTGAAACTCCTATTTTGACAAAAAATACAGCAGAAGGTGCGCGTGAGTACTTGGTTCCGTCTCGCACTCAGAAAGGTAGTTTTTACGCTTTGCCTCAATCTCCTCAAGTTTACAAACAGCTTTTGATGGCAGGTGGTATGGAGCGCTACTTCCAGATAGCTCGTTGTTTTAGAGACGAGGATCTTCGTGCCGACAGACAGCCTGAGTTTACTCAGCTTGACCTTGAGATGTCTTTTATAAATGAAGAAGATATTATGGGCGTTGTTGAGCGTATTTTGGAGCGTGTCTTTGCGGTTGTGGGCATTGCTATTAAGCTACCATTTAAACGTATTACCTATGATTATGCGTTTGGTAATTACGGTTCTGACAAACCTGATATGCGCTTTGATTTGCCTATACATGATGCGTCTCCTATATTTGCAGGCACTGAAATTGCATTTTTAAAATCCGTACTTACAAAGGGTGGAAAACTTGGCTGTTTGCATGTGCAGCAGCATGCTTTTTCACGCTCTGAGCTTGAAGGATGGGTCAATCGCGCCATGCAAAATGGTGCCAAAGGCTTGTTATGGATTCGTTTGAGTGCAGAAGGTAAAATAGAGGCGCCGGTTGCTAAATTTTTACCAGAAGATTTTGTCTCTCGTGTCAGAGCTGTTATTCCTTCTTTTAAAGAAGGGGACACTCTCTTTATTGTTGCAGGTGGTTATCAGGATGCATGGACTCAATTGGGTCGTTTACGTCTCCAGCTTGGTGAAGCGCTTAAGCTTATTGATAAATCAAAAAATAGCCTATTGTGGGTTACAGATTTTCCTATGTTTGAGTTTAATGCGGATACGGGTCGTTGGGCTGCAATGCACCATCCCTTTACATCACCTCAGGGAGATTGGGAATCTAAGCCGTTGGGCGAGGTTAAGGCTCGTGCATATGATGTAGTTTTCAATGGCATTGAGTTGGGTGGTGGTTCCATTCGAATTCATAACCCCGAGTTGCAGGCAAAGGTTTTCAAAGTTATTGATCTTAATCAAGCTGAGATGGAGCGTCATTTTGGGTTCTTGTTAGAGGCTCAGGAGCTTGGATTCCCTCCACATGGTGGTCTTGCGATTGGTGTGGACCGTTTAGTTATGCTTTTGGCTGGTTGTTCGAGTATCCGAGATGTCATGGCATTTCCTAAAAATCAGAGTGGATTAGATCTTATGATGCAGGCGCCAACGCCAGTTGATCCAAAGAAGCTTTTGGATTATGGGCTTAAGGCTATGCCGGTTGCCAAGGTTTCTGAGGGCCAGGAATTTAAATAGCATTTTAATGGGGTGTAGCGCGATGAAATGGGTTTTTTTGTTGGCAGCAGCAGGGGTGTTTTGTGCACCATGTTGCAATGCGACGGTTAAGGAAGCTTTTTTTAAAAATCCGGTAACCGATTTGACGTCAAAGCCTCTTTCAAAATGTGGTATTTTAAGTGGCTTTGTAAAAACATATTCACCAGAAAACAATGGATGTATCCGTACGATGCAGGGGTTGTACGGTGAGCAGTTTGATGTAATTGAAGAAGATGAAACGGCCGACCACGTATGCGTTGAGCTTTCTCATTGCTTTTACCTTTTGGATGGGGTTCAGAAGAGTTCCTATTGGGCTAAGCGTGATGATATAATATTTGTTGATGATATAAAAGAAAAAAACAACGATTTTGTGCTTCCAGATCCTATTACCTATACTAATCCATCTTCGATGGACCTTAATACGGTGGCGACTCTTTGTGAGCCTTGGGTTGATTCGGAGACCAAGACAACTTATTCTGCAGGGACTCGTTTTAGTACTTTCTCAAAACAGGCGATTGAGGGCAAGGGCTTGCCTTTACTAAAATCAGAAATGCTTAAGGATGGGTTGGGTCGGCGTGCCGCCTTTGTTGCACTTTTGAAAAAATGGGCTGAAAACGAGCAGGGAATTATTCCTTATGTCTGGGGTGGCGGAAGTTACACGGTTCGCGTTGCGAAACAGGGATTTGTGCAGAAAATCGACCTTAAAAAGGATGGGGAAAAAGAGGTAAAGGTGGGCTATTGGGCGCGTCCTGACATACAGGGAGATCCTTCGGGATTTGACTGTTCTATGTTGCTGTTGCGTGCAGCGCAACTGTGCAAAATAAAATATTTTTGTCGCACTACGGCTACAATTCCATCTGTTTTAACAGAAATGGGTAAGGATGCCCAGATTTGTCCTGGGGATATCTTGTGGGTTAATGGGCATGTTATGGCCTTTTCGGATGATGATAGCATGATTGCGGCTGAAAGTTATTCTCCGGGGTACGGATCAGTGTGTAAGACGCCTATATTCAAGCGGTTTAAGGGTTTGAGCACTTGCAATGATCTAGCAAAATTGTATGCGGAAAAAGGGTTGCTGACTTTTCTTTCTGCAAAGGGTGAAGCATCAAAACCGCGAGAGTTTAAAATTTTCAAGTTGCCGGTTTAGATTGAAAAAAGGGAGAGAGATGCCGTCAAAATTATTATTAGCACTGGGGGTGTTTTGTGCACCCCTATTTTCTGCCATTGGCGATGAAGTTTTGTTTAAAAAATCGATAGCCGATCTAATGTCTGATCCTTCTTCTGAATATCATATTCCGAGTGCTTTTAAACGGACATATTCACCTGAGCCTAACGGCTGCCTGCGTTCTTTTCAAGCCTTATTTAATGAGCGAGGGAAAATAGTGCGGGAGGAGAGGGATGAGGTTTTGGTAGAACTTTCGCATGTTTTTTATAATAATAAAGGTAGCAGAGTGCGCGAGAGTACCTATTGGGCGAGCTGCTCAGATGTGATTACGATGAGTGAGATTAGATCTCAAGGGCTTGAGGCCTTTGTTCCGGCGCCTATAGTGCATGGCGTGCCTGGTTTAGTTGAAGCGGAGGATGTGGTAATTCTGCGTCAACCGTGGAAAGACAAGGCAACGGGTCAAATTTTTTCTGCAGGAACTCGTTTTGTCTGCTCATCACGCGTTCGGTGCAAATCCTCTCATATTCCGGTTAAAAGATTGATTTTTAATGATAAGTCCTGTGACAATCGTATTACGGGTCGATCTTTTTGTATTCCTAAAAAGTTGTGTCAGTTGCCGGGTGCATTGAAAAACGGTGATGAAAAGCGAGCTGCTTTTGTTCAGTTGTTAAGCGAGTGGAGCGTTGACAATGTGGGTTGTTGCATTAAAAAATGCGCTATTCCCTTTGTGTGGGGAGGGGGAAGTTATACGTTTCGTGTGCCCTATAATGACTTTGTCAAAAAGGTTGATGTGGTAACCGATTCTTTGGGGTTTGAAAAGAAAGTTGGATATTGGGATCGTCCTTGTGTTTGTTCTATGTCGTCAGGGTTTGACTGTTCTATGTTGCTGGTGCGTGCGGCGCAGATTTGTGGGATTCCCTACTTTTGTCGTAATTCATTTGCGGTTGGACCCTCTTAAAAGGGGTGAATGTGCGCGTCCGGGCGATATAATCTGGACCGAGGGGCATGTTTTAGCCTTGTCTGATGGTGATTGTGTTGTTGCAGCTGAGCGGTATTCTGCAGGGTTTGGTGGAGTTTTTAGAACCCCGATCTCAAGGCGCTTTGGCGGGCTTAGGACGGTAAAAGATTTAGAGAGAGCTTATTTTGATAAGGAACCGGTCTGCCTACTTGATATAGAGGGTCAGCCATTTTCAATTAAGGATTTTAAGATTTTCAAGCTGCCGAGTGTTACGACAGATTAAACTCTTTGCAGCGCCGGTTAACGGATGATCGATTTACGCCAAGCAGGGTGGCTATTTTTGTTTGGCTTTTGAACGTTGTCCAGAGATAGGAAAGAGCCGATTGGTTTTTGAGTGCCTTTTTCCCAAGCAAAAGTATGGCGTTTAGTTCACTATCTTCATCTGGTCGTACCGCCCTTATGATTTTTATATGGTGGGTGTTTGATTTGTTCAACACGATTTCGTGAACCTGAGCCTTAAGTTTATCAATGCTTTTAATGGTGAGGTTAAAGAGCTTTGAAAGTTCCCCTTTATCTAGGGAGAGCATTTTTTTGAGAGGAATTTTTTCAGTAAATTGATTGAAAAATCCCTGCGCAAGTTCATCAAATTCTTCGCGAGGGAGTGTGCAGGGGTTGGGTATTTTTAGAGTAGTGCGGCTAAGCTCTTGCAATAAGTCGATTGAGAAGAGTTTATCATGGGCTAACTTTGCTAAATCGTGTTCACTGGAGCAGATGATACGCACATTGCTAAAGATTCGCTGTTCGCTTTTAAGTCGCCTGAATGCGCCATATTGTAAGAATTCAGCTAGGTGTTTTTGTGTTTCGGGGGCCAGCAGGTGAATTCCTTTAATAAACAGGGTTCCTATCTCATTTAATTCTTCAAGAATTGGAACGTGGGTGTGCAACGGGCCAAAGAGTGGCGAGATGCCAAAAAGTGCTATTCCATATTCAAGATCTTTTTCAGGTTCTGCTATGGTCAAGGTGTATAGCTGTTTTCTTAGGCTTACAGTGTGCAGCAGGTTTACCAGTGTGTTTTGATCGTCAATCGACCCTTCAATTAGGGTTGCGCTGCGGCCAAGAGCTGTCCTCAGGAGTTCGATTTTAAAGTTTGTTATTACAGGCCCTGACCCGGGAATAAGCTGGTTAACCATCTGCCCAGATTCGGTTGTACCAAGATAGAGCACATAATCCCATTGAGATGGGTCTTTTAAGGCGTTGGTTTGTAAACGGACTATGTCTGCCATGTCAGGGCGCGTTACTATAATAATAACGTGATTATTTTCAAGACTTGGTAATGCTGAAAGAGAGAGCATTTTGCCTACTTCTTGCGTTACGGTAACGGTTTGGGTGCTCTTAAACTGTTCGGTTTGTTGCGCTATTTTGCGTAGCGCTTGGCTTAACGGATGCCCTTGTTGCACATTAGGATCACACGAAATAAAATCTTGTGCAGTTTGGTTGCCAAATGAAAACTTGTTGCTGCGATAAAATAGTATGCCGATTTTTTTCTCAGAGGATTCTTGCAAGAAGGTTCGATTGTTTTCTCGGTAATGTTTAATCTCTTGGTGTCTATGAAATAGCTCTTCTTCTAATAGCTTTTCTTTGGCTAATATCGAGTCGAGGCTTCGATTGCGGATCAGATTAATTACTGAACTTAGGTAGGCGGCGAAGACTGCCATTTCGTTCTGTTCGGTTTCATTAAAGAAATGTTTTTTGCGAGCGTTCTCTTCTACGATTATAAATCCGCTTAGCATATGCTTGTCATAAATGGGAACGAATACATCTGCCTTAAGGGCTCTTAAAAAGGTTGCTGCTTCTTTATAAGCCCTATGTTGTTCGTAATAAGCAGAAAAATCAACTTCGTCGCGAGTTATGACGCGCGCTTGTCCTAAAAGATTTTTTAAATCGGGGCTTGAAGCAAGGTAGGTGCTGACAAATTTTTGAGTTTCTGACTCATAGTCGTAGTGACTATCATTGTGGATGATAAGGCGGGTTGAGCTTGATGAGATGGTAAAAGTTTCGCTAAAAAATTGCTGAACTATATGTTTTAATTCTGCTCCGGTAGTCGCATTTCCCAGACGGCCTATGATTTTTTTAAAGGTTTCTACAAAGTTGTAGCGGCGCGATTCGGTGATATGGTCTTTGGCGTTTAAAAAGCGCAACCCTACGAGTTTAAAGGTGCAGTAATAGGTTGCCCAGGTCAAAATAGCGGTGGTAATGTTGTTAAACATGTACCCCGGGATAAAGCTGTTTTGAGTCCATGTAATCGGGTTTGTGATGAGAAATTTAAAGGTTAAAAAGGGAAGTATAAAAGCAAAGGTGAAGAGTTTTAGTTGATACTTTAATAAGGTGGGTAGTTGTAGGGTTCTCATACTGTGTGTGATTTTAAGTAGAGATGTAAGACCAACGATAAGCAGGAACCAGTAAGTTGTTTGCCATACTTTCAGCTCTGGAATATGTGTTGAAAGGTTTGGGAAAAATTCGATGGTTACAAAGTACGAGCAAAAAGAAACACTTAGTAGGGCGCGTATTATTTTATAGGCGCTGTTAAAGCTTTTTTCTCTTAATAGGCTTTCTATGAATAGAGAAAGTGTTATTTGAAAGATAATGTTGGCTATCCAAGATGAGCGTGCAAGCGTGTATTTTACAAAAGGTTCAAAGATGACGAGGCCGACCGTTTGGAGGGAATGGGTAATATAATAACAGTCAACCAATGCAGCGGCTACCATAGCGATTAAGAGCCATATGATACTGGCGTGAGGTGTTTTGGTCCAGGACGTTTTTGTGATTAGGGTGACTATCAAAAGAGTTTTTAAGCTTAGTGCGGCTATATTTAAAAATAGAAGCAGTTCTGCGCTCCCAGTAAGACTGCAAAGAGTGTGTAAAATCACCATATACCTTGCCTTATTAGAAAATCTGCATTATATTATTTCTCAGATTGTTGAGTGCGAGGACATTAAAGATCTTCTTATTTCTCAAGTATACCCGATTAATAATCTTTCGGAGCAAGTATGAAAAAGTTTTTAGCCTATATAGCGCTTTTCAGTCTGTCTTTTTGCGCAGAGGTTGTCAAGCCATCAGGATTTCCACCTAGTCCACCACCTCCACCTCCATCCAAGGGGTTGGGATCGCCAAATTCACAAACACCTGGCTCTCCATTTGGCTTATCTCCAAATACTAAGTCTGTCTTTGACAAGCTTGTTATTTTGCAGGGGAAAAGTACGTGGGAGAGGGGCAAGAAGAGCTTTAAGCTGCAAGAATGTCCAAAACATTATGCTTTACAGAATAAAGCCAGATAAAATCTAGCGGTTTTGAAAGCCTAGAAGAAAAAGTTGGTCGGAGTCTTTTTTAGATTTCGACCAACTTTTTTATGGTGAAAATCAATTAAGCGTGCGGAATATCTTCTTCAAGCCGTTTGGTCACAGCGATCATAAGGTCATAATAGCGTTGAGTTTCGTGTAAAATCGCTTCTGCTATTGACTCGCGATATGTGTGAGTGGTGTTGTTTCTATATTCAAGCATCTGATAGAAAGTTGTAAGTTCAATGTCTGTGATGAGTGCTTCTTTGTGTAGCAATGAAAAAACGGTGCGTGGTGAACCAATTTTCTCAAAGGGTGTTTTTTTTATCTGGGTTAAAAAAACTGCGCAATATTTCCAGAGGGTGTCAAAAGTGTACTTGAACCGTTGAATCACAGAATCCCGAAAAGACCGATGGTAGTTTTTTGCGGCTTCTGTTTTCATTAGCTCAAGACTTTCTTTGAGCGTAGCAAGTGATTTTAGCGTGGTTTCTCTGCGAAGGCTTAGCTTTTCCATAAGATCCCTTCTTTTTGTATCTGCTTTACTATATCATCTACGTTTTTCAGATCGAGTAAATCCATATCGTAAGGCAAGCTGCTTTCGGAAAACATGGCGCGGGCTTCTCCTAACCATTTCTTTTGTCATATCTTGTCCTTATTTTATGAAGCTAGCTCTTTTAACGTTACAGATTAGCCGTTTTTGTTTAACTAGTCACGAGACTACAAAACGATGGTAAACTACCCCTTATAGGGGTTTTTATCTATTTCGAATGTTTTTGGAGAACGATTATGTTACAACGCATTAGAGGCACGCAGGATTTTACAGATCTAACTCTCTTTAACTTCTTATCTGCTGTCGCGCGTGCACATCTTACGCATTATGGATTTAATGAAGTAATGACTCCTATTCTAGAGCCAACCGACCTTTTTAGACGCTCTTTGGGACTTAATACCGATGTAGTAACTAAAGAGATGTTTACCGTGAAAGCAGGTGAGAATGAAGAAGCCATCTGTTTGCGCCCAGAAGCTACGGCCTCTATTATGCGGGCATTCTTTAACAATGGCATTCAAGAACGGCCATGGCGTGTTTTTTCCCTCGGCCCCATTTTTAGGCATGAGCGTCCGCAAAAGGGGCGCTATCGCCAATTTCATCAATTATCTATTGAGATGATTGGTGCAGGCACTATAATGCAGGATGCTGAGTTTATCGCCATGCTTGATACTTTCATTTCAGAAAATCTTCGTCTTGATTCTTACGCTCTTCTTCTAAATTTTTTAGGTACTGCAGAAGATCGTGAAAATTATAAACGCGCGCTTTATGCCTTTCTAGAAAAGCAAGACAATCTCCCTCGCGCAATTCAAGAGCGTAAAGAAACCAATCTTCTCCGTATCTTTGATTTAAAAGACGAAGAATGCAAAAAAGCACTTGAACATGCACCCGTCCTAACCGACTCATTATGCGCTGAATCACGAGCAGAGTGGGACAATCTACGCTCCCTTTTAGATCAACTCTCCATTTCTTATGTTCATGACCCACGATTAGTCCGTGGACTTGACTACTACAACAAAACTGTCTTCGAGTTTTCCAGTTTAGATTTAGGCGCCCAAAATGCTTTTTGTGGCGGCGGACGCTATGATCATCTCTCCATAGCCCTCGGTGAAAAGGAACCTGTTCCTTCTATGGGTGCTGCATTCGGTGTTGAACGGTTGCTAATGCTTCTAGAGGCACGTAAAGATAAGCTAGCATTACCTCAAAAACCACCACTCATAGTACTCATTCCCCTTGCTCCAGAGCAACAACTTCTTGCGTTAATAGCGGCACAAGAGCTGCGCGCAGTAGGCATTTGCTGTGAAGCTCTTCTCGAAGGTGCATCCGTAAAAAGCATGATGCGTCGCGCTAATAAACTTGGAGCGCAGTACACTATTTTAATGGGCGAAGATGAGCAAAAAGGGAATTATATCACTCTCAAAGATATGGTTTCAGGGACTGAAGAAAAGGTCAAACAGGGTGATATGGTAGAGCAGGTTAAAGCACGCGTGAGCTAAAGAAGGTTAGGGTTGTTCTAGGTGGGCTCTGGGCTCTGCCAGCAAGGGGCAGAGCCCCCTTGACCCCGGGCAGGTGTTCTTGGCACGTATGTAGGCACAGAGTTTTTGTAGGTGGTGAAACTGTTTGAGCTCAGAGAATTTTTTGCAAAAAATTCTCTGAGCAATATCAACTAGCAACTCAGTTGCTGGTAAATTTATCGTTTTGGTGGCGTGTTTAGTGCACTCTTAAGCAGATTGGTAAGATGGTCACTTATGTTATTCTGGTCGTTGGAGTCAAGTGAGCCGATTTTTTGGATAATTAGTCGTTCATCAAGAGTGAATAATTTCATTCGAATGAGTGATTCTTTACTCAGGCCCGCACTTTTCAAATTTGTAATCTGCGTGTCCAAAGGCCATGGCGTGTGCTGTGCGCTTGTGACCATTGCAAGGACATGATGTTCAATTTTCAATCCAAATGCAGCTGATGATAAGATTACGGCTGGACGAAGTTTGGTGATTCCTGAGTCAACGAATGGAAATGGGACCAAAACTACGTCAAAGGTTTTGAAGGTCTTTGAATGCATCATCATCCTCCTTTGAGCTCCACTCAGAAAGTGTTTGTGAAACAGCGCGTGCATATTCTCGATCAAAGGGCACTGCCTTTCTGAGAATTACAAAACCTTCTTCTTCAAAAATTTCAAAAGCTACCTGGTCTCCAGTGTGTAAGTGTAAGCTTTTACAAACCTCGATGGGAATAGTGGCTTGGTGTTTTGCGGTAAGCTTTGCATGTTTTATATTTCGCATTCATCTATTCCTTGTAAAATTGATTAAAATTCTTACAGGTAAGGATAGTAAGGAATTTGAGGAAATGCAAGAATTGTCTTTTTAATCTGTTTGCTTTTTGTCTTCGTGCTTTGCACTGTATCGCTTTAGCCGCGAGGCCCTTTAACCTCAGGCGGGTGATCTGAGACAAAAGAAAACGGGTCCAGGGTCTACGACCCTGGCGACTCTGGTTAGCCCTGTGTAGAGATGAAAGCGACCATGCGGTTGTATTTTATTAACGAGCCATCGGGCACGAATAGAATGCTGCCGCCTTTTGATCGTACTTCTTCTATTAATTCGTCGATGGCTGAGATGGGGTGATAGCCTAAGGGGCACTGGGTGTTTAGCAGTACGGCGCGTGTTACGTGATGTTCGCATCCGGCGCGCATATACCCTTTTTCTACGGCAAGCAGGGTAACAAAGCCTTGTCGTGCGGAAGAGATGATTTCTTTTATGTCGATTATAAAGTCAGATTCTCCAGGCTGTTCTATTTTTTTTAAAATTTTTTCGATTTCTGTATTATACCAGCGATTGATGGTTGGGATCGCTTCTTCGCGATTTTCAATGTGTCCTACTAGCCAGCCTTGATACGGTGAGAATATTTTGGCTAATTCTTGTTGCTCGGCGCAGCCTATAAAAACCGTGGGTAATGGATCTTGTTCAAGATAGGTATTAAAACAGGCAAAAAAGCAGCTATCTTTACTAGCGCAGTTTTTTGTATCAAATAAAACGCAGGAGTCTTGAAGATCTAAAAGTTGGTCTTCCATCCCTTCAATAAGGAGCGGGGAACCCCCTTTATGTGCTGTGCAGTCCACCACCCAGTATCGCAAAGTATGATTTAAAACTAGTCCAATGCCATCAAGCTTAAAGGAGGTATCACATGCAGCAACATCTTCAACTTGGGCAGGAACCCAGAAAAAACGTGCGCGATGTTTATCAATAAATATTGCAATCTTAAGAGGTATAATAGGGCAGGTTAGTGACTCAAGCATCTGAGATATGCGTTGTATTGCATCAGGCGGGAATACTACCTCTCGAATCTCGTCTAACAGCTTTTTTACTGTGTCAGTTACACGTTTTTTATCACAGGACATAATGACGGTTATAGCGGGATAACCACATTGCACGCGCAGCTCTTGTAAATCTTTCCGGTTCATCTTAAAAAATCCTCTTTACAGGGAATTACTCTCTGCCCACCACCGTACCAAGAGATGCCCATACATTTCAAGTGTTTGTTGGGTGGTTTTTTTCGCAGGGTTCCACCCTGCACCCGCCAGGGCGTGCCCTGGACCTATTTCTCGTTTTTTTGCTGAGATAGTTAGTGAGGGGCTTTAGTGTCTGGGTAGGTTTGTTTTGTTGAGCAGAGAATTTTTTGCAAAAAATTCTCTGCTC
>LCGZ01000003.1 GCA_001000065.1 candidate division TM6 bacterium GW2011_GWF2_43_87 | reverse complement strand
AAGAAGCTGCTGTAGAACCCAGAAAGGTCTGCCGGAGCGCCTTGCGTATTTAGAATGGTAAAACGTGAGGGCACAGGAATTGTGATGAAAAGGTCTTTTTCAAGTTTTCTGAGCGTGCCTACATGTAGCTTTAGGGCGTTAGAAAGTTGCTTTTGTAGAGTAAGATAATCAGCAAGCATTGTAGGTGTGCAGGTCAGATCTTCGCCAATCTGTTCATCGAGCGATTTGCAGAGGTTTTTGGCCTCATTGGATGGGTTTAATTCGTTTTCTACGTTGGATAGCGTTGATGTTATAGCGGCATCAATTTCGGGTGTTTCTGCTTGTGATGTTTTGACAAATTCATTGAGTAGGGGGAGAAGAAAAGACATTCTTAGGCCTTTTGCTGCTTTTAAAATAGCAAACGCTCTGTCTGATTCTGAAAGTGATGCACCTTTTTTACAAAACTCTTCAAAAAGCCTGGTTTCTTTAGACTTCCAGTTGAGTACGCGTTTAAGGGCGGTGCTTATTTTCTTTTTTTGTGCAGAGCCCATCAGGCTACGCAGGGGGAACCAGGGTGAAATGGAAGGATTAAACAGAAATTGTGGAAGTATTTTTTCCCCGTTGGTGTACGAGTCTTCGGTTATAATAAAGGTCCCTTCAAAAAAGGTTTCTGGGTCGGGGTTTAAGGTAGCGGCAAGGTTTTTTATCTGTAAAGGTGAAAGCCGTTTAATTCCTTCGCAGCAATTAAAAACAAGAAAGGATGAGTCTCCTAGCACAAAACCACCGCGGCAGAAAAGCACAAGGGCATCGGACGGAAGTGTGGAATAGTCGATGCCTAAAAAGTCGCAGAATTGTGGTGAGATATGTTCTTTTTGTACTGCGGAAAAGGCGTTTGGGCTTGATTTGAATAAAAAACGGGTGATGCGTGCGGAAAATTCTGGGTAGATTTCTTTATTGTTTTTGTCGATGAGGTTTTGAAAGCTGCGTCGGGGTATGCAGGGGAGCACGTTGGGATATCGCAGGGGATCTTCAGGCACTAGGTATCCGCAAAACAGCGAGAATTGTGTGCGTGCGTGAAAGATATTGTTTATTACCTGAAGGCCTGGAAAGGACATTTTTAGAGGGAATTGGATGGAGTTGTGGAGAAATTCATTGAGAATACGGACTGGGAGTTTTAATTCTTTAGGGTTCTCCTTTATAGCTTTCCCTTCTTGTAATACTATGGTCTGGTTTAACTGTAGAATGTTTTCGATAAAGGGTTCTATTGATTTAATCAATAGCCCCCAGCTTTTCCCATTTTCTACGTCTTGTTCAAATGGAGCTATGTCGTTTATTATGAGGTAAAGGCCAGGATTCACCTGCCTAACTTTTTGCATAAGTGTGGGATGGTGTTTACAGGGTGCTTCGTTTTCGATGGATTGAGTTTCTTGTAAAGGACTGTTTATTGATGAGTTTTGTGGAGTTAAAGAGATTTTAATAAAGCTTTCCCCCACAAGTGTCATTAAATCATCGGTTAGATTAGACAGTTTTTTCGCATTGGGTGAATAGACCAGAATGTTGCGGATGGAGAGAAGATCTTGATTAAGTGAGACGATCTCTTTAAGAATTTTTTCGTCTTCAAGAGAAAGTTCTGATGCACGGTTGCCGATAGTCTTTAAGAGTGTGCTGTATAGGGCTAGGTGTAGATGAATTTTTTCAAGAAATCTGAGTGCGGAATCGTTTATCAATGACTCATATTTTATGGCGTCCTTAAATTCTCGTTTGTTTTTAACTTCTTTTGAAAACAGTACAAATTGTTTTAAGAACTCACGTTCTTCGGGGGTAATTGTTTTTTCGACTTTTTGCATCTGCTCTTCAAAGCGCTCAAGCTTTATAAGGTCAAAGAAGTTTTTCTTAATGTAATTTAGGTTGTATTTTTCCGCTGAGAAATTAAGTGCGGGTGTCCTTAAGATAACATCACAGGAGATGGGAAATGCTGGATAATCTATGGTGCTGTAAATGGCAGATAATAGGGCCCAAAAATTAGAGAGTTGGCCCCCCAATTTTTGGTTGCCATTTTTTTTGATTGAAGGGTTATTTTTTTCGAACAAAATAAATTCTGCTTGTTTGAGTAAGGCGAAGTATTTTTGGTAAAGTTCGCTGTAAAGGCCTTGGATGCGTAAATTTTTTATGAGCTGGTGGCAATTGAATCCGGACGAATCAAGCAATTGCTTTTCAAATATGCAGAGGACCCTTGCTGTTTCTGGCGATGGGAGACTCTGTTCAATCGCTTGTATTACATTAAGTGTTGTTTTTAGGGATGTTTGAAAGCAGGTGGTTTCGGTGTTTTCTCGAAGAATGTACGTGATATGAGCGAGTTTGGTAAAGGTAAGTCTAAGATTTTGTACAAGATAGTGGGCGAGAGGAATTAATTCTGATGGTTTGATGAGGGATACGAGAGGTGTGAATTCTTCTTCTTTTAGCTTTTCAAAGTTTTTTAATGCGTTTAATGTGGTGATCGGTCCTTGAGATAGTTTCTCGGCCCCCGATTCTGAGCAAAAAGCACTTCCGGCTGTGGATAGTATAATGATTAGCAGTGCGAATTTTTTTTTAAATGGGGTGGTGGAGGTAATGGAGGTAATGGAGGTGGTGGCCATGGTATTATTCCTTTAATCTTATGAAAAAGCTTGTTGTTAGCAAGTGTAACGTCTAAAATAGCGGTGTCAAAGGGAAAAATGCGGGCATGGCCTGTATAAAAGGCGTTTTTGGGGTTCTATCGAGTCCTGTTGTGGTTGTTTTGTTTGGCTAGTTTTTTTCTCTTTTCTCGAAGCGTTGTGGCATATTTCTCTGGGGTTTGCGAGAAAAATTTCTTACGAAATTTAGTCTCTTCTTTAGTGGCTTTAGAGAGGTCGATAGTTCCTGAAAAAGCTTTAATATATCGGCTAAAAAGCGTGCGGAGCGCACAGTCGGTTGTTGTTTCGTTTGTATTATTATTCTCTTCTGAAAATTCGGAGAGCGTTGGGCAGCTGTCAGTGGGGTCATTATCTTCAAAACTTAGGAGATTAATAAGTAAAGATATTGCTTCTTTATCAGCAAAAAGTGCGTTTGTGCAGGGCAACAGAAATCCTTCGGTTATGAGGATTCGAACCAGTCGAGGCTGGTTAAGTGTAAAAGCTAAATAGATGGGAGTTTCATTTTTTTCATTCGCTAAGTGTGGATTTGCTCCATAGGCAAGCAAGAGACGGGTCGATTTTTCGTCTGTGTTGGCAATTGCAAGCATAAGAGGCGTTTCTAGTTTTTTATTCTGGGCGTTTGGGTCTGCTCCATGTTCAAGTAGGAGTTGAGTGAGTTTTCTATTTTTGAAGAATAGGGCCATGTGTAACGGAGTGTACCCTAGGTTATCTTTGTTATCGAACGCAGCTCCTGCATTGATCAATTTCCGTGCCAGAGCGATATCGGTTATAGCTGCCGTGTAATGGAGTGCGGTTCGACCCATGCTGTCGACTGCGGTGAGGTTTTTTTTGTCGGTTAAAAGTTTTTCTATTTCGGGGCCATTTTCATTTTCGATAGCGGTTAAAAGCGCTTGTTTTGGGGGCATTTTTTTTGATACTTCAGGCGTATTAAATGAAAGTGGCGCTGCGTTTAGCTGCTGCACCATGGCTTCTGCTTGCGGCGAATATAGCATAAGTAGAGTGAAGCAATGTCTGGTTTTTTTTAATCGATACATGGGTGCGCTGCTCCTTTTTTGCGTGTGTAAAAATGGTAATACTTTTTTTACTATAGTTAGTTTAACAGGCGGAGAACTCGCGGATCAAGAGTTCTAGTTTAGGTCAACAGAATGCAACAAATATTAATACACCAAGTACTCTCGTTGAACGTGATGCATCTGGTAATTTTAATGCAGGAACTATCACGGCGTCGTTAAATGGTAATGCAACCACGGCTACCAGTGCAACATCGGCGACTTCATTTACCGATCCTCTCTTGGGTGATGTGACTGGTACACAGAGTGCAACGGTAGTGTCATTGGTTGGCGGACAGACTGCAGCCAATGTAGCAACTGCTACTATCGCTGCCAATGCGGCAACTAATTTAAATACATCCAGTACGATTGTAAAACGTGATGCGTCTGGCAACTTTAATGCGGGTACTATTACGGCTAGCTTAACAGGCGCTGCATCGCTCAATGTGCTCAAGACTGGCGATACAATGACAGGGCCTCTTATCTTGAGCGGGGGAGCTGCTAATTTGACGGTCGGTGGAACAACGACTCTCTCGGGTCATGCGGCGATAAATGGTACTACGACATTTGCGCTTGGGGTTCCTGGTATACAGACCAATGTGTTGCAAGTTATAACGGGGACTATTTCGGGTCCTAACCAATTTAACTCAATTGGTGCGGCTGTCGCCTATGCGGTTTCTCAAACGCCATCGCCAACTAATCGATTTGTTATAGCGGTTGGTCCCGGACTGTTTGTGGAGTCAACTATTACATTGCAATCATATGTTTCGCTAGTTGGATCAAGTCCAGAGTCGACGATAATTCAGGCCAGTGGACCTAATCAGGATGTGATTGTGGGGGCTTCGGACTGTTTGATTGCGCATATCGAAATAAAGGGTGCATCAGGAACAGGGTATGCAGGGATTCGTTTTCATGGTGGAGGAGCGTTGGAGGTAGAGGAAGTTGAGTTTGATAATTGTGATATTTGCCTTTACGAAGACGGCACGGTGGGTTCAAACTCCTTTGTGCTGCTTGAACTTATAAGCATTGATCCAACCTCAACGTTTACCACCGGCATAAAAATAGACGGTTCGGGTGTAAATCCGGTAAGTATGAAGATAGGAAGTCTTACGTGGCTTGCGCAGCCGTCGATTTTGCCTGATACGGTTATTGATATAACGGGTCCTCAGGCAACCTGTGTAGCAAGTTCGGTTGACCTTGGCAGTTCATTATTATTTGGAAGTACGGCATGTAAAATAAGTAATGGAGCTCACTTTAGTCTTCAGAGTTCTACTATACGTGGGTTTGCAACAGGTATTTCAGTGCCTAATGATGTAAGTTCTCCTGCCATTAACATAATGAGTGTGTATGGTATAGGTAATACAACGGATATTTCGCTTTTGAATCCTAATGTTACCGGAACGGTAAATGGGGTGTTTGATAGGACTAAGGTAGTCATTGATCCCGCGGCTCAGATATCGCTTTTTTTGACGGATCCTGTAAATCAGGGGACGGTAACTATTGGGGAGCAATATGTGGGTGATACGTTTGATGTTATTACCAATATTAGTCCTGAGATTCAGCAAGGAGCCAACCTTGGGGTAATTTATGGCGGAGACCTTGGAATTATTCCTGCAACGCTGCAGGTTACGGTTTCGGCTGGAAATGGTTATTTGATGGTGGGCGCTCCCCCTACGGATAATCTCATGTATGTTACGTGGGCTACTCAGACTTTGTTATTGCCTGCAAATCAGGATAATTTTATCTATATTGATAATGGTGGTATTGCGCACTCAGCACTTTCTGCACCTGATGAGCTTACTACTATCTTAATTGGCAAGGCGCGCACCGAAGGAACATTTGTTGCATTTACTGAGCACATTCATCAGGATGCGGGCCATGCGGCAACGTACCTTGATAATTCATGGCGAGGTGCGTTTGGTCCTATTTATGCATCGGGGTCGATAACCACAAAGAATGGGAACGTTCAACTGGATGTAAGCTCTGGTCGTTATTTTTATGCTACGCATGAATATGATCCTGCTGGCGGAACGCCGATTAGTTGGTACGCTTTTTATCGCAATGGAAGTGGCAATTACACGATTGTTTCCCAATCAAGCGTTGATTATCAGCAGTATGATGATGGCAGCGGTACGTTGCAGCCTATTCCTGCTAATCAATTTGCTAAACATGAACTGTTTGTTGTGAATGACAGAGCATTTGAACAGTACTTACTTGTGTATGGACAACAGCTCTTTACTACACTGAATGATGCACAGAATGGTCCTTTGCCTAATCAGCCAGGTTCGTGGACGGGCAATATTTCGTCGATTGCAGCGATTGTAGTAGAAAACACCGGTACGGTTGCTAATCAGATTTCGTCAATTCTTGATGAACGGCCACAAGTTGGTTTTAAAGCAGGCAGTTCAGCCGGTGTGACGGTTCATGGCGATTTGTCCGGTTTGCTTGCAGATGATCATCCACAGTACCTGCTTACTAATGGCGGCCGTGTACTGACCGGCAATTTGCAGATGGGTGGCCATAACATTGTTTCTGCCGGGACATATAATGCGGTGACGGTTGAAGCTCATGCTTCGCGACATCTTCCAAATGGTGCAGATCCACTAACGACTGCTGCTCCAGTTACTATTAATACGGTTAATTCGATCGGTTCTGCTAATTCTTTCTCCCGTTCTGACCACGTGCATGCACATGGTTCGCAGACTGATCCAACGCTTCATGCGGTGGCAACGGCAAATCCAGGCGGAGCGGCAGGTTTTATGTCGGCGGCAGATAAAACGCTTCTGGACAGTGTAAACCCAGCGCTTTATGTCTTGAAGGCGGGTGATACCATGACGGGTGATCTTGCGATTAACGCAGGTGGGGTAAATACCTTTACGGTTAATACCAATAAGTTTGTGGTAAATGGCGGTACGGGCAATACAACGGTGGGAGGAACTTTGGGCGTGTCTGGTGCAACTACTTTGTCTTCGCTTGGAACAGGTGTTGTTCATTCCAACGGTTCAGGGCTCCTTTCTTCGTCATTGATTGTGAATGTGGATGTTGATCCAGCTGCAGGCATAGTGGATACGAAGCTGGCGACTATATCAACGGCATTGAAAGTATCAAATACGGCTACAACGGCAACTAATGCAAATACAGCTAGTGCGATTGTTGCGCGTGATGGGTTAGGTAACTTTAGTGCTGGTACGATAACGGCTGCATTAGTTGGCAATGTAACGGGCAATGTCAGTGGTTCTGCTGCGAGCTTTACAGGCTTATTGGCAGGGGATGTAACCGGTACGCAAGGGGCAACTGTAGTGTCGTTTGTAAATGGCAAGACTGCAGCCCAAGTAGGTAGTGCAGTTACAGATGTACAGAATGCTACATCATCCAATACGGCAAGTGCGATAGTAAAACGCGATGCTTCCGGCAACTTTAGTGCAGGAACTATCACGGCTAATTTGACTGGTAATGCAACCACAGCCACAACGGCAACGAACTTTAGTGGTTTGTTGGCGGGCGATGTTACGGGTATTCAAGGTGCGACCGTAGTTGCGAATGTTGGGGGCCAGACGGCTGCCAATGTGGCAACAGCTACTATTGCTGCTAATGCGGCGACTAACCTCAATACAGCAAGCACGATAGTAAAACGTGATGCATCCGGCAACTTTAGTGCTGGGACGATAACAGCGTCGTTAAATGGTAATGCATTGACGGCAACTAGTGCGACAACGGCAACCTCCTTTACCGGTCCTCTCTTGGGTGACGTTACGGGAACGCAGAGTGCAACGGTAGTTTCATTGGTTGGTGGTCAAACTGCTGCCAATGTAGCAACGGCTACTATCGCTGCGAATGCGGCAACCAATCTTAATACAGCAAGCACAATAGTAAAACGTGATGCCTCTGGCAACTTTAGTGCAGGAACTATTACGGCTAACTTAACTGGTAATGTAACGGGTTCTGCATCACTGAATGTGCTTAAGGCGGGTGATACTATGACGGGAGCTTTAACCATGAGCAATGGAATACAGCTTAGGTTGACGCAATCGGGTGTGGGTAGTAACTATATTGGGTTCCAAGCTCCTGCATCGGTTCCAGCGACGTATAGCCTGACGTTCCCTGCGACAGCGGGTACGGCTAATCAGGTGTTGTCGACAAGCGGAACTGGAATATTGAATTGGATTAATCAGACGAGTGGATCATTACCTTACTATGTCAATGCTTATGTGGGAACCAACTTTACGTTGCCTTCTAATAGTACAGTGACTATTCCGTTTGATACTGAAAACCTAGATTCGAACAGTAATTTTAATACCATCACGCATGCTTACACGGCACCGTTGACGGGTATATATTATTTTGGTGTTAATCTAAGTTTTCAGGAGAGTGGAGGTAATTTTGTTCGTATTGTGCAGCTGGCGAAAAATGCAGTTGCGCAGACAGGTTATTCTGTTCGGTCAAATCAGGATCTTAATTCATCGCTTACATTGACAGGGGTAGTATCATTGGCGGCGGGAGATGTTTTGACATTTAATTACGCAGGACGCAGTGCAGATGTGATTCAGGCTAATCATACGAACGTGAATATCCATTTGTTGTCCATATAAGTTATTGTAGAGGATTATCAATAATAAGAGGTTGGGCGGAGAGTACATTACGTACTCTCCGCCCTCGGTCTTTGTAGGTTATAACTAATTACCTGCTATTTTTTGCTAGCGGTACAGTTAATGGTGATATCGTGTAAAAGTTTTGCGTTTTTAAACTGGCGACCGGTCTTGTACTGATCGAAGGATAAATGTGAAGGTTGTTTTACGAGAGGATTTGTTGTTTGCACAAGTTTTTTGTAGTAGTTAAAACACAGGGCCTGGTGGGAAAGTTCTTCCGGCATAATGCGCGTGTAAACTAGGACAAAGGGTATTTCTGTGTTGTTCCGCTCAATCCCTTGTTCCATGAATGAGAAGATGTCCTCTGTGGAAGTAATATTTTTGCTGGAGGTTTTTGCAGACTTTGTTGACTCTGATGGCTGAAGAAGTCCCAGGATTGTTTGTTCTTCCACTTCTTTTACTTCGCTGTCATTGCATTTCCACCAGGAGGTTTTTTGGTTTTTTGGATTGTAGGTTGAGGTATAACATATAAAATGTCCTGATGATGCTTTCTCTCCGCATGGCGCTCTATGGGTTATAAATGAGGTGATGCGATAGGGGATAACCTGCTCTTTGGTGCCATATTGGCCAAAGTTGTGCGTAATGGGGATTTGCATTTGGACGTTCTTTCGAAGTGTTTTTTCTCCATTAAACTCTGCCCTTGGTAATGCGAGAATAAAGACGTTGGGGAATTGGTCTATAGTTTCGACACAGGAGTGTTTAGTCTCTTTTTTACAGATGGGGCAGTTTTTGCTAATCATCGTTTTTGGGCTTTTTAGTCCTTCTTCTAGGCTTTTTTCTTTTGTTTCAAGTTGTAAGTGTGTGTCATTAATCAGGGGGCGAATCGATTTTTTCCCGCAAATGTTGCATGTTTGTGTGTACTTAATTTTGAATAGAAATGGAGGCAAAGATGGAGGTAAAAATGGAGGTTTGGTGTTTCTTAGTGTGTCTAGAAGGTGGAATATGGCCTCGGTTGCATCTTGCTGAGCGTTGCTGTTTGTGAAAAATTCCTTTTTGAGTTTTGAGATGTTTTGAATGCGGGATGTACCGATTTTTGACCAGACTTTTTTGGCAACCGTGAGAAAGTTAGCAAGAAGAGTGTCGGACTCAATTTTTGTGTCTTTTTCGATGAGGTACTCTAGGAATCTGCGAATCTGTTGATTATAAAGGAGGCAGGACAGAGAAGCGTTGAGCCAGCAGGAGTTTCCGATATTATTGAATCGTACAGGAGTATCGTGTTTTAGTTCTAAGTCGATTGTTTCTGATGGGGTGGTTTCATGGAAGGTTGGCTGTTCACAATTGCTTTGTTCGAATCCGCAAAAAACGAATGCAGGGTTGATAGGGAATTCTATCTCTTTTTTTTGAGTAGTGGTTTTTTTTGTGATAAAGGGAGTAAGAGGGGCAGCGGGGGCGATGATGGTAGGTTTTGGAACCTCTATTTTTGTCGGGTTTATTGGAGTTAAGTTAAAGAACTTCTTTAAGTTTGGTAGTGGTTTTTTTTTGATATTTTTATTTTCTGTGCAGTTGAAGGTGGATGGTTTTTTATCCATAGCTTCTAGGGGAAGTGCACAGATGCACGAGATTAGGAGCAATAATACAATATTATTTTTCATTATATTTCTTTTGATTAATGTAGTTTTTAATACGTCTGCCCGCACCTATAACAGTGCGGGCAGACGGTTCTTTTTTTTAAAGTAAAACTATTTGTTGCCTTCTATGCGGGTATAAACGAGGAGGACAGGCACCGCGTTGGTGTGCTTATTTTTTAGAATGAGGCAGGATACTTTTTTGCTTTTGCCTTTGCCTAAAATGACGGTTTGAGGTTGAAGGTAGGTTTTGACAACACTTTCGCTTACCGACATGATTTCTGTATCATTGCATTTCCACCAGCTGAGGTTATTCGTTTTAGGATCGCCCGTTGAGGTGAAAGTGACATAGTGCCCTTCGTTAATAAGTTTTCCACCGAGGTGTAGGATAAACGAGCTTAGGCGGTAGTTCTGATCTTTTGTTGAGGTTGTTCCATAGGCGCCAAAGTTGAATTTGAGTGGAATTTTCATAGAGGAGTGGTTTTTGAGGGCTATTTCATTCTCTTTATCATAGGTTGTTCGGTTTAAAGGAACTATAACTACGTCAGGGAATGATTCTATCGTACGACGCGTAGTATGTACCGTGTTTTTCTTGCAGTTTTCGCATTGTTTTTCAAGGGTGCCTTGTGAGTCTGCGGTTAGAGATTGTTCTAAGGTGGCTTTAGATGAGGCGACGCGTAAGTTTGTATTTAAGACTGAAGGCTGACAAGACTCTGTGTCGCAATGCATGCACTTTTGAGTAGTTTTAAGTTTTAACTGGAAGGGTGCGGCGGTGTTTGTGTTTAGATTTTGTACTAGTTTATCAAGAATGGTGCTGAGGGCTTCTTCTGAATCGTGTTGGGTTTTGAGGCTTTCGTCTTTTCCCATGCCTTTAATGATTTCTTCTTCGAAGGATGAGCCTAGATCTAAAGTTCGGTTTTCGATATCTCGTGTATCAATTAGATTTATGATTTTGGCGAATTTAGCGACAATTCCATACTCGTTTGAAGGGTTTATGATCGCTGCTAATTTTTGGAAATGGGGGTTATACGCAATTGCCTGTATGGCTGCATGGAGCCAGCAGGAGTTGTTGGTGTTGATAAGTCCGACGGGAGCTTCCATGCCTACCAATTTTTTATTATCTTCTTCTAATACCAGTGAGTTTAGTTCGTCTTTTGTTGGCTTGGCTTCGGGGAAGGCTTCTGAATAAGAAATCAGAGAGGTTTCTAGCTTTTTCCCTTTTTCTATGAGTTCGGCTAGTTTTAACTTCTCTTGTGTGTTTAGCCCAAATTTACGGTTTTGGTCTTCATAGTCGAGCACAAGCCGGGCGGTTATACTTTTTTCGTGGACTGTGGCATCATTTACTTGATCAAGTATGTTTTTGTTTTCATTTTCTTCTAGTTTTAGTCGTTCGTTTTCTGCCTGCCATCTAGTTAACATGCCAAATAGTTGGCTTGGAGCTTCTGTGTAGGTTATCTCGTTTGATTTAGATTTCCAGAGCATCCCAATCTTATTCCCTTTAAAGGTGACCCACTTAAACAGTTTGCTGCCTTTAGGTACGTTTAAAGAGCTGTTGTTGGAGGATGTTTTGGGATGTTTCACAAACGTTAGTAATCGGTCTTGTGTTAGTGGCTGATTTCCCATTATTTCAAAAGTGGGACCATTACTTGGCGTTGTGCCGATGATATTTCCGAATGATTGACTTAGGAAGGTTCCGATCATCTGTAGTTCGTTATCATTGAGTTCATTGCTAAATCCGTGAACTCCCTTTTTACGGGCAGTGGGCGTAGAAAAGGATGATTTTTTATCTTCTTCTTCGAATTGCTTTAGCCATTCTTGTTCTTCGTCGTCAAATATGTTATTAAATGCGTTGTCAAAAAGGGTGGAGTTTACGTTTTTTTTCTGCGGTTTTTGGGAATCCTTGATGTATTGTTGTGTCTTCATTTCATGGTAGCGCAGATCCTTAACAAGTTGATCAAGCTCCGGATTCTTTATTCCCTTTATCTTGTAAGTTTTTTGGATGTTTTCCGCTTTTTCACGTTCAGTCCTGAGTTCGTTGAGTAGTTTTTCAGTATCTACTCCGTCGATAATAGTTGGTGCCTGTTTTTTGGGGGCAGGTTTTGTCGTCTTTGGCTCAAGATAGGATAAATACGTTAAGGGATCTGTTGTAAATGCATCTTTATTTGGATCAATAATAGTTTTTTTTGAAGTCTTGGCAGTAGTGTCGGTAATAGTCTCTTCTATAATAGGAAAAGGATTGCCCGAATCGTCAGAATTGTCAGTATTATTTGAGTTGTCGAGCGCATGGTTTAGGGTATTAAAATTGATGGTAGCAGGTGTCTGTTTCTTTTTGGAACTATTAATCCACTCCCCTCCCTTCATTCCATGAAGTTCGTGCAAGGATAGCGAGCAGATAGCCAATAGCGCCAACGGTATATATTTTTTATTTTTCATAAAATTAATTCTCATTGTTAATAAATAATTAGCATAGTAAGGAGTTTATATAAAAAATTGTATATTTTATTATCCGATCTGTCAAATATTAATGAAATAAATTTTTTTATTTGGGCTTTTAACGGGATTTTAGTTTTATGATTGGATATATTAATAAGGCTAAGGAATTTGCAGCGTTTAGGTGTAGTTGTCAGGAGATGGTTTTTCTGTAAGACTATCCACATGAGCGTGCGTGTCCAGATTTTTTAGATGTGAGGCGAGACGGCAAGTGGGCGTTGAAAAAAGATCCATTCTTAAAAGCTATGTAGCGGGAATTACCGATGATATAGCGGGCGAGCGGTATACAACTATTGTGGGCTATTTTTTGCCTGAGTTGGTTACCGCTTTTTTGGTAGGCTCGGTGTTGGGCATAATTGATGCAGGTTTTGTGGCGCATCTAAAGTCTACAACGTTGTATACTACTCAAGGTATTACGGCCTCTTTTATCCATTTTTTAAGTAAATTGGCCGAGGGGGTTTCTGTTGGTACTGTGGTTTTGTGTGGGCAGTATAATGGTCTTCGTAGATTTGAGGATGTAGGTCGCGCTGCGGTGAGCGCATTTTGGGTGACCTTTTGCATGGGGGGTATGATTTCGTTGTTCCTCTATTTTGGTGGACATCTTATTTATGATTTTTGCCAGGTTCCCGAAAAAATAGCGCGTGCAGGTATTCCTTTTTTACAGATACGGGCTTTGGGAGTCTTTTTAACCTTTCTATATTTTGCGGTGATAGGTTTTTTGCGAGGGGTTAAAAACACGCGTCTGCCTATGGTTTTTTTTGTTCTGGGCGGTTTGGTTTTTACCTTTTTTGACTATGCTCTTATTTTCGGTCATTTTGGTTTTCCTGAGATGGGCTTGTGTGGATCGGCGGTTGCGTCGGTTCTTCAGTATGCGGTTATGTTGTGTGCGGCTGTAGCCTATGTTTTATTAAATGGAACGATGAGACAATATAGCTTGAGGGTCTTTAAGAGCCTGGATCGGGGTGCTGTAAAAGATATTATTCGCTTAAGTTGGCCGGTGATGGTTGATAAGGCGATTCTTGCAATGGCAAAGTTGTGGATTGTTAGATTGATTGCGCCTCTTGGAAAAGTTGCCTTGGCTTCATTTGCTGTGGTACGGGATATGGAGCAGTTTGCGTTTGTGCCCGCGATTGCGTTTGCACAGGTAATTACATTTTTAGTCAGTAATGATTATGGTATAAAAAATTGGTTAGGAATTAAGACCAATATTAAGAAGGTTCTTTTTTTGGCTGGAGCCATGGTTTCTGCCGTGTTGCTGGTCTTTTCTATTTGGCCTGAGTACGTTATTCATCTGTTTGACCCCAAAAATAAATTTTTATGGTTTGCAGCTACGGTTTTCCCGATGATTAGTATTCTGGTTCTTTTTGATTTAACTCAAGTTATCTTGTCCGGGGCTTTGCGTGGGGCGTCCAATGTGCGGGTGGTTATGTTTACGCGGCTTTTGGTTTGTGGGTTAGTTTTTATTCCGCTATCTTACTTCTTTTCCATATTGCCTATTGAAAATGCTCTGATAAAATTTGTTCTTATTTATGGTTCCTTCTATCTAGCGGATGGGGTCATGAGTATAGTGTATGTTTTTTGGTTTCGACGGGATCGTTGGAAATATGATCCGGATATAAGTTACTCGAGGATTAATGATGGCACACATAACTGAAAAAGAAGTTCTTCATTTGGCCCATCTCGCCCGTTTGAATGTCGAGCCTGCGGAAGCTGAGCAGTTGGCTAAAGAGATTGAGCCTGTGCTGGCCTATGCATCCTTTTTAAAAGAAATTGCGGCGCGGTGCACCTTGCCAAAGGACGTGGTAGATTGCAGCGCTAATGTGATGCGTGATGATGAAGTAGTGCGATTTGACTCGGAGCTGATTCTGGCTCAGGCGCCACAGAGAGAGGACTCTTATTTTGTGGTTCCGCGCATTATAAAACGGGGCTAGTTGTGGAGAGGCCGTAAGGCCTAGCTAGTTGACTACGTGGTTAAACAAATTAAATAATGTGAATAGAGTACTCCGCGATTTCTTATTTTATGATAAGTGGCATCGAAAGCAGCGTCAAAAATTATTAACTTCGCGATATACTGTAGCTGTGCGCTACGGTTTTACGTGAAGTTAGAAAGGTTTTAAATGGATTTGTTAGCATTCTCATCGGTAAAAGAGCTGCGCGAAAAGATTCAGAAAAAGGAACTATCGCCCAATGAGGTGGTTGCTTATTCGCTCAAGCGGATAGAGGCGCATAATAAAAAGCTTAATGCGGTTATAGAGGCCTTTGATTCGTCCTCTATGGATATTCCTGTAGACAATAGCACTCTTCCTTTGGCCGGAGTTCCTGGGCTTGCAAAGGATGTTATTTGTCAAAAAGACCGGATTACCTCCTGCTCGTCAAAAATTTTGGCCAATTTTGTGCCTCCCTATGATGCAACGACAGTAAAGCGTCTAAAAGATGCCGGGGCCAGCTTTGTGGGGCGCACCAACTGTGATGAATTTGCTATGGGCGCGTCTAATGAAACGTCAGCCTATGGTCCGGTTTTTAATCCTTGGGATTTAACACGTTCTTCGGGTGGGTCTGGAGGCGGCTCTGCAGCTTCAGTTGCGGCAGGGTTAGTCCCGTGGGCTTTGGGTACAGAGACGGGTGGATCGGTTCGTCAACCTGCCTGTTTTTGTGGAATTGTGGGAAGTAAGCCGACCTATGGTTTATTGTCTCGGTATGGTCTTATAGCCTATGGCTCTTCGCTTGATGCGGTTGGGATTAATACGCGAACGGTATATGATAATGCTCTTTTAATGGGTATTATGGCGGGAGTTGATGAGCGAGACAGTACTTCGGCCAGATTAAAAGGCCCGTTTGATTATGTTAAAGGTTTGACCGGCAAGATTCGGCCTGGGTTGCGCATTGGGGTTATTACTAATGCGGTACAAGCAAAGGGAATAGAGACGGGTGTTGCAAAGGCATTGGATGCTGCCCTTGAAGAGCTAAAAAAGCTGGGTGCAGAGCTTGTTGATATTGCGTTGCCTACCATGGACTATGGTGCGGCCGTCTATTTTATGGTAAGTCGAGCAGAGGTTGCCTCTAATTTATCTCGTTTTGATGGGGTACGGTATGGGCATCGTACAGCGGATGCAGTAGATCTGCGTGATATGTATGAAAAGACCCGGGGAGAAGGCTTTGGGCACGAGGCTAAAAGGCGTATCTTGATTGGTAATTTTGTTCTTTCTGCGGGGCATGCGGACCAGTATTACGAAAGTGCATGCACCGTGCGGCGCATGATGCGTGCAGAGATGATGGATGCCTTTAAGAAAGTAGATCTTTTGTTTGCTCCTGTAAGTGCAGCGCCTGCATTTAAAGTGGGTGAGCTGGGGGATCCATTGCAGATGGACTTGCAGGATTATTTTACCTGCCCTGCAAACCTTGCAAATATTCCGGCTGTGTCTGTTCCGTGTGGCTTTGTGGATAATATGCCCGTTGGATTCCAGCTCATGGGGCCGGACTTTGCAGAAGGGCTTATTTTTGAGACCTTGCATGCGTATGAACAGGCAACGCCTTGGCATACGATGCATCCAAAAGGTTTTTAATCTATTGCTGTTGAGCGTGAATTATTATGCCTATCTAGAAGGACAATGCGCCAGATCCGCTTATTCGCCGTTGCGCGTTAGCCACGATATAGCGTTAGCGTAGGCGGGTGATTTTGCATACCGGTCACGACGAAGTCTTGGCGAAGACGGGAGTTTTAGCGAAGGCGGATTGAACCATAAAGCAGTAAATAACCTTGCGAATAGAAAAATAAGAGGGCCTCGTTGCATAACAACGAAGCCCTCTGCTTTAGACAGAAGCAAATGTGCGTTTTTTAGTGGCTTTAAACTTTAGCTTCTTCAGGATCTTCTTGCTGAAGTGTCTGTGATAGCAAGAGTCCGCCAAGAGCAAATGCACTAACGCCCATAAGTTTGCGGTAGCCGTTGTTGTGTCCGCCAAGGGTGGCAAGACCGGCGCCGCAGAGACCTTCACCGAATGAACGGAGGAATGAGTGGCGATTGAATGCTGATCCGCTGTAGTATTTATTGAATGCAAATCTTCCTAAAATACCTGCCATCATGAGGGGTAGACCTATTTTTACATTACGCGTTGCGTATGCAGATCCGCCGCCTGTCAATAGCGATAAGGTAGCGTTGTAAGTAGCATCTGCAACAGAACTTGTTAAAGCATCTGTTGTTTTTTCATAGGCAGAAGAACCTAGATCTTTTGTCTTTGTATAGGCAGAATAACCTGCATTTTTTGTGGCGGTGTAAGCCGTTTTGACTCCACTGGTGACGTTGTTCCATGCGTTGCTAAAAAAAGCACCCATTGCATGAGATTGGCCTACGCACAAAAGAAGTGCAATTGAAAGCACCGTAAAAGATTGTCTAACGAATTTCATAATGAACCTCCATTAATAAAAGAAAACGTTTTCTTTTTTGACTCACTCCCCATTTTGGAATGAATCTGCTCTAATGATACCATAAAGAACAATGATGTCAAATTTATATAAATATGTAAAACATTAATAGCTCTTCATTTTTTCATTTCAATTTCCTATTCGGCTATAACGTGGATTTCAACTTCATTCTTGTTCTTTGTTGCATGGTGCGTTACTCTCGTAAATAGTGGGGTCTTTTGGGAATCTATTGTTAAAATTACTGGAGGGTGGGGAGAATGCATGCGTAGGCGATCATTGCGACGAATTTTGTTTGGCGGCGTTCTGATTATGGCGGTTTTCTGGTTGGTGGTGGCTACGCAGTGGTGGCAACGACGTTTGGTAGCTCAGGTGGTTGCGCCATTTTTGGCCTTGCAGCATTCCGTTACGGATCAGGTGCGAGCGTGGCGTTTGCAGCGGTTGGGGCATGATGACCTTGTGCTCTTGCTTGAAAAAACCTTGCATGAGCGAGATGCTTTGCTGCAGCGTGTGGTGGAGCTTGAAGCCGTAGTTAGTTATGGTAAAGACTGTGCGGAGTTAGATGCGTTTAGGCGGCGTTATAAATTAAAATGTGCTGTAGTCGCTCAGGTACTTTTGAAGAATCTTTCTGAAACCACGCACTTTTTTCTTGTGGATGCGGGGGAGAGTAAAGGTATTGCTGAAGATATGATTGCGCTGTGCCATAACCACTTAATAGGGCGTGTGAGTGAGGTTACTAGTTCTTATAGCAAGATAATGCTTGTTACGGACAGTGCAAGCCGTGTAGCATCTATCTGCCCTCGTACGGGTGCTCGTGGGATTTTAGAGGGCGTAAATGATAGTAAGCGGTTGAAATTGTCGTTTGTGAGTCATTATGATGAGCTTAAAGTAGATGATTTTGTGGTGTCCTATGGGGCGGGTCTTGTTTTTCCTAGAGGGTTTGGGCTGGGGAAAATTTTGTCGGTTTCTCCGGCTGGGATCTATCAGGAGGTGTTTGTTGAGCCTCTTATTGATTTGCAGACCGTGGATTTTTGTCTTCTAGTGTCTCGAGAGGCGGTTGAAGCGTCTGAACTTTTTAAGGAACCTGTTGTGGTTGCAGAACCTGTAGACGCGCTTGCACAGCCTCTGTCAACTTCAGTAAATCCAAAGAATTCCCTTAGTAATCCTCCTGTTAAAAGCGAGGATGTTAGAGTAGCTACTCCGGATGTTGTAGCAGAGAAAGCCGTTGCTCTTGAAAGTGTGACTCCTAAGACGGTTTTGACTCCTGAAGTGCCAAAAGAACAGCCTGTAGTTCCTGCAGTTGTGGAAGCTCCGTCCCCTGCTGTAGAAAGTGCACCAGCGGTTCTAGTGCAGGGTAAGTAAGAATCTTTTTTTTCAATTGAAGAGCGGCGTTAGCGTTCCCATAGGGGATTAATCTTTTAGCATTGTAGAATGCAAAGGTGAGCGTTGAAGTAAAAGTTGACTCCCCGTAGAGCTCTTTCCCGGCTAAGAGGAAATTGTCTGAAGTTGGCGAATGCGTATTTATAACGTGCACTCCATGGCGGTAGGCTTGCTCACCGCTTAATTGGAAGTAAAGGGACGCGTGGTAACTCAAGGGTGTGCAGGTTTTAGATAGTAAAGGGCCTATCTCTTTTACGTATGATTCTCGTTCAAAATGAGGCATAGATCCTTTGTCATCCGGGTCGACGGTGATTATGCAGTTGGCTTTAAAAGTGGGGGTGCCGTCGCATATTTTTATGTATTCTTCCCATGATGCAACGTTTTGGATTGTGATGACGGGATGTTGTGGTAAAACGGGTGCAAGCTCTGCAAACCAGGTTTTAAAGTCGTACAGGGCCTCTTTTATTTCAGATTTTTTATGGTGTGGCTCGATAGTTATAACGGTGAGAGAGTGGTAGCCGTGTGCCAGGAGTTTGGTTAGAAGAAGAAAATCAAATAGTAGGCCGCCTGGCAGATGGGCTACGTAGATCAAATTAGTGGTCTGTTGGGGCGGAAAAGTACGGAGGATGTCGTGTAGCACTTCTTTTTCAAAGAGTGTTCTAAAGGGGAGCGTACGTGTTAAAAAGGGGCAGTGGCATTCGAATAAATGTTTGTAGGACGTTCTGGTTCCATCAATGATTTCATGAAGTATTTTTTGGGTAGAAATGGAGGGAGTGGAGGGAATGGAGGTCATGGAGGGTTCCTTTTTTTTAATAGGGAGGATTGGATTGTAGCTTTGTGCGCGGTTGACAGTATAGCAATGGAGAAAATATTTTGCCGTTGTACTTAAAGAACTTTTGAAATTGCAGAGAAAAATTCAGCATTAGAAAACCAGTTGTTATTTCGATCCAGAGGGTAACTATGCATTCTCTGCATGCCCTTGTGTGTTAACGTAGCATGGCACATGCGAAGTAAATGTATCGAATGGTAACACTTTTGTTTACACTTCCACTATAATCGCGAGTTGACTATCAGGCCTATTATTTTTTCAAAAAGGTTCTTGCTTTTTTGTTCAGTAACCGTTATTGTATTCCTAGTGGAGGGGCGATTAGCTCAGCGGTAGAGCATCAGTCTTACAAACTGGGGGTCACAGGTTCGATCCCTGTATCGCCCACCAGTAATTGATATGTATAAAGATGATTGGATTCCGCGGTAGCTCAGTCCGGCAGAGCAAACGACTGTTAATCGTTGGGTCGCAGGTTCGAATCCTGCCCGCGGAGCCATGTATGGGGTTATAGCTCAGTTTGGTTAGAGCGTCCGCCTGTCACGCGGAAGGTCGCGAGTTCGAGTCTCGTTAGCCCCGCCAGTCTACACCTACGCCGGTAAGGCTTCGAGGTGTAGCTATGGCTACGACTGGCTGCGCCATTTTTTTAAAGGCAGATTATAAGTAGGTGTGGACTGCCCGCCATAGCTTAGGTGGAACTTCGTAGACATTCCAGCGTAAGCGTCGGCTGGGCCAGTTTTTGCATAGCCTCGTAAACCAGTTTTGCCTTTCTTCTTAAATGAAGGTCTGGTCAAGATAAAATAAAACCCATCGGTGAAAATCGGTGGGTTTTTTGCTGAGTAATTTTGCGATGATTATATTAACTGAGTTTTAAGACGTTTTAACCTTAAGTTGGGCTAAACGTTACTAGAGTCTTTTTTGAAAACTGATTTAATAAATAGTTTTTTATGCCTAAAGTTTCTCTGTTCCGCTCAGGGTGATTATGCGTTGCCCACATCTTGTTAGAAATAATTTAGAGCAGCAAGATTTGTAATTATTTTTACTCTTGCAAATTCTATGGGGATTGGGAAAAATGGAAAAACATCTGATTATATTGATTTAGAAGGGTATTCGCGCCCACCACGCTCGTGGTGAGTGTTTTCTGAAGCTTGGTATTACTTCGTAGTTCAAACCCTCCAAGCTGAAGAAAATGTATCGAATCCATACGGCGAAGCTGTACAGGGGTGGCCATTTGTTTATTTGCGTTGATTCTGCGGTAATTTTGGCACATTGTTCTGCTAAAATTATCTTCTTAGAGCATCCTCTTAATAGCAAATATGTGAAATAACCTTTTAGACCTGTTTATAGTCTTAAATTCTCTGCTATTTTTGTTGAACAAGACTATTGATAATTTTGTTGAGGATGGTATTCACTTTCTCGGCGTGTATCTGGACGATCCTGAGGGCACCGTTTCTGTCAACGCTTAACATTGCCTCGCTGATTTCCAAATGGCTAAAAACAGGGTTATTCTTTGTGCCAAAATAATGTTAAAAACCCTGAGGGTGGCAGAATAAAAAATAGCTGTCGAGATGGCGTGTGTTTTAGCCTGTGTTCAAGTTGTAATAAATAGATAAATACATGCTTTAAATCGATCTTTTTACATTTTCTTTAAATGAGATAAACTGATGTTTAAGAGCTAGCTTGGTTATCTGTTGTAAAAATTGGTGGTCTATTTGGGCTATTCTCTTTTTCAGGGTTGTATCCATGGGGGCTTAGAATTTTTTGTGTGTAGAAATTTGTGATATGAACTTTTAGTCTTTGTTTAATGGGGTGCTATGGACGGGAATCTTGCAAATTTTATCAAATATTGCCACGGTTACGTAAATCTGACCAAAAAACGTATTTTAAGCGAGCAAAATAAGAACGCCTTGGAGTTGCCTCGTAATTACTTGGATTTGGGTCAAATTCTTCTTTGTAACATTGATAAGGAAAAGGACAATGAAAAGGGGGTGCCGATTAATTTTGATACCTTTTATACCTATGATCCTCAAGATGTCCCCGAGAATGAGCAGTTGAGACATGCGACAGAAAAAGAATTGGCGAAGACAATTGAAGATCTTTGTAGTGCATATATTCAAAATCCATACACAAAGCAAATATATCTACAATTTGGTCGCTTTGTCACAGACCATCCTATTGAGAACAATGAGGAGACTGATGAAGGGAATGAATCGTGTAATGCAAAGAAAAAACGCATCAATGCCTATAAGTTGTTTTCCTTGCCAATAAAAATAGAGAAAGTAATTGATGGTGCCGCTGGAAAATATTTTGTTTATCCTGCAGATACAGAAATCCAAATAAATACTGGTATCTTTGAAACAGTTTTGGGGGAGAATCTGTATCATGAGCTCCTAAGTGAAATAGGGAAGAGAGAGGCGGAAGCCAAGTTTACTTTGCCATTATGCGAATTCGAAACCGTATGTAGTGATGTTATTGGTGTGGTTAAGGCTCAATTGCGCCTTTGCAACATAGCATTCAATGAAGAATCTTTTGAGCTTGAAAACATAAGTCTGGTTTTAAGTCCTCGCGTGAATTACTTTCTTGTTGAAGATCTTGTGCAACTGACCAAATTGCCTGAGATTGAATTGGGGGCGACGGCGCTTTCGGTTTGGATGCAAAATGATGGATTAGATGTACGCGAAAATTTGCCGAATGAAAATCAGTTATATTTCCCTTTTCCTTTTGATAAGTCTCAATTGGATATTCTATCCTTGATGGGAAACAAAGCTTCCATTGTCCAGGGTCCGCCAGGCACAGGAAAATCGACAACTATTGCTAATATTCTCTGCCACTTAGCTGCGAATGGAAAAAGGATTTTGTTTGTAAGCCAAAAAGCTCAAGCACTCAAAGTTGTAAAAGATAAATTAAAAAGTACTGATATTAAGTATTTGTTTGGCTATATTCCTAACGCATCTTCAGCTCAGGTAGGAGATGATGATAAGAATGATGGAGTTGCTTTATTGCTTAGTTCCTTGGGGGGCTATGTTGAAAAACTAATAAATAAAAATAATTTACGGGATAAAATATTTCGTTGTAATGCAGTAAATGGGCGTGGTTTAGAAACTGTTGTTGCGGATAGGGTTAAGGAACGTAAAAGTCTTAATGATTCCATAATGAGTCAGCGGCGGTACTCTGCACTTGTGGAAGAGTATGACAAGTTAATAGAATTCAATATAAAACTTGAGGATAAAGGGAAATTTGCCCAATATGCCTCAGAAGATCTGTTTCTTGCAATAGCTGATCTTGATCAAAAAATAGAGCGTTTAAAGGACGTTTTAGAAGAATATGAGAAAAATTATTCGGCAGAGAGAGAGCAATTTGACCGCGAATTTTGCCATGTGCCATTAGGGCAGTCGTCATACTCTGAAGTGCTTCATTTATCTATTGAGCGGTTTAAGGATATTTTTCAGAAAATAGAAAAAACAAAAGCAGAAATGCTGGTTATGAAGCAAAAAATAGATCTTGGTCTTGCAGATGATAAAATTGCATTTAAGGAACTTTTCCACCACATTGATTTTGGTGTGGCATCTCATTGGACAGCATTAAAAAGCCTTAGAAGTGACCTGGAAAAAACGGCATATGAAGGGCATAATTCCATTCTGAGATCTTTGTCAAATACTAAGAGGCGTTGGCGGCTGGGAAATGTTTTTAAGGTTCTTCCCAGAGAATTGTGTGATTTTCTAAATAATAAATTTTCACAAGATATTTCAAAAAATGGAATGCTTGGTTTTGTGGATAGTTTATTGAAAACTTGTGAGTATTTTGATCTTTTGAAGCAATTGGAAATGAAGAAGCAAGAGGTCCTTGACTTGTTTGCAGTGGAACGTGATTTATTAAATAAGAAATTGCCTTGTGAGGTAATGGCTTGGATCGTGCCTACAATTAATAAGCTGGATGTTAACTTTAAGGAATTAGCGGCACTATTAAACAGCATAGCGTGCTATTTCAATTATAAAGAAACTGAGTCAGAGCAATTGTCGGTGCAGAATAAGTCTTGTGAACTGCTAGCTACGTGTGGTATTTCACGGGAAACTTTTTTTGTTTTGGAGCAAAAAAGAAATGCCGCTGTTTCTTTTTCAGAACTTAAAACTAAGATACTGCGAGTTCAGTGCCTTAAGGTTGAAATAGATGAGATAAGAGCACAAATAAATGAATCATCTGCAAGGGCTGATGCAGCATCCCTGGAAATAGAGCATAAAAAATGTATTACAATGTATATTCAGAATATCATTGATGAGCGTCTTACGCGCAACTGGAATGGTAATATATTGTTGAAGCAAGCGGTCAGAGAGCTAGGAAGTGCGTTTGGAAAATCGAGACAAGCATTTAAGACGTTTGATAAAATTCGCAAGAGTCCGAAAAAATTTAAAGAAATATTAAATCTGATTCCCGTATGGATAATGGAACTAGATGATGCGAGCCGAATAATACCCTTGGAGGCAAATCTTTTTGATTATGTGATATTAGACGAAGCATCGCAGTGTAATATTGCCTATACAATGCCTGTTATGTATAGGACTAATAAAATGTTGTTTGTTGGGGACAGTGAACAAATGCGCGATAGCACGATAAGTTTTAAGTCCAATCGTGATTTTGATGAATTGGCAAACCGTTTTCAAATTCCAGAAGAGAACCAAATTAAGGCTACAGGGACGTCTGTTCAGTCGGTTTTAGACATTGCGTATAAAAGGGGTTTTGCCGATAAGACTCTCCGATATCATTATCGTTCTTCACCGGAGCTTATTGGTTTTTGTAACAATTATTTTTATAAGCCGAAAGGCAAAGAGCTGGTTGTGGCAAACAGTACGCATCTTACCTATAAAGATACTAATCGTACGATGCTTATCCATAAGATTGAATCAGATGGGCAACATGAAAAAGATGATCAGATTAATGTTGCCGAGGCAGACTATATTTTGGGGCTGTTCCATGAGTTGAGAGCGAATGAGAAATATAAGAATAAATCTATTGGAATCTTAACGTTTTTTACGAAGCAGGCGCTTTATCTAAGTGACCGTTTTGTAAAAGCAGGACTTAAAGAGGAAGTGGATAATTATAAGGTTAGTGCTATCGAGGGAATTCAAGGGGATGAAAAAGACATAATTATCTATTCCTTTGTGATCAGAAATCCAGATCAAAAAAACAAATATGCCCCGCTTACAGGTGAGGATGGTGATATTAGGGGTGAGGTGAATAGTGGAAGGGTAAATGTCGCGTTTTCACGGGCTAGAGAGCAAGTGCACTGTTGTATAAGTCTGCCAATAGACCAAATGCCACATAAAATTTGGATAAAAAAATATTTAGATTATGTTGAGCAATATGGTGTTGTAAAACATATTGTTGAGGATCTTAAGCCCTTTGATTCTTATTTTGAACAAACAGTATTCGATTTTTTGCATAATTACTTGGATGAAAATTATTGTATCCAAAATCAGGTGGAAAGTTGTGGGTTTAAGATCGATTTTGTGGTTGGCAATAATCAAACCGGGAGGCGCATTGCGCTTGAGTGTGATGGTCCTTGCCATTTTGAAAATGAGCTTGATGAAGCTTGTGGGATTTACGTTGAGAATGATGTGGAGCGTCAGCGTATTTTGGAATCAGCTGGTTGGCAGTTTTATCGTATTAGGTATTCTGATTGGCTGGATGAAAAATTCGAACGCTGCACCGTGTTAAACGAAATAAGAGCAATGCTTGATTGAGTTGTTGGGGGAATTTTAGGCAAAGTTATTGGTTGGTTTGTTCTGTTGTGCAAATTGATTTAATCGCACAACTCGTTGAACTTTCTCCAAATTTCAACCATTGCCCATGTGTCCAATTTACAATACTCAAGTAGGGATTTGGCAGTTTCTTGTTGCTTGGGTGAAAGTGTGCTATTTATATTTCCATGGGTAAGCTCCCACCATGCGTGCATGGCTTCATCACCTTTTTGAATATTTAATGTTTTGTACGTGAGGTGGGGTGCATGAATATCGAGTTATTGGGCGGCAGAAACGAAATTGGCGGGAATAAGATCCTTTTAGAGCATAAAGGGACAAGACTCTTTTTGGATTTTGGTATGAGCTTTAAACAATCCGCACTATTTTTTTCCGAATTTTTGAAGCCGAGAAAATGTGCAGCGCTGAGCGATTTTTTTGAATTGGGCCTTCTACCTGATATTGAGGGGATTTATCGTGAGGATTATTTGAAGCATATGGGGCGTTCGGCTGAAAACAGATTAGTTGATGCAGTTTTTTTAACGCATGCTCATGCTGATCATGCTCAGTATCTTCATTTTCTTAGGACTGATATTCCGATATATTGTACTGACGCTACAAAAATAATTTTACAAACATTAGAAAATACTGGCAGCAACGATTGTTCAGATCTAATCACTGCGTGCGAAACGTTTTCTTTCTATAGAAATAAAAAAGATGGATTAAGTAGGGTAACCCGAAAAAATGATGAACACGTAGTTTCTAGAGATTATAAAATCATGCAATCCAATGAAAGGGTGCGGATAGGTTGTCTCGAGGTTGAGATGGTGCCGGTTGACCATTCTTTGCCAGGATCTTGTGGCTTTATCATTTATAGCGACGAAGGAAATGTGGTTTATACGGGGGATATTCGTTTTCATGGCTCTCACGGAGAATTGAGTAGAAATTTTGTGGGAAAAGCTAAATCAGTAAAACCGACGTGGCTGGTTGTGGAGGGCACAAGAATAAATCAAGATGATGGGTTGAGTGAGTCAGGCGTTGAGCAAGAAATTAAAGCGTGTATAGGGAAGAGCGCTAAAGGTCTTGTTTTTATTGAATTTCCAATACGAGATTTAGATAGGGTCAATACGATTTACAAAGCGGCCAAAGATAACAATCGGAGTTTTGTTGTAAATCTTAAACTTGCCTACCTCATTAAAGCCTTAGGCGATTTATGTCCATTTAGTTTAAATGATGTGCAAATACTTGTTCCTAAAAAGAGTTGGGGCCTTCTTGATAAGTTGGGAATTGAGCAAAAACAGGTTGAGCAGGATTATGAAGTGTGGGAGAGAGATTTTATTTTTAGAGCTAATAGTATTACCCATGAAGACTTATCTAAAAATCCGCAGAAATACGTAGTTACAATGAGTATGTGGGAAATTGGTCAACTTATTGACATTAAGCCACAAGGGGCTATTTGGATTAAGTCTTCCTGTGAGCCGTTTTGCGAGGAAATGGAATTGGATGAGGAGCGTAAGAAAAACTGGCTTTCACATTTCAAAATTCAAGAATATAAGGCACATGCTTCTGGGCATGCGCTTGGTCAAGAAATTCGAGAGATGATCAAGGAAATAGATTCGCAATACGTTATTCCTGTTCATACAGAATATCCAGAGTTATTCGAATGAATGTACCTTGTGTTGAATGCATTACATAATGTTTGTTATTAAGATTGGTGGAGGTATGAAAAAAATATTGATGATATTCACTACACTCTTGGCTTTTGCGAACGAAATGTTTGGCTATAGCGAATATGGTGAGTATGGAAAGGAATTTGTTGTTGGTTGGGGGACATTAGCATTCCTTAATGCTGCCATAGCGCAACTGCAGGGGCGTGATAGCGGCGCTTTGTGGTTCTTTTTATCCTTATTCATGGGACCTTTTGCAACATTTTTACTTTGGATAACCTACGAAAAAAATGGGGTTGCATGAAACTATCGCTTTGAAAATTTATTTTATGGTGGGGTTTTCAAATAGTATCTGTTCTCTGAGTTTGCTTCAGCTAAAAGTTGTCAAGTGTACCACATGTCTGCCGCCATACTTCGCTCGTGCCGAGCTTCGTATGGCAGGCCATCTTTGTTAAGCGAAGTATGTCCTTCGTAGCTTTAGCGAAGTAGGACGATTCTTAAATGAAGATCTGGTCAAGATAAAATAAAAACCCATCGGTGAAAATCGGTGGGTTTTTTGCTGCGATTCAGGTAACACGTGTCCTCGTTGAGTCCGACGGTTCTGATAGTACCGCTACTTAGAGCAGACATAGATAACTATTCGATTTTTTAGAACAATTGGACCATCGCCATATTCTTGGTAGAGGTCAGCACGGGCTTTTGCTAGATTTTTGGGGTCAATGGTGTCAAGCGTGGTGTTGTATACAAGGTCAAATATTCCAATTGCTTCATCAACTGATGGAATAGTGAGCGTCGCAATAAACGGTACCTCTCTAACGTGAAAATACTTTTCTAGTAGGTTCTTATGGGGAGGGATGCAGTTGGTTTCGCTTGATGTTGCCACATACATATACTTGAGGTGGAATGTCTCAAGTTCACAGTTTTCTCGATCCAGGTCTATGACCAAGAGCATTCCAGAATCCTTGAGAAGGTCTTTTATGCGGATTAATTCTTGTGCATAGTTGGGGATGTACTGAAGGCTATGGGATGCGAGTATGACATCGAATTTTTTCTCTAAATTGGTCGCTTCGAATGCTTTGTTGATAAGGTCGTATCCAGATGTATTGCAGGTTGTGCTCAATTTCTCAAATAAGTTAGGAGCTGGTTCTAGTGCCGTGGTGTTATCAAACTGAGGCGCCAAAAATCTGGTTACTGATCCATCGCCAGCCCCGATGTCCAAAAGGGAGCCTCTCTTACTAGCAATCAGTTTCAAAAGTACCTCTACGGTCTTTTGTTTTTCATCTGTCCAGCTCAAAAATTTTTCGAATGATGTTCCTTGGAAAGCAGGGCATAGTTGGGCTGTGTCTGCGCACCATACAAATTCCGTAAAACATGTAGCTAACGTGATTACTAAAAAAAATGATAGGTGTTTCATCGATAACCTTGGATTAGAGTGTGATAAATAAGGCTCAGGAAATATAAATTGAGCTTTATTTAGATTACCAAACTTTTGCGTTTCCGAGCTTTTTGCTACCCTTGTAAAGGTTTGAGAAAATTATTTTTGGTGAACGAGATTGGTTGGTAACTTATGCAGGAATATAGAGAAGATATAGTTAATTTTAGGGAACAGTTGGCCAAGAGGGCTTATTGGTTAAATATTGAGTTTCTTGTTATAGCAGGATGCTTTTTGGGGGTGCTGTATTTCTTGCGTTTTGTAGGAATGGGCATGCTTTGGACTCTTTTTGTGGGGTATGAGGCTGTAACCGTGGGGCGATTTTTGTATGATCAGTATATTGTGCATGAGCCGTGGTTAGAGGATGATTTGCCGATAATGAAACTTGTTTCTAGGCTGGGTAATAACGTCATGGGTATTGTGCTTATCGGGGTGCTCTATTATTTGGATAGATCGAACTTTTCTCTCGAAAATTGGGCGCTGCTGTTGACGATTATATTTTGGCGTAGGGATGTATACCCTGTAAAGGCTGTTAAGGCATATGCGGAAGAACTTCCATGGCTTTTAACGGGGGTATATGGATTTATTGCAATAGTCGCACTTATTTCGATCCAGCTTACAAAAATGGTAGGGGAACCCTATTTTTACTTAGTTTTTGCAGGGGCAGTCTACGTCGGTCTGGTCTGTGAATACATTTTCGATCTATTAGTGGTGTATGAGATAAAATTGGCAGAAGAAGCGGACGAGGTCTGGATGCCGGTACTTCTGGCGCTTCTGGGTTCAATTTTATGTTTGGGGTTTGTATACGTTCTTACGCAGATTGTCGGTCTTCCTGCACTAGTTGCAGGCATAAGCGCTGTAGTGGCAATGAGGCTTTTCCAGCCTTTATCTATGCAGTTGATTTTGAGAAGATAGTTTTTTCATTCGCCATCGCACTGCGTGATTTCGATTTCACAGAGGAAAATTGGGATATATACAAAAGCATTGTGGTGTGTTATGTGTTAGGCAATGTACAAAGAAGAGAGTTGAAGAGAAAAGGAACGTTTTTCATGTGTCAGTTTTTTCTCTGGATGTTTAGCCTTGTAATATGCGTTTTTGTTTCGTATCAACAAGCATCTTCTGGATTAATAAATCAACCGGACAAGGATGGGTGGCTGCCGTTGGTGAAGGCGACATTTATAGGAGACTTTACACAGGTTAAGGAACTAATTGAGAACAAGGGTGCAAATATCAATGCATTTGGAGGGTGCCCAACGGAATGGAACTTTCCTGAATATATAGTTAATAGAGGTCCGGAGAAGTGGGCGCCAGTTCATGCAGCAGCTTACAGAGGGTTTGTTGATATTTTGAAATATTTGGTCAGTAAGGGCGCGGACATTGATTCACACACAACACTCAATAATCTCTCAGTTCTTGGGTTGGCTATTGAATATAGTCTTTTTGATAAACAGAGCGCTCTTGACATGGTCGTTTTTTTTCTCTCACACAAGCCCCCCAATAGAGTACCTATGGATGATAAATTTTTCATGATTAGTGGTGGTCCTTCTTATCCATTATTTATTTTTCTTCAGGGAAAACAGATATTGGTTTTTAATCAGGGGGCCAAGAGCGCTTATCTTAGTGGTTTCACCACGCCTGGCTTTAGAGCTGCGGCCCTAGGACTTGATGAAATTCTTTCTAAATTGTTTTCTGCTTATCCCTCTTCGACTTTTCTTCATTTTAAATATCGTGACTATTTAGGATTGAATGTACTTGGAAACGCCGTTTTATCTGGCAATATTAAAGCTGTAAAAGTTGCCTTAAACGCAGAAAAGTCGCTAAATGAGTCGATTTCACTAGCTCAGGCTTTTTCATGGAGTTTTTCAAGCGCAACCGAGGGAATAAAGGTTGTACCATTAGCTGTAGCAGCTTATGTGGGAAATGTAGAAATATTTAGGCTTGTTGCTCAAGATAGCAATCATTTAGCTGAATTTGGAATAAAATCAGGATGTATTGGATACTTACCTATACACATTGCTTCGGCCTTTGGAAAGGCGGATGTACTAAATGAATTATTATTATATCCAGAAGGTGAGAAAACTCTTTCAATGCTCAGCGATAACGAACTTTCCCCTCTTCATTTAGCAGCGCTTAAAACACAACCTGCTGCATTAAAGGCTTTAATTGTACGGGACAAAAAAGGAAATTTAATCCATCAAAAGGGGTACAAGGGACGGAACGTTTGGCATTTTGCTGTTTTTGGTGCGTGCAAAATTAATGAATTTGAGTTCTACCGTCCATTAACCGAGTGTGCAAAAGTTTTTAATGAACTATTTTCACATGAAGAAGCTCGAAAAATAATGAATGATTTTGATGACTTTGGCTATACACCTCTGCATTGGGCTCTGTATGGTGGAATTGATTTATCTTTGATCAAAATTCTTCTTAGTGACGGTAAAGATGCGGCCTTGAATAAAAAAAGTACCACTCTGGAAATGGAAAAAAGCCCGTTAGAACTTTTTACTATGGTATACAAGAAATCAGCCAGTTCACTTAAAGTACCAGGTGCTGTTCGTCTGTTTTCTTCGATGGGACCAGATCTGAATGTAGTACCATTTGAGCCATCCAAAAGAATCGATTTTTTGTATCAATTTTTATATGATTTTCCCAATGAAAAGCGGGGGGCTCTTGGAAAAGCAGCTTATGATGGAAATTTGAATGAAGTAAAAAAATGCGTTGACAGGGGTGATAATATAAATGAATTAACTATCTGTCCGTTAGAATGGCCTGGAGATACTGATTCACCTCACCCATTAACACCTGAATCTTGGGCGCCTATACATATGGCAAGTTTTAAAGGACATCTTGATGTGGTCAAGTACCTTGTTGCCAATGGAGCTGATATTAACAAAAAAACTAGCCGATATTCATGCACAGCAGTTTCTTTGGCTGTTGAATATTCGAAGGTGGATCCAAAAAAGTCCTCCCAGATAGTAACCTTTTTGTTAGATAATAAAGCTCTGCCGTTTACTCCTATGTTGGACTTTCATATAGACGAGGCTATGGCTGTATTTTTTTCAAATAGAAAACCTTATAATATTACACTACCAATTTTGAGGGCTGCTAGACTAGGAAACAGAGAGGTTGTAGAAAAATTATGGCCCCTTACTGAGAAGGAAAAAAAGTTTCTTGTAATGGGGTGTGATACATTGGAAGGTACGTTGCTTTTTTATGCCATACTTTCTGGCAATCTTGAGTTGGTAAAATTTGTCTTAGCTAAAGAGGTTGAAGTTGGAATAACATCCGAAATCCAACCACCTTTAGAGGTCCTTCTGCCTCCGGGGTTGGGACTTTGGCTTAGCCAAAATATTCCGCTTTCAGCGCTCTGTGCTGCCGCTTTTAGAGGAGACGATGCTATTTTCGACACTGTTTCTAAAAGTGCTAATCATTCATCGGAATTTTTAAAAGCTTCTGGCGAAAATGAATATTTACCAATTCATGTTGCGGCTGCGCGTGGAAACGTTAACATTATTCATAAAATCGCCAAGGATTCTATGGGCAAGGCAACTTTGTCGAAGCTCAACAAGACTGCGTTTTCTGTTGATTACGAAAATAGAGTTTCGCCTGTGCACCTAGCTGCAAGTGAAGGCCACTATGATGCAATCAAAGCACTAGGTTCGTATGACAACAAAGGGGATATTCTTGAAAAGATCAGTTCTTGGAGCTATACAGTATGGCACTTTGCTATTTTGGGGATTTGCAAAAACAAAATTAGCTCGCCCGATAAAGTTTTGCGCGCATTGGGAGATTTTAAGGAGTGTCGAAACATTATAAATAAACCAGATTTTTATGGGCATTCTCCTTTACATTGGGCAATTTATTCTGGACTTGATATCTCTTTGATAGACCTGCTTCTTTCAAGTGGGGCAAATCCTTTTGCAGTTTGCTCGCCTTTGAACACAAGCCCAATTTTGATAAAAGATTCAGACGGAAATTTGGTTAACGTAAATGTTCCGACTACTCCCCTTATTTTTCTCAATATTTTGCGATGGGCTGGTGGGTTTTTGACGGGGCCTTGCAAATTTGGACTCGCTTGGCCACCTGATTCTACTTGGGATAAGCTAAAACAATTGCTTATTGATTCTAAAAATCGAGAAATAAACAACCTCGCACGTGCTTTAAAGGCTATTGCAAAAGCATAAAGATCAGGGGTATTAATTTTTATTCAGATCAAAGAAAAAATCTGCATCTTTTTCTCGGGGTCTCCAGTGCTTGCGGCGGATGTCAATGTGATAATTGATAATCCGAAGGATGAATTGAATGTTACAGACTTTGCAACGAAATTCAATAGTTAGACCATAGGGTTAACCATGGCAGAGAAACAGGATGTGGCGGGTGGGTTGTTGCATAAAAAGTGAGTGGGGGGTGATGTGAGACTTTTATTTTCTTGAAAAACGATTAATCGTTCTAAAATTCAGATTTTTGCGAGGAGCTGTCAATGATTTTGTACAATGACATTATTCAATCCTATTGCAAGGCATTGAAAGCAAATGATTACAATGTAATGATTAGTTTGTTTTCAAAAGATGCCACAGTTTTTTCATTTTTTGCGGGTGAAAAATCGGCGGCAGAGTTTTTCCAAAACTTATTTAAGACAAGCCGACGAACTAAAGTCGAATTAAAAAATATGTTTATTGGGCTAGAGAATAAATCAACCGTTGCAGCGTATATCTACCTTGAAGCCGTGTGGAATGAGAAATTCGCTCTTCAATTTGAAGCGGTCGATATTTTTGAATTTAATTCTGAGAATAAAATTACAACGCTAAGAATTATTTTGGACACCTATCCTCTTAGAAAGTTGCAAACAGACCAGGTTCGTTAAAGTCTTCTTTTTCTAACTCAGGGATTAGGGCATTTTTTGGGCAGTCTCTATAAAAACTCTTTTTTAAAGTTCTTGATTTGGGCTTATAGAATTTTATATATTCGTACGATATTCCTAGGAGGGGGCAGTCACCTTTTATGGGAAATCTGGCACGGTCTGGAATGCGTTGTTGCTATGTGGTAAAAGGGATTTAGTCTGCAATTATGGGACTGTACCATTGATGGATAACAGGTATCCAAAACAGCCTAGGGGTCTATGATATTGCCTTATTTTAATTGATCAATCATTTTCTGTGGATTTGTTGGAGCAAAGTGATAAGTTTCTCTTTTAGGGTAATTTGGTTTGTAACAAAAAAGACCAAAAAACCTAAAACAGGAACTTATATGGAAAAGTTTATCATGAGTCGAAAAGAACTTGAACAAATAACTGTTTTTGAAGAGTATAAAAAAGGCGAAATAACGCAGGGAACTGCGGCATACAGGCTTGGGGTCACAATTCGCTGGGTTCGAAAAAAAGTTAAGCGATACTTGGCAGAAGGTGCTGCCGGGTTGATGCATAAAAGTAGGGGTAAGCCAAGTGAAAAATGTTGGGATAAAGCGCAGGAAGCTTTTACTATCAACTTGTTAAAAACTGAGTGGCATGACTTTGGACCAACGCTCACCGCCGAAAAGCTCTTCGATATTTACAGAATTAAAGTCAGCAAAGAAACAATACGAAAAGCAATGATACGAGCTGGAATTCACCAGGAAAAGACGAAACGCCGCAAACACAGAAAACGGCGCCAGCGCTACGTAATGCTTGGGTTAATGGCGCAGTGCGATGGGTCGCCACATGACTGGTTCGAAGGGCGCGGAGAATGGTGCACATTACTTGTTTTTATTGACGATGCTACCAGCAAAATTCTATGGCTTGAATTTGCAAAAAGTGAGTCAACCGATTCACTCATGAGAGCTACCAAAAATTACATCCAAAAATATGGGCGCCCAAAGTGCTTCTATGTCGATCATGGCGGCTCATTCCATGTAAATCTCAACAACAAAGAACATACAAAATTAACCCAGTGGGGAAGAGCCATGGCTGAGCTTGGAATCGAAGTGATCTACGCCAATAGTCCCCAAGCAAAGGGGCGCGTAGAGCGGTCAAATAAGACATTCCAGGATCGCCTGGTTAAAGAGATGCGCCTTGTAAACGTCTCTTCGATCGAGGAGGCAAATAGGTTTCTTCGCGAAAGTGACTTTATTGAACGACACAATCGAAAGTTTGCAGTCGAACCTGCGCAAAAGGGAGATGCACACAGAGCCATTATTGCATACGATCTTGACACTATATTCTGCACCAAAGAAACGCGCAAGGTAGCAAACGACTTTACAATCCAATATGAGAAAAGAATCTTTCAATTACATGACCAACAGCAAGTTCTTATTCGCGAAAAGGACGAGATTGTAGTTAGAATCCATCTTAATCGCAGTATTACATTGTCTATTCGTGGTATTCCACTTAACTTCTCAGAAATAGAAACACGACCAGAGAAACCTATGGTAGAAAAAACATGCGCATCCTATAAACCGCATAAAACAAGCGAAGCTGCAAAACGCTTTGGCTCCGGCCTTCCATCCATGAAATGGGAAATTAAACATCCACCCGTAGAAAGGAGAGTAGGATGAAGCTCGCCACGCCGGCGATTGAGGTGTCGTTGATAATTAAAAAAGCGGAACTTTTTACTTTGCTAGAAACCGGAACTTTTCACCTTGCGTTGACACACGAAGTGTGGTCAAGGGGCGGACATTTTTTTTGGCGTCATGGAAATGATAATTACGTTTGATAAAAGTCAGATTGATGCCCTTGCCTTCTCAAGAAGTGAAGGGAAATATTATGAAATTAAGTGCAGTTGGAAAGAAACGGTTAAAAATCCTTCTTTTTCATTTGATTCAGAAAACGTGTTGGGGAAAAAAGAAGCTGAAATCAAAATCGCTGCGTTTAATAGGGAGGTAGCATGGTTAAAAAAAGTGGCAAGTATACAGGAGCCCTATCGTTTTTTAAAGGATGCGGATATTGAAATGGAGCCGTGGACCGGATATTCTGACGCAACTAAAAAGCTTCTTGCTGCTGCCAAGACCATGAATATTACTGAGTTGAAGGACCTCATCGAAAATAAAAAAGCGGACGCTAATGCCGTGGATAAAGACCAAAAGACTCTCCTTGAGCTGGTGGTAGAGGGTGGATCCTTTGCTATGGTGGAGTACTTGGTCAAAACGGTAGGGGTTGATGTCAATGCAGCTCGGGCGGTTTATGCTTCTCCCCTACACAGTGCGGCAGAATTAGGCAAATTGGATATTGTAAAGTTTCTGTTTGAAAATGGTGCTTATATTAATCAAAGCAAACTGGGCTTTACGCCGCTTTTTAGTGCTGTCCAGGGTGGTAATCTTGATGTAATTAGTTATTTGATTGATGTTGCAAAGGCTGATGTTAACGCTGTGGATCAGTGGGGTACCACTCCCTTGCATAAGGCGATACGATCAAATCAGTTAGAGGCGGTAAAACTTTTGGTTAAAAAAGGGGCAGATGTTAACCAGAAAACGAAGCATTTTGGAACGCCTCTTTTTAGTGCTGCGGAAAAAGGGAATCTTGAAATTATGCGGTACTTGATTGAGGATGAGCACGTTGATGTTAATGTTAAGGTTGATGATTCGGAGAATTTTACGCCCTTGCATAACGCGGTGACGTTTCACAAACTAGATGCTGTTAAATTTTTGATTAAAAAAGGTGCTGACGTCAACCAGGGAAATTGGCGTCTTATGACGCCTCTGTTTTTTGCTGTAAGAGACGCGAATTTAGCTATTGTTCGCTGTTTAGTTGAAGAGGGTAAGGCGGATGTTAATAGCGTGAATGAGTGGAAGGAGACCCCCCTTTTTTTGGCGGGGAGAGCGGATAAAGACCTTGAGATTGTAAAGTATCTGATTGAAAAGGGTGCTGACGTGGGGGTGAAAAATAACAAAAATGAAACTGCACTAGAAGGGGAATCAGACTTTGTAAAGAAAGTAAAAGAATTTATAAAAAGCCGTTCAGAAAAGAAAGATGGTATATCCGATTTATTTAGTTCATTTGCTCGGAGCCTTAGGGCAATAGCTAAGTCATAGGGTGCAAAATCGGTAATTTTTATGTTCAATGACGTTCTTTATGTGCAGGTATAGTATGCGACCTCTATGACCTATGGTTGCGCAATTATGGGACTGTACCATTGATGGATAATAGGTGCCCAAAGCAGCCTAGGGGTCTATGATATCGCTTTACTTTAATTGATCAATCATTTTCTGTGTATTTTTAGCATAGTCATCGGTGTTTAAAAACTCGCTTATTAACGTTATTATGTCTGTTGTTTGCTTTTTTATTTTTAGATCTTTTGTGAGCCATGCGTAGTCCCAATCTGTCTTTTCGGGATCAAAATTGTCTTTGTGGATAAAACGTCCCAGTAAAACGGCATAATCCGTATTATATCGCCCAACCGCTAGATTATCGCATGTTTTGCGTACATTGTTTATACATGCGGCACATAAGCTCTTGAAATCAGTAAATATGGGACCTTCAACTACTGAAATTCCTTTGTCGAAGTCGTTTGCGCCTGGCTTGAGTAAGTAGTTGTCATCGATGTAAAAGATTTTCCCTTTCTGATCTAGTGCATCAATGGAGCCAATAAAGTCGGGAGCGATCCTATTTATCTCATTTTCCGGCCCTTTCATAGAGGACCATAGCTCCAATTTGACTGTGGCCTTCGGGTGCCTTTTTGTCAGCAGGTAGAGAAAGCGCTGGAACTGCTCATGCGGGATAATAAGGTCTCTTATTATAGATTCCTTAATTGATCCATTTCCCGTTGCAAAATTTTTTGTTGATTTGGCGTTGTTCAGGCTCCATCCCAATTGAACAGAACCGTGATAGCCTATTCTGTTATCAATAGATTCTTTAGTAAGAAAAGGCTCCCCTTTGCAGAAATCCAGTAACTGGAGGTAATGTTTGTACTCAGTGTCTACTGCATGGATGGTCAGATTGGCGTTGGGCACTTTGTCCAGAAATTGGTCCGCTATGGAAAAATCTGTCAACAAACCTCCCGAGCCTACACTTATGTACGCAACCTTTCCTCCCTTGTCCTTTTTAGTCGTCCAGCCGTCTATTAACTTTTGTATTACAAGCTGCTCATAACTTGTCCTGATTGATGCCTCGTCGATAGAACTCCTCTTAAAGAACATACAGTCACACTGTGTTAAGGGAAAGGTCTTGCTGTTCGCTTTGTACTGGATGGCCATATAATTCGCAATTGTGGCGGGGTCCAGGTCCTGCTTGGCAAGTGTATCTATTATGTTTCTAATTTTATTATTTTTTTCAAACTTACTTTCTGGAGCTGCGTCTGCTAGCTTTATTTCCGACAATTTAAATTCCCAGTCCTTCTTAGCTGGGGGATTGAAAATTTCCTTTGAAGGTGCAGATAGTGCGATCTCCCGCAGAGCCCGTGCCAAATTCTCCATACACACAACGGGACTTGAGCTCACAAGCGCGAGTAGCCCCACAATAATTTTTTTCATAGCACCCCTTCGAATACATCTTTATTATAATGAGTGTATAAAATGCTATAAGCCCAAATCAAGAATTTTGAAATGAGCATTATTGTCGAGCTTTGTGCGATGTCGTTCATCGAACCTAATGCACTATGATTTGGTCGGTTGAAAATTTACTTAAAATTCAAAATTTGTGTAGTTTGAAAACGGGCAAGCTAAAGCAGGTTTATGCAGAAGGGTTTTTGATTTTATGAAAAAGTTGCCGATTGGGGTCTCAACGTTTCAGAGTATTATCACGAGTGGGGCCCTCTATGTTGATAAAACCGAGATCTTATATCAGTTGATTCACTCAAGTGAGCCCAAGCGTTACTTTTTTTCGCGTCCCCGCCGCTTTGGCAAATCTCTAACCTGTTCCACCCTCAGTTCATTTTTTAGTGGCAAAAAAGAACTTTTTACTAATCTGTGGATTGGGCAGAGTGATTACGCCTGGCAGGAACGCCCGGTGCTGCTTTTTGATTTTAGTCAGATAGACCATGAGACACCTGAGCGACTTGTTGAAGGATTGCATAGTGCACTAGATGCGCATGCATATGCCTATGGTCTGGTGCTTAAAGAAAAACTACTTAAAGCAAAATTTGCAGAACTCATCAGAACACTTGGTCAGACCATAGCACCCGTAGCAGTGATTATTGATGAATATGATAAGCCGATGGTTGATCTGGTTGACAATCTTGCCTATGCAGAGCGTTCGCGTAGCGAATTAAAGAATTTTTATGGCACTCTTAAGGGGGCAGATGTCGATGCACATATGCACTTTCTCTTTGTTACAGGTGTGAGCAAATTTTCAAAGGTCTCACTCTTTTCCGATTTGAATAACCTAGAAGATTTAACTAATGACGAGCGCGCAGCGGCTCTGGTTGGCTACACCGATCAGGAGGTTGATTTTTATTTTACCGAGCACATTCGGGCATTTGCGGACAAGCGCCATGAAGAGTATGCCCAGACGCGTCAGGTGGTGAAGGCTTGGTACAATGGGTATCGGTTCACTAAGAGTAATCTTAAAGTGTATAATCCCTTTTCACTCCATAACTGTCTGGCAAAAAAAGACCTCTATAATTATTGGTTTTCGAGCGGTACGCCGAGTTTTTTAATTAAATTTATCGAACAGAATCCGATTGTTGCCGCTGATATAGAAACGATTGAAGGGTCTTTTTTTTCAGAATCGAATCTGGAGTCATTTACTATTGATCTTTATTACCAAAATTATCGAACCTTATTGCTCCAGACTGGCTATCTAACGTTTTTATCTGATTACGACCCGGGTAAGCGTGGGTACCGTATTGGCTATCCTAATGAAGAGATTCGGTACTCGATAACTGAACAGATAATGCAGTTTGTTGGGGGGCTCACCCCAGAACAATTTGGCGAATTTGGTGATCGATTCCGTAAAGCTCTGGTAGCAGACGATCTCGGGCTCTTTTGCAAACACCTGCAAGATTTTATCAAGCTTGTTCCGCACAATATCCGGGTTAATCGCGAAAAGTTTTATCATCAGATTTTTTTCATGGTATGTGTGCTTTTTGGGCGACGTCCTCCTACCGAAGCAGCAACCGAAGAGGGCTTTATGGATCTTTTACTAGAGGGTACCACTTGTACCTTTGTTGTAGAATTTAAAAAAGACAGTACGCCAGAGGTTGCATTAGAACAGATCGAACGTAAGCGCTACTGGGAACCCTACAAGATCGTGCAAAATAAAAGGATCGTACTGGCTGGGATTACGTTTAATAAGAGTGAAACGGGTATTGACGTTTTACTCAAGACTAAAGAGTTGTAACAAAGTAAAATCTGAATCAAAAAACGCTTGCAGAAAACGGTACGATTTTTTACAGTGCTTTTGATCGATCGGGAGTGGCAAAAACAGGGGAGCGTTCATGCGGAAATGGGTACTTGCTTTTTTATGGAGTGCACTTGCTGATGCAGAAAGTATACCCTATGCCATTATGGGAGGCGGTAACAGCCAGGGTTATGGATACGCCGCTGTTCTTAGCCCGCATAGTATAACAACTCCCCAGACGATTTTGCTTCCATCAGAAACGCCTTCGATTCGTACGGTTGCTATCAATAATGCGGGGACTGGTCTCGTTGGTTGTGGCAACGGTAGCGGTAATAGTTATATTGCGCGGATTCCTTCCCATAGTTTGGTTCCTCAAGCTTTAAATTTCCCGACAAATCCCGTTCGTGGCGTAGCAATCAACGATTACGGAGTGGGGTTTGCAGGCTGCGGAGAGTCGGGGGATGGTTATGCTGCACGCATTCCTACCGAAAGCGTACTTCCCCAGCAGATTAGTCTTCCTCCTGGTACTAATGGCATTCGCAGAGTAGCAATTAATGACGCAGGCAATGCGATTATTGGTGGATGCAATCAATTTGTTGTAAATAGCGGGTATGCCGCTTATATTTCACCCGGTTCTACAAGCCCTCAGCAGATTGGAGGAAGCACGAACATTCTTTATGTGGCTATAAATGCCTCTGGTGCGGGGCTCATCGGTGGCGGCAATACGAATGGTTATGCTGCCTTTGTGATGCCGAATGGCACGGCCCTCCAAGAGATTACGCTCCCTTTTACTACTCCTTCCATTTACTCGGTTGCTCTGAATAATTCCGGCCTCGGCCTTATTGGCGCGAGCGGTGGCGGTGCCGGATACGCAGCTCTGGTAACCTTCAATAATCCTAATCCCCAGCCAATCACCATCCCTGTAAATACTCCTATTTTTGCCGTTGATATTAATAATGCGGGCGCGGGTCTTATCGGTGGTGGAACGAATACAGACGGGTATGCAGCTCTTGTCACACCGAATGGGGCAGTAACCCCACTGGCCCTTCCTGAGACCCAATGTCCTATCTTGGATGTGGCGATCAATAACCAAGGGGTAGGTCTTATTGGGGGTGAGGATCTGACCGGTCAGCAGACTTATGTTGCATTGGTGGCACCGAATGGAACGCTTACCCGATTGGTCATACCTTCTGGGAACGGTGTGAACTTTGTCGATATCAATGATGCTTTTATATCTTCTGTGGGCCCATATTCCAGTGCGATTAACACGCAATTGGCCTTTACGTATGCATTGGAACCTCGACTTCGTCTGTTGGATACCTCTGATCTTAGGATTAAATCCTGTTTTTTGGGAGAAAGTTGCTGTTGTGAGGACTGTGCAGAGGCTGAATATTCTCTTTGGGCCACTGCATTTGGAAATTATGTGCATTCTAAAGCTCACAGAGAAATCCCCTGTTTTACGAATAAAATCGCAGGAATTTTAGCTGCATTTGATTATCATGCCTCTGACTTATTGCTCGGCGGTGGATTGGGTTATGGATCTAATGCGATTTGCTATGCACCGTGCATGGGACATGGTCACCTGAACGAAGAAATTGCGTGCCTATACGGCTCATTAAAAAGAGGCTGTCTATCGATCCAAGCGGCTTTATGGGGTGGAGGTTATCAGGTATGCAACAAACGGCATCCGGCTTCTCTGTTGGAGGCGACAGCACACTTTTCTGGGGGGATCTTTGCACCGAGGATTGAAATTGCGCTGCCACTTGCCTTAAACTCATGCCATACGTGTTGGGGTGAACCGTTTTTAAAATTGAATTGGGTCAACAATTGGCAAGGGCGCTTTAGAGAGTGTGGAACTTCGGGATTTAATCTGGTTATGAAACCGCAGCATACATCGCTTTTGTACAGCGAGGCAGGCGTGCGTTTTTATCAACATTTTGATAGCTCAGGTGGTGGCTGGTCATTAGAAGAGAAATTGAGCTATGTTAACGAGGCTCCCTTTCATGTGCAAAAAGCAACGACCTATTTCCTGGTTCCCACGTCTCCGTTCCAGATTACAATCAACAGTGGTCGACGACGTAATCTTTGCGGTGTGGAATTGTCAGCTCTTTTTTCGCCGCGTAATTCGTCTGGTGTTTACGGAAATCTCTCTTTCCAGGGGTTGTTTGGATCGTCTTACCAATCCTATTTTGTGAGCTTAACAATCGGGAAAAATTTTTAACGCTGGTCGGTCGCCATAACGCTTCGAATCATGGTGGTATGCTCTAAGTTTTCATTTAATAAGACTGAAATGGGTATTGACGTTCTACTTAAGACTGAGTTCTGATAAAATATCCCCCTGACTTGCATCTTTTATGCGCAAGTCAGGGGGATAGTAGTTTTGGTCTTCTACTTCTCGAAACTGATGTTTATGTCTGAGAGTTGTGGTTTTTTCTCGCCTAGTTTTGGTGTTATTTGTTGGAGATTTTTCTTCATGTAAAACTTGCCGTAATTTGAAAAGCCCTGGGAGTATTCTGCAAGGAGATTTAGGAGTGGGGAGGTTTTTTCAAAAAGTTTGTTGTACAATAGCATCTCTTTCACGCTAAAGCCAAGACGATTCTTCATTTGTGACAGTTCGTTTTCAAACTGTTCCTGGCCGATATAAAGAAGTTTTATGAATTTCTGGACGATAGAAATAAGAGTTGCTTTTTCTACGTCCGTCAATGGAGCATCGATTTTTTTAAGTTCTTCGATCTGCTCTTTGGTTAGTGTCGTTGACTCTTCCTTGTCGGAAAGTTGTTTGGAAAATTTCTCCAAAATAGCTTTTAGGAAAGGTGTTGCAGTGTTTTTTATTTCCATTTTTACGAATGGCTCGTTTTCGACGTCTTCGATCATTTTTTTGAGTGGGAAAAACAATTCTAAGATGGTGGTTGTTGGGAAGGATTTAGATTTCATAATTTCCCATATGGTTTCCCCATCCTCGTCCTTTGACGTGAATATGTTTGCGCCTTTTTCTATAAATGACTTTAACCCGAATTCTATTAGCGGATCCCATCCAATTGTTACTATGTAGAAGATGGGCGTTCTATTGCGACTGTCCTTTGCATTTATATCTGCGTCGGCATCGATGAGTGTTTCAAGAACCTTAGGGTCCCTCCCTGCCCTTTGTACTGCAAAGATATGCAAGGGCGTCCATCCGAAATCGTCTTTGGCGTTAGGATCGGCCCCCTTGTTGATCAGGAGTTGGATAAGCTCTAGGGCGACCTTTGGCTTCTGTGAAGACAAAGTGACCATGCGATGAAGCGCGGTTCTCTTGGACGGGTCTGTTGTGTTGACGTTTGCTCCACTTTCGATGGCTTTTTTGACGTTTTCGGCATTTCCATAAAAGTCGCGCACCGCATCTAAAAGATCGTTATCAAGCTGGCTGTTTGCTGTGCTTAGGGTTTTTCCCCCCGATATTATGGCCAAAAGTCCCAGGCTCATAAGGGTTTTATTTAATGTGTTCATGAAAAGTTCTCCTAATTTTTAGGTTACTCCCCCATACAAGGAAATTTATTTAACTCAGGCAATTCGTATGGATACACTTGCCCATGTTTTCATTATATCAAAAAAATATTGCAAGTTGCAATAAAAAATAAAAATATAAAATACAAACTGGCTATATTTAAAATAGGTTGAGCGTAAGTGTCACTAGGGATTCTGCAAGATACTGCAAAATAAAATGAGCATGCCCGGACACGCCCTGATAAATTATTGACTATTATATATTTAATTTCGTATACTAAAATTGATGAAGTGACTAATAAATCCAATAAGCTTGGAAGATCTTAGAGGATTGGTGTTTTAGTTCTTGTCCGGGCGTGCAGAGTAATCAGATTTCTGTAAGGAGGTCGTAGGGGTAATACCGTTTTGTTCTATTTGATTTTATTAGGGGGCTGAGGCTTCGTAGCCTCAGCCCCTTTTCTCATTGTAAAAGACGGAAGATAAGGGTAAAGTAGACCATAGCTTTGCATAATAAGCGCAGCTGATTACTAACTATCTTAAGAATGGATTTTCTATAATGAATTTTATCGTGGATGCTCAAGGCCTAGGTAGGACTTTTAAGAGCGGGAAGGCGGATGTAGAAGCCGTTAAAAATGTTACTTTACAGCTTGAACCGGGGATAATTTTTGGTTTTCTTGGCCCTAATGGTGCCGGAAAAACAACCACCTTGCGCATGCTTACCACGCTGCTGACGCCCACAAAAGGGGCTGCGACTATAGCAGGGTATGACCTTGCCAATAATCCGGAAGAGATTCGTAAGAATATCGGCTATGTGAGCCAGAAGGGTGGATGTTATAGATCGTCCACAGCGCGTGAAAATATTGTGTTGCAGGGGCGCTTGTATGGCATGAGTAAGCAGGTGGCTTCTGAGCGTGCCGCAGAGCTTATTAAGCTTCTGGATTTGGAATCCTTCTGCGATCGTGCGGTTGAGACGTATTCCGGTGGCCAGGTGCGTCGCGTTGATATTGCCATGGGCATGATCCATTCTCCTTCGCTTTTATTTCTTGATGAGCCAACAACGGGCTTGGATCCGCAATCGCGATCCTATCTTTGGCGTTTGCTAAAGAATTTAAAAAAACATGAAAATATGACTATATTCCTTACCACGCATTATCTTGATGAGGCGGATGCTCTCTGTGATCGTATTGTTATTATGGATCATGGATCTTTGGTGCGTGATGGTTCGCCGGCTGCTCTAAAAAGAGAGATTGCTGGCGATATTATTACGATTGGATTTGAGGATAAGCTTGCCCAAGAAAATGCAGTGCAGGTGCTCGGACAAAATGCTTCTGTAAAGCAGATATCCACAAAAGAAGATGCGGTTGTTATGCATGTGGATTCTGGTGAAGATGCCCTTGCGCGCATTGTAGCGGAATTGCATGCGCACAATCTTTGTTTCAAAGCCGTTGCACTAACACGTCCGACGCTGGATGATGTCTTTATGCATGCAACCGGTCACTCACTCCGCGAAGCGTAATAACTTACTTATTAATTAAGGTTTAAAAATGGCACTTATTCGAGATACCTATATTCTTTTTGGTCATTGTTGTAAACAGACACTGCGGCAGCCTGTCTGGATATTCGTTATGCTTTTCCAGCCGCTTTGTTACCTCTTTTTATACGCTCCTTTGTTGAAAAATATGGCAGCTGGTAACCCCCATGCTCAAGATTTTGCTATTGGCGCATTCCTTCCTGGTCTTGTTGCTATGATGGCGTTTTTTGGGACGGCTTATGTAGGGTTTAGCATGGTAGATGAGCTACGATCTGGGATTATTGAGCGGTTGCGTGTGACGCCTATGAGCCGGGTGGCTCTGTTGCTTGCCAAAACATTGCGCGATAGTATTGTGTTGGTGGTTCAGTCAATTGTGCTTATTCTCGTGGCTATTCCGTTTGGATTTTCTTTTAATGTTGCGCATATGGCTCTTGCAATGGTTGTCGTTATGCTTATAGGTGTAGCGGTAGCGCCTTTTTCTTATACTATAGCGCTGTTGTTAAAGTCAGAAGATGCGCTTGCGCCAATAATCAACTTTTTTTCACAACCTATGCTTTTGCTTTCGGGGGTATTGTTGCCGCTTATCTTTGCGCCTGCCTGGTTAAAAACAATGAGTAAGTTTAATCCACTGACGTATGCGGTGGATGCGTTGCGGGCTATTTTTGCAGGGAATCTTTCTGATACGGCGGTCTGGCAGGGTATAGCTATTCTTACGTTTATTGCCTGCGCAACCTTCTGGTGGGGTCAGAGGACGTTTAATAAATCTATTTCTTGATTTGTTTGGGCGGGAACAGGCTAGGCATTTTTGTGTCTGGCTTGTTCCTGGCTAGTTATAGATAGAACATTTTTCTCAGTGAGATGCATACATAAAGCTCTACTCTCTATAAATTAGTTTAGTAAAATTGGCATATTTTCCTATTGTTTCATTGTCCCACTGGATTTGGGCGTGTGCTATACTGTAATTCAGAATAGTACGTTTAAACGGCATCTATAATCATGGTATTAAAGAAGGATTTTATGCAGTTACAAAAAAGCCCACTACCGGCAGAGCGAATGCAAGCAGACAGTGCCACAAACTACAAAGACCAGCTTTCTAAGAAGACCTTTTGGTTGAATGTCGAATTTTTTTTGGCAGCGGGAAGTGCTTTTGGGTTGCTCTATTTACAGCTCTCTGTCTTGGGGTTTAATCTTTTAGGGTCCCTTGTGGTGGGGTACTGCACTATGTTGTTTGCGCATTTTTTATATAGGCAGTATTACGTAGACAATGTGCTGTTGGAAGACCGTGCGGATGCGCCAATGCCCGTTAACTTTGTCAACTATTCAAGAACGTTCTTTAGTTTTTTTTATATAGGGTTGGCCTATTACTTTGACCGGTCTAACACTTTAGTTGGAGTTTGGGCTCTGTTGTTAGCGGTGCTGTGGGTTAGGGAATGGGCGTTTTCTGATGCACATAAGGCGTATGGGCAAAAGCTGTTGGGGTGCTTGTATGGCTTCTTTTTTGTAGTTTATCTGGTCTCGCGTTGGCTTATGGGAGTGGTCGGTGAGCCTTATTTCTATCTAGCCTTCGCCGCTGCGGTTTATGTGGCATTGGTTTGCCAATACATCTTTGAGCTGGTAGTGGTATATGAGACTGAGTTGACAGAAGAGAGAGCGTGGATGCTGACGTTTTCATCTGTGCTTCTTGCTGCGCTGTGCTTAGGTCTTGCCTTTCTATTGGTGAATGTGGGCGGGTTTTCTGTAGTGGTCACGGGTGTTGCTGGTGTGGTTGTAGTAAAACTTTTACAGCCCTGGACAATCCGGTTTTTCAGGTAAAAGTACGTTGGATTTTTAATTTTTTAATGCTTCTAGATTGACGATTTTTAATTTTTGTGACAATCTGTATTATGCAGATTATGTTTTAATAGATAAAATGGTGGTTTTGTAATGAAGAATCAAAATAAAAAATTAATACTAATGCTTTTGTTGATTAACGTTTTCTCTGTGTGGTCGTTAGGCGCAATGAATGAAGAGTTAAAGCCTGAGACAACGCAGGATTATGCATTGGAAATAAATGATTCGCAGGAGAGTATCAAAGAGGCATTGAAACAGTGGTTTGAGAACAAAAAGGATAATCCCAAAACTAAAAACTTGAAGAAATGCAAGGCGGAAATGAATAAGTTGTTTTCGCGGTTCCTGAATCCTGTTTGTGGGGCAGATCTTCATAAATTAGGGATAAGGATTTTTGAGTGTCAAGATCCTAATTGCGCTCTTCTTAGGTCGGAAAAAAATGCAATACGTGGAGTTTTTGAGAAGGCGGTTATTTCACAGCTTGCTGACCATTTGAAACAGAGAAATAGGGAGAAAAAAAATAAGATTGGGTGGGCTAGTGTGGGTGCGGGGGGTCTGTTACAGGAATACTTGGTTCTTCGGCAGTTGTTAAAGGCCGGGAATAAGGAGCATCTTAAGTTGTTTTGTTTTGAACCCCTTCCTTACGGGGTTGGTGATTTAGGGCTGTATTCTCTTAGTGAGGCGCAAGAGGTTCCTGTTTTTACAGAGGCTTCTCAATGTGTTAATTGGGTGGTGAATAAATTCCGTAGCGAGTCTAAGGTTTCTGACTATTGCAAGGAATTGTTGCAGAAAGAGTTTGGTTCTGGCTCTATTGATATTGTTTGCAACGAGATGGTGACCGGTTTTAAGGATGAGGCGATAGACCTGCTAACGGCTTTTGATGCGGGAGGCCCGAATCAACCTAGTGCTAAGGCCTATGTTGATTTTATCGATTATGCGGATGAGCGGCTGGAAATAAACCCTTTTACTGAAGTACTTTTTGTTGCGGACTGGGACGATGTTTTGGGGATAAAAATTATGACGATGGTTTCGGCAACGAATGGCCCGCGGGTTAAAATGCTTAAGCAAGCAGGATTTAAACTTGAAACTGCAGCTGGGGGAACGTATAAATTTAGCCCCTCTCTTGAGGAGGGTGGGCTTGCGTGTAAAATAGCTGTAAAAAATGCTATTTATGCTACTTTTATCAAAACTGATAAAGAGCTTGAAAAGGCGTTGATGGTTGCAGGGTTTATTAAATGAGGGGCCTTTATGAATAAATCTACTGAATACTCACTATTTTATAATCCGCGTCTTGCCAAAATTCTTCCATTTATAAGCCCTGAGTAGGCCAATGTCCTAGCCATGGTTAGTAGGGTGGTTACTATGCACTTTGGTGTACTAATCTTTGAGTATGCAAGTGGCCAGTGTAATTCTAGGGCTCGCGCTCCAAGTGTCGTACCTATGCTTAGTGCGGTTAATGCAGCGCGGGAGCTAGGGTTAAGTGTTGGAAGGAATGATAGGCCTGTAGACAGAACCGTTGCGGTATCGAGCAGATAATCGACTTTTGTTAGGGGCACGGCTTGTTTATACTTTTCTACGAGTTTAACGTTTCGCTTGATTACATTAAAGGCTTTTTGATTTTCATAATTTGATGAGGAACTCTCAAGTTCTTTGTTAAGGCGTTTCATGCCACCCCATTGTTCAAATTGTTGAGTGAATAGATCGGCAAACGTGGCAGAACCTTCTAGCGGTTGGTTACCTAGCTCTTTGAGTATGCTTATAAATTCGTCTTCGTAGCAGGAATGCAAAACGAGATCCTCGAATATATTGTTGATGTAGAAATAGGCCGCATGGCGGTTTTTTTGCGACGGGCCAAACACCATCTTTTTCTCTTTAATAAGTAGGGTGTCAAACGTGATGTCGGTTGTAAACTGGGTAGTATTGAGTTTTATCTCATTTTCGAAAGTCCAGGGGCAGGCCTGCACAAAGCGGTCCAGAAGGTTAGGATAGTCTTTGTTGTAATTTCTTAGATTTATAAGGCTTGTTTTTAAATGGCGTGCTAATGTTGCTCTGGTTTGTATATCTAGATTCAGAAAATCATCTGGGTGATCTTTGAAAAATTTTGTAAAATCGGGGCCATTTTCTGGGGAATCTAGTACAGAGAGGGTTAATACGAAGTTCAGATAGTGATCTATACTAGCGTTTTTGTTTATAATGGAATTTAATATATAGGTGATAGGATCGATGGGGAGTAGTTTGTCTATGTAGGGGACGTGCTTTAAGTAGCGTGTTAGTATTTCTGTATTGCCAGACGTTATAGAGGAAAACGATTCATACCCTGCGTTGCGCAGGCATTCTATGAATCCATGCTCTTCTGCATAGGTTATAAAGTGTTCTCCGTCCTTTTCATTGAGCAATGATAGGTCAAGGAGGGCGCTAACTACGGAATTGCTGTTTTTATTCATCCATTTCGTATTCATATTTTCTAAGAATAGTAGTCGTTGATGACTTTCTTTGAATGTTTGGATTTGGCGTAGTATTTCATAGCCAGGAGCATTCTCAAGATAGTTTTTGAATGGTCCTTCTGAAGAATGGGTTGCAAAGAGAGGCAGTATTTCTTGTGGGAGTTCTCCACTCCAAGGGGCAATGCTAGATAGGTTCCAGGCTTCGTTCCATGCTTTCCATTGGTAGTGTGAGGTGGCTTTTGGATTTTTGTTTTCTAGAATAGTAGCGCTGAAGAGCTTAAGTAGTACGTTGAATTCTTCGTGTGCGAGGTCCTTATAAATCGAGGGGATGGAGGGAGAAGGGGATGGAGGGGATGGAGGTGCTTGGATGTCTGTTGTAAATACCCTTAGTAGCGGGTCTTTGATTTCACTGATTAGGCTAGATTTTAAGGTTTGGAGGGAGGTTTTGCGGTTTGCTGAGGCATGGATTTTTGGTGTAATTTTGGAGTAGATGCATTCAACAACGGCGCCGCTTAGACTCTTTATTTCTAGGGTAAGGGAATCGTTAGGGGAGTCTGTTTTTTGTTGAGTAATTGAAATGGTGAATTTTCCCATAAGCGCCGAGAGCTTTTTGCTAAGTTCTGCAAAGGAGTCTGCTTTAAGGTCAAAAAAGAAGGCAATCGCTTTAAGGAAATTGCCGACAGTTGGCTCTAGTTCGCAGAATAGATCTTTATGAACATAATCAAAGTGTGCTCTGTTTTGCTTATGTTCTTTGTCGGAGAATATATAGAACCACGCTTCACGTGCCGCTTGGTTGTTTAAGCCGTCTTTTGCCAACGTATTAAAGAAGAGTTTAATTTTTGGGTTTTTTTGCAGATTGTGGGGAAGGTCCTTGAGATGGTCTGTCTGGAAAACCCGTAGTAACGCGGTTATGTTGGTAAGTAGCGTATTTTCCATACAGTCTGCTGAGGTGTAATTTGCAATTTGTATGCAGCTACTGCCAATTCTTTCATCCAGAAATGAGGTGGAATTGGTACAGGTATAAAAACGGTCGTTGTCTGTTGCGTCTGGGTAGGTGTGATTTAAAAGTGAGAGAGCGTCTTGTGGGCTATACCGACTTTGCAAGAAGGTGTTTCTAAACTTTTTTTTGGAGATTTGCAGAATTTTCAATCCTAGGGGACTAAAAACATCGCTTAATGTGCCGATATAATGGTCTCTGAACCCTTGTGCGTATTCGAGTAAGTCGGCTTTTGTGTTGGCCTTATCAAATGCAAATGCGGTTAATAGGTTATAGACTGTGTCGCGGGAATAAATTTCTACGGTGAGGGTAGTGTTTTTGTCTTTTGAAAAGGTTCGAGAGGAGCGTGCTTGAGCTTTTACTGCGCAGTTTACGCAAGCATATGCCTCTTCTATGCTTCCTAGGGGTTTGGCTGCTTTTGCAAAAGAGACCAGGGCAGGAGCCGTCTTGCGAATTTCGTTTTCGAGTTTTTCGCGATGGATGGTTCCTGTTGTATTAGATATTTTGTGCAAAAAAGCTTTAAACGCATGCAGTTGCTTATGAAGCGGAATGGTAGGGTGAGAGGGGGATGTTGTCGATTGCTCGGAGGATGCAACTAGCGCGGCTAGCCAGCCGGTGAGGTAGGGGGTAAGGTCTTTATAGAAGGGTTTTTTTAGGGTTGCTTGGTAGGAATGCTCTTCGTTTATTCGGTTGAAAAGGCTGCTTGAAAGGGTGTAGAGGGGTTGGTTTTTTTTGGTGTATAGTAGGCAGTTTTTAATGAGATCTTGTTTTTGTGTCAGAATAATGCCGCCAATAAGCGGGTCTAGTCGATGACGCCACTCATCCGAAGCCCAGAGTTTGTCAAAGTTTTTAACCATTGCCAACGGGGGGGCTGTTTGAACAACTGCGCAAACTACTAGTAATAAGGCTAATAGGCTTGTTTTATTATTTAGCATGCGTACGCCCTCTATTTCTTTTATATATTCATCAAAAAAACAATTGTATTTAAAAATTATATTATGATAATATATTAGCGTTTGGGCGAAGTCAAGTTTGTTAGGGTTGAAAAAAATTTAAATCATTGTATCCCCATGTTAAACTGATACAAAATTAACAAGCTATAAAGTGGCATGAATTTCGATAAGATCATGTAATTGCGACAGATGTATGAAAGTTTTTTTAAAGCAGTGAAAATTAAAGCGGGAATTAAAAATGGATACCCCTGAAAATAGTACACCCTGTAGTTATGAGAATTTCTGGCAAAATGAAGCGGAGAAGTTGCCGTGGTTTAAGCCGTGGCATACGGTCCTTGATTGGCAGCCTCCCCACGCCCGCTGGTTTGTGGGTGGGGAGATTAATGCGTCCTATGCATGTCTTGATATTCATATACATGGTGAATTGAAAGATAAGACGGCCCTTGTGTGGTGTGATGAGACTGGTGTTGAGCGGCATCTTACTTATTCGGATCTTTATAAACTGGTAAATCGTATTGCCGATGCCCTTAAGCAAAAAGGTGTTAAAAAGGGGGATGTAGTTGCTATATTTATGCCTCTAATACCTGAGGCCGTTGCAGCTATGTTAGCGGTTGCGCGATTGGGAGCTATACACTGCGTTATTTTTTCGGGCTTTGGAGCGGATGCTCTGCGCGATCGCATTAGGGATGTGAAGGCAACGCTTATTATTACGGCAGATGCGGGTAGGCGCCGGGGTAAATGTATTCCCCTTAAAGAGACGCTTGATCGTGCGCTTGAATTAGATTCGATGGTAAAAACTGTGGTGGTGGTGAAGAGTACGGGGTATGCGGTTTCTATGCATGAGGGGCGGGATATTTATTTTGACGATTTTTTAGCTCAAGCATCATCCTATTGTGCGCCGGAGGCGGTTGAATCGCATCATCCCCTTTTTATCCTTCATACCTCTGGTTCTACTGGTGCTCCTAAAGGCGTAGTACACGCAACGGGAGGGTATTTGACCTATGTTTACTCTACGTTAAAAGAGGCCTTTGGAATTACTAAGGACGATGTTTATTGGTGTACGGCCGATATTGGTTGGATTACCGGGCATTCTTATCTGGTCTATGCTCCGCTAATGCATGGGGCAACGGTTATGTTATATGAGGGATCTCACGATTATCCGACCGATGTGGCCTGGTGGCAGATTATAGAACGGTTTAAAGTAACTATTTTCTATACAGCTCCTACGGCATTGCGTCTTTTTATGAAGCAGGGTGTTGATGATATAGCGCGGCACAATCTTTCTAGTTTAAGGGTGCTGGGCTCTGTGGGCGAGCCTCTTAACCCGCAGGTATGGGAATGGTATGCGCGTGTTGTTGGTGGTGGCCGTGATCCTCTTCGATGTCCCATTATTGATACCTGGTGGCAGACAGAAACGGGTGGCTTTATGATTGCGCCTAAGGTTCTGAGAGATCACGATGCTGTTAAACCCGGATCTGTGATGCATCCATTGTCGGGCATTGAAGCTGACATAGTATCAAGCGATGGTTTGCCTGTTGAGCCAGGATCCAAAGGTTTTTTGGTTATTAAAAAACCGTGGCCTGGAATGTTGGTGGGTATTTGGGGTGATAATGAGCGCTATAAAAGGACGTATTGGAGTCGTTTTACAGGTATGTTTGATACGAGTGATTGTGCTATTAAAGATAGAGATGGCTGTTTTTGGATTCTTGGTCGTTCAGATGAAGTTATAAAAATTTCTGCACATCGTATTGGCACCGCCGAAATAGAAACGGCAGTCTTGTCGCAAGGGGCTGTTGCGGAGTCGGCTGCTATAGGCGTTGATGATTCGTTGCGTGGGCAGACTATAGTTCTTTTTGTTGTGTTGCGTGCGGGAATTGCTATTTCCGATTCTCTTAAAAAAGAAATTATAGAGCGTGTTCATAAAAGCCTTGGTCGTTTTATTGTAATAACCGATCTGTTTTGTGTGGATAGGTTGCCCAAGACTAGGTCTGGCAAGATCTTACGTCGTGTTCTAAGGGCATTAGTGCAACGAGAGCCGTTAGGTGATTTGACGACGCTTGAAGATGGAGCGGTTATTGAGGATATTTGCGCGCAGTATAAGCAGTTTGAAAAGTAGGGCAAGGGCCTTTTGTTTCACTTATGAGCTAAAGGTTACATGTAGTGTTATCTTTAACTCATATCACGGTGTTTGGTGGATGGTGGATACCATAAACGGGAATCCGGAACATGGATTTTTTTGAGCGCGCGCCAGCTATTTGGTGGAGTATTTTTAGAGGTTTGTGATCGTGAACTTAAGATGTTGTTTGGAATATGTACTCTGTGTTGTTGTGGTTGGAGCTCTTTTGGCAGGTAGTTTTATTGTGTACCTTCTTTGGTTTCAACCCGCTTTTAATTTCCCCAAGCCAAGCTCTTTTCTTGGCGATTAGATAATTTTGCCACGGGGTCGATTAACGGTTTTAGAGCACTTGAAATTATTAAGGATTACCTCGTTAACTTTTTTGGCAAATATCTTAAGGGTCAGCCGTCGGAATTGTTGGATGGTGGCGGCAAACGATCTTCAGAAGTTGAAATAAAACAGTGGACTAGGGTGTAATAGTGATAGGTCTTTGGTGGAAAAATTTATAGCCAATATGCGTGCATTGTACGGTGAAAATGGTCAGGTATGGCTCGATAGCCTTCCGCAGCCCGTTGAATTTTTAGCCCATGAGTGGGATCTTTCTTCATTAAAACCGTTTCTTAATCTTATGTGCTTGCTGAGGAGCGCGGCGACAAATCGGTAGTTTTAAAGCTTGGTTTTGATCGTACGGTTTTGCAGCGCGAGGCGACTGCCTTGCGGGTATTTGATGGAGAGGGGTGGGTTAGGCTTTTTGCTCAGGATAATGCGCGTGGAGCATTGCTTATTGAACAGGTGGTGCCTGGAGTGGCATTAAGTACTTATTTCCAAGCTCGTGATCAAGAATCGGTAGTAATTATTTGTGAATTAATGCAAAAGTTGCATCGTTCTGCTTCTGTTGACCTTACATCATTACTGAAAAAGTTATTGGTAGACAAGAGTGTTGGTGGTTCAGTTTTGTGTTACAATGACCGACGTAAGTAGGTGCTCTTAGATTGTAGGTGAATGTGCATGAAAAGACTTCCATTAGGTATTCAAACCTTTGAAAAAATAATTGAAAGCGATTGTGTTTACGTTGATAAGACATCGTATATTTATGAACTTATTCAGGGCGGCTGTTTCTTTTTTGCGCGACCTCGTCGATTTGGAAAATCGCTTTTATGTTCGACGTTAAGCTCTCTTTTTTTAGGTCATAGGGAACTTTTCAAGGGCACATGGATAGAAAAGAGCACGAACTATAAGTGGCCTGTGCACCCAGTAATTCATCTAGATCTGTCACAAGTTTCTAGAGAAAGTCCTGAGGTGTTGAATGCAAGTCTGATGCGAAGGTTGGATATCATTGCAGAAGAGCATGATATAGGACCTATAGGGCATTCCACGGCAGGCGAAATGCTTGGAATTCTTGTGATGCGTCTTTTTAAGAAGTTCGGTAGCAAAAATCGAGTGGTTTTGATAATAGATGAGTATGATAAGCCTATCTTAGACCATATTGAAAAAATAGAGATCGCCGATAAGATGCGGGAAGTTTTAAAGAATTTTTACGAGGCTATAAAGGGGCTAGATAAATATCTTCACCTTGTGTTTATTACAGGCGTTACTCGTTTTTCAAAAACATCTCTTTTTTCCGGTCTAAACCAACTTGTTAATATTTCGATGGATCCGCGTTTTGCTCATCTGGTTGGCTATACAGAAGGTGAGTTGCGTTTTTATTTTAGAGATCATTTACAACACATTGTTGATGAAAAAAACGTATCACTTAAAGGTGGTACTGATGAATTGGTTGCTATGCTCCAGAACTGGTATGATGGGTATCGTTTTTGGCGAGACCTAACTGGAAAAGCGGCCGATGAAATTGCTCGGCTTTACACACCCTTTTCGGTGCTTAATTTTTTATATACGGCGGATTTTAGTAATTATTGGTTTGAGTCAGGGACGCCTACATTTTTGATAAAAATATTTGAGCAATACCATTATTCTATCGAATCATTCGAGAATCTTACAGCTGATATGAATGAGCTGATGACCTTTGATATTACTAATATTCCTTTAACAACGCTTCTATTCCAATCTGGTTATGCAACCATAAAAAATTACGATCGTGTCACTCAGACCTATGCACTTGAAATGCCAAACTATGAGGTGCGAGATTCACTGCTAAAAACTATAGTCGCATCTATGGCAAAGCAGCGGGTATCAGAGATTAATAGCACGTTGGTTGAACTTCGCCAAGCATTGGAGAAGGAAAATTTGGACCTTTTTATCAACACGATCAAAAAGTTCTATTCAATGGTGCCTTATACGATTACAGTGGATAAGGAAAAGTATTATCAAACTATATTTTTCATACTTTTACAGCTTGTAAGTTTAAGGCCGGATGTTGAAAAGGCTACTAATATTAGAAGAGTTGATTTAATCGTGGAAACGAGTCGTGCACTATATATTTTTGAGTTCAAGCTTAATAAATCTGCACAGGAGGCATTGAAGCAAATTGTGGATATGCATTATCACGAGGCGTATTATGGATGTGGTAAAAAAATCATCTTGGTCGGGGTTAATTTTTCAAGTGATGTAAAAAACATAACGGAATTTTTGGTGCAAAAATTGCAGTGAGTCTTTAGTAGGGAGATTGGTAATGAAGCGACTATTTTTCTTATGTATAGTGGGAGCGTGGTGCGGGATAGTCTGGAGTGCAAATTCTTATAGGGATCTATCGGCTGTGTTTGTGCGATCAGTAGCGCCTGCCATTGAGTTGCCTGATAGTGACGGATATCTGGTAAGGCTTAGTGATTATCGAGGCTCATGGGTACTTTTATCCTTTGCTGATAATGTTCGTGGCACTAGGGAATATGAATGTTTTTTATACCGCCTGAATGATATATATGGGTGGCTTCAGCAACATCATATTGTCGTGTTATGTGCATGTGCTCAATCTGTGGGGGAATTGGCGTGCTTCCAGAAGTATAGCAGGTTGCAGTATCGTTTACTTAGCGATGAAAAATATGTTATTCCTGAACGGTTCGAAGAACCCTGGTCTTTTTATAATGAATTTTTGTCTTATCTTATTGACCCAGAGGGGAATAAGGTAACAACCTTTATTTCTGCGAGTGCGAACCTGCATTTTGCACAGCTATGTCGCTATATTATAATGCATGAAAATATTTTCTAGTCCGGTTTATAGTAGCCCAATGGCTTTACTTACCTTTCTAAGCCACGCTTTGCATTGGTTTTCAATGGGGAAGATAGTGCCATTGGAAAGATAGTGTGCTTGAGTTGAACTGGATAATTTTTCAATAAGCTTCTTTATGGTTTTTTCCTGTGCAAGCTCGATGTATTTATTCTGTTTTTTGAGAGCGTTCAGATATTTTATCATTATGAAATTGGCTAAGGATAGTTCTTCCGTTTCATATACTATTTTTATCGAGTTCTGAGATGCCGCTGCCAAACGTGTTCCTGTGGGATTAAAAGAGAGGGAAGATACGGGTGCATCGTGGTAAAAAACACGCAACAAAGTTCTCGTAGCAAGTTTCCATATTGCGATGGTCTTATTCTCTGTTCCTACGGCAAGACGTGTGCCATCAGGATTAAAGACTATAGATGTAATTTTGCGCGCATTGTCGTTGTGAAGCATTTGAAGAAGCGCGCCGTTTTGTGGATTCCATACGTAGATAGTGCCATGCGATGTTCCTATCGCTACCCGCATGTCATTCGGGCTGAATGCAACAACACAGACGGAGGAATTATGTTGTAAGTTGTGTGTAAGAATTCCGGTCTGCGCATTCCATACCTTGGCGTTGTGATTATTCGATCCTGTTACAAGTAGTGTTCCATCCGGACTGAAGGCAATGGATTGTATTTGAGGCACCCATGTCCACATCCCCACGGTGACGTTGTGTTGCATAGTAAGCTTTAAGTCACCTGTTTGAACATCCCAAATAGTGGCGTCACCATCATACGATCCGGTTACCACGCGCGTGCTATCAGGACTGAAGGCGACGGATATAACCGCATGATTGTGAGGTAGAGTTTGTAGCAAGGTTCCCGTTTTTACATTCCAAACAGTAGCGGATCCGCTAACGTTAGGAAAATTGCTGGTCGTGTCTAACCCTGTTGCCAAGCGCGTGCTATCTGGGCTAAAGGCAAGAGATGTGATATAGCCGTCGTGGTGCAGGGTATGGATTAACTCCATTGTTTTTGCATTCAAAATTGTAATGGTATTATCTTCAGATAGTGTTGCCAAAAGTGCTCCATTCGGGCTGAAAGAGACTAGAGAATGCCCCTCCTTGATAGCGTTGTGGTCTATTAGGGCTTCTGGGATATGTCTTGTTTTTTTCTCAAACCCGTGAATTTTAAGTACCCTTTTTAAATCTTTGCCCAGAGCTGTTTTAAAGAAATTAGTATTCTGAGTAAGAGCTGCACTCGTTTTCTGCGCAATCTCATCTTCCATAGTGTTTAAAATCTTTTTGGAGATCAATAGATATCGGCAGAGAGGAAAGAGGCCGATAAGATTTTTAAGCGAACACTTATTAAGTTCTTGAGAAATTAGGTTTGCACGACTTGTGATAAGGTGTTTAAAATCCCTGTCTAGGGCCAATGAATTAAACGGTGCGTTGGCTGAGGTCACATTCTCGGTATCTGCATACTGTATTAGGGTTTTCCCAAACGCCTCTTTGGTCCACAATAATTTTGTTTTTTGAAAGTTGGGTATCGTCTGGATAGCAGTTTGCTCAAGCCAATTTTCAATGCTCGGGTGTACCATGCGCTTAATAAGACTACTTTTTTCGTATAAAAGTTTGAAAAAGAGTTCTTCGTTTTTTGCTTCGGGTGATTTTTTAATAGTCTGTTTTACTAACGTTTGTTTATTGCTACCTAGATTACTTGCATTAATGGGCATGTGTGCGTAGGCAAGAAGCGCTATTAGAGCGGTAATGTGCGTTATTTTCATGATGTAAATCCTATGAGGATGTGATTTTATATTTTGATTACAGTGATTATAAAGTTTTTAATATATATTATCGCATTTGTAAAAAATTATCAAATTTTATGGCAAAAGTATAAGGGTGCGTAGGTTTTGTGATAGCTTGAAAAACAGTAGGTAGTTTAAGAGAATCGATGGTGCACAAAGAAGAAAAGTGAGGGAGAGTTGGTATGTGGAAATTTGGTTTTAAAGAGGTGAGGAGTCGCCTTTCTTCTTGTGGTCTGTTTGTAGTGCTTGTTTGCTTTATAGTCGGATGTGTTGGTTGTAGCAGACAGAAAAAAAGTGAAGTAGGAGAGATGGATCAACCGCAGCCCCTAGTTTGTGGCCCCTGTTTTCTGCCTAAAGAGAGGGGTGTTGATGGGGTGGTCCTTGTAAATGAGCCTTTTGATTCTAATAAGAAAAAGAGCTACTCTTTTGCAACGCAGGGACGTTCTTTTGATTCAACGTTTATGATGGATTTTGGCCATGACAAGACGTTGGTGAAATTTATTGATCTTCCTTTGGATCTATTTAATAAAAATAATGGTTTTACGGTAAGCCAAAGTCATCGGCAGATTGCAACGGGTACTTTACCTGTTCTGCCATCAAAGAGTACCCCGTATACGTTTTTAGTGACGAGTGATCTTGAAGAAAAAGCGGAGGGGGAATTACAGCCAGGACATACCTTTGTAAGAAAGACTTCGGTTGCAGTTGAGACGTTTTCTTTTTTGGAACGATGTGTGGGGTCGAATGTCGCGCTTGTTCTGATGACGGGAGATTTGGCGCGTGGTGGGGGTACGTATGCCCAGGCATGGCAAGAGTTTCTTGGTGGATTAAAAGGAATTCTACCCCATTCTTTTTTTAGTACAGTTCCTGGTTTGCATGATGTTGAAAAGATTTTTGGCTATGAGCGTGAGTCACGAAAACTGGGGACTAATTATGCGCTGGAAGATCTGTTTGACATGTCTCTCCCTTACTTTGGCAATTTGTTCTATTTCTCAGAACCGTCGCATAGCATGCCTATAGTTAAACAGTTAGAACGCTATCATGGCTGGTTTGATATGGGGGCAGTTCGTTTTATACTCTTGCCGGTTGTTTCGTTGGGTCAGGACGGTGAAAAAGAAGAAGTGGCGTCATCTGATGCGCAAAAGAAGGGGGTTAGAGCGCTGATTGAAAGTTTGGAGAAAGAAATTGAAGGGATGGAAAAGCGACGCCATCAAAATTCGATGGTGACTTTGGATGATCAGGAGCATCTGCAGGAGTTAAATCGTCAGCTTAGTGAGTTAAAGCGTATGCCTATTGAAGAGGCCGAGGTGTCGCATACGGTGATGAAATATTCATCTAGCAGTGTGGTGGATGTTTTTGTTAAAGAAGTTGAGTTGGCTCGAAAGGCCAAGCGAAAGGGTGAGATACAGTTTATTGTAGTGTGTGGGCATGTGCCGATTGTAACGTCACCTCGTTATCGTGAGGCGCATTTAGGGCTCTTTGAGATTAAAAGAGGGGGTAAGGATCGTGATATCGTTCGGCTGGAGGAGTGTTTTAAGGCCGGGGGAATAGATGCCTATATCTGTGGGCATAATCACGTGTATGATAGAATACTCTGGAATGGTATTCAGGTTGTCACTGTAGGCTTTGGAACGCAGCTTAGGAAAGGTATGCTTTTTGATACATCTCGTGAAAAGGTAGTGATAGCAGGAAGTGAGGTTGTTGAGAGTAAGCATATTGATAGCAATCGAGTGCGTGACGGTCGGTTTATCGGTGCTTTATTGTGTAATGTTGACCCTATGCAGCGTGTGATGCGCTTTAAACTGGTTGGCAAGCCTGGCGATTTGCAAAAAGGTGAGCGTCTTGAGGGTGATGTGCAGGTGTATGATGAGTTTGTTATACAGCCGTCTTAATCAATTTTGACGGGGATCTGTGTGACATGTGGCGGATGCCCCATTTTTCCCATGCAGGCTAAAAATGCCTGAGGGGTAAGACAGAGGGTTCCATCATTTCTAAGGGGATGGAAATTAACGTGAGTACCCATTAAAAAGTCTTCGTCTAAAATAAAGGTCACGTGATTTTCTGAGTCAAAAAGAAGTCCGAAAGGGGTGACGGAACCCGGTTTTAACTTGAGAAGTTCAAGTAGTTCTTCAGGTTTGCCAAAAGAAAAGCGGGATGTCTCAAGGATTTTGCTGAGTGCTTTTAGGTCGACGCGCTTTTCGTCGGTAACGCTAACTAAGAAAAAGGTTCCCTGTTTCTCAGTTTTTAAAAAAAGGTTTTTTGAATGAAGACCAGGAATGGTATCGACGTCATTGCTATCAATGAGTACAAGTTTATCTTTGGTAGTGAAAACTGGAAGATGTTTGAAAAGTTTATAATCAATCTGGTGGGTGTTGAGAAAATCAAACAATATTTCTTCATTCATAGGGCAGATTTTCGAATTCAAATTGTTTTGGGGTTTTTGCTGTAGGTTCTATGTGAGCAAAAAGAAGATATCATCCTTTTTATCTATAAACAAATATCCTTGTATCGATTTTGTCTTTGCGCAAATTTTTAAGAAAAAAAGGGGGAGACTCGATGTGCCAAAAAACCTTTGTCGTTGCACTTAAATGGACAGAAAAGTAGGCTCTTGTCTTGCACTGCAAGACAAGAGCCCGTTGTATTTACTTTCCGATAGGAAATAGCTGCTTTAATTCTTCATAATAGGCTTGATATTCTGGGATAAATTTGCAGAGAAGTTCTAAGCATTTGGCTTCAAATGCGGTGTGATCGCCCGATTGTTCATGCTCTTTAGTGAGGATATCAAGCTCTTTTTTGTACTCGTCAGAGGTTGTTACCTGCACCATTCTTTCTTCTACCTCTTTATATTTGTCTTGAAAAGCTCTAAGAGTATTTCTGTTTTTGATAATGGTTTCATAACTCTGGTTAGCAGTCTGTTTTGCGATGGGGGTCGAATATTTTGAAAAAATGTACTCATCATAGCTTTGGGTTAATTTTTCTTGACCAGGTACGTCCGGTTGTTGTGGGGTTATAGTGAGTGATTTGCCATCCGTTGTTAGTTTAACCAGCGATCCTTCGCTCATGTTGAGCAGTTCCATAATTGCTTTGTCTAAGACAAGTGCGTTGCTGTGGCCCAATTTGACGATTTTTTTTAACATAAAAGTTCCTTTGTGAGACCTTTAAATAGTGAATTTTTATATACATTCATACGTATGATATAGATACAATGTTAATACATTGTTATAACAATTGCAAAGGGTTTTATAAAAATGTTGTTGGCAAGTCTGTTTTTTAGATGAGATAAAGGCAAAAAATTGTGGGGTGCCCTAAGTGACCAATTTCTATCCCAAAAATTTTGCATTCTCAAGACCCTGGTGTTTGAAGCTAGGGTTTTGTTAAGCTGTTTGCATAAGAAAGTTTCTTCATCAAAAGGGAGGGCGGTGACATGAAGGTCGCATTTTTTGAGATACGAGATTGTGCAGAAGAGCCATATATTCGTCAGCATTTAACGGACTTTGAATTGGTGTTTTCTCAAGATGTCATCAGCGAGAAGAATATGCCGTCGAGTGATACAGACATTTTGTCGGTTTTTGTGGGTTCTAAGGTTGATAAGCAGGTTCTTGATCAGTGCCCTCATCTCCGGCTTATTGCTACCCGTTCAACCGGCTTTGATCACATTGACCTTAAGCTTTGTCGTGAGCGGCATATTGCCGTTGTAAATGTCCCTCGTTACGGAGAAAATACAGTTGCTGAGTTTACCTTTGCCCTGCTGTTGGCCTTGGCGCGTAAGCTGTACCCTAGTATAAAACGGGTACGAGAAGAACATCGCTTTTGCTGTGATGGGCTGCAGGGCTTTGATCTAAAAGGTAAGACGATTGGGGTGGTGGGTACGGGCAATATTGGGACGCCAGTTGTAAAAATTTCGGCTGGTTTTGGCATGCATATTCTAGCTTTTGATCCTTATCCGCAAGAAAAATTGGTGACCGATTTTGGAGTGAGGTATGTTACACTTGCCGAGCTTTTGCGTGAATCGGATGTTATTACATTGCATGTTCCGTATATGCCATCGACGCATCATTTGATTAACAAAGAGAATCTGAAAACGGTTAAAAAAGGCGCGGTGTTAATAAATACTGCCCGTGGCGCGGTGGTGGAGACTGAAGGGTTAGTCTGGGCACTTCAACAGGGGCTTTTGGCCGGAGCAGGACTTGATGTTTTGGAAGAAGAGGGATGTGTTGTTTCTGAGATTGAAACTCTTTTGGAGCGGCATCCTAATGAAGAAGCATTGCGGACTCTGTTGATTGATCATGCGCTTATGCATATGCCTAATGTTTTGGTTACGCCTCATAATGCGTTTAATGCAGTTGAAGCATTAGGACGAATATTGGGAACGACCATCGATAATATAAAGTACTTTTTGGATGATAAACCGATGAATGTGGTGAGGTAAAAGGGGACTGGGAAGTTCTTGTTTTTTGTACAAATAGTGTTATAATTTAATCATAATAGTCGTCTCGTATTTTAGGAGTTTGTATCGTGAAAATTGGTCCTCTTGCTTAAATAGGTCACTTACAACAAAGATGTGTCGCTCTTTGAAGGTGACCGGCATGGTTTGCAGGGTAAGCACCTGCGTTAAATCTGTATTTTGTTGACTTATTGCTTGAGGAGGTTTGTATGATACAACCTTTCCTACGTCTAGAGAAAATTTATAAAACCTTTTCTACTTCCGATTATCGTCAAAAAACGGCGTTGGGTGGTGTTTCTGCTGATATTTTTCCTGGTGAGATCTTTGGTCTTTTAGGGGTGAATGGAGCGGGGAAAACCACGCTTTCGTCTATAATTGCCACGCTTGCTGCGCCTACATCTGGTTCGATTCAGTTTAACCGGGCAGGCGAGTTTGTTTCAATTTATAATGATCTCATGGCTTACCGCCAGTTGGTGGGCTTTTGTCCGCAAAAGCCTAATCTGACCGATGCATTGAGCGTCTATTACAACCTCTTTTTTGCGGGGCGGTACTACGGCCTTACGGCTGATGATGCAAAGGCACGGGCTCATGAATTGGTCGAGCGATTTGCGCTTACTGAATTTAAAAATCAGACGCCGGCTGAGCTTTCGGGTGGCTATCGCCAACGGGTTATGTTAGCGCGGGCGTTGATGCATCGACCAGGGCTTTTGATTTTGGATGAGCCTACCGTAGGGCTTGACCCTCACATTCGTGTGCAGTTGTGGGATGAGATCAAGGCGCTAAAGAAAGACGGAGTTGCGGTGCTTTTGACTACCCATTATTTGGAAGAAGCAGAAGCGTTGTGTGACCGAGTCTGTATTTTGCATGATGGTATTGTTCGCCTTATCGATACGCCTGCCGCCCTGAAGGTATCCTACCAAAAAGAGCGGCTTGAAGAGGTCTTTTTAGCCTTGATGCAGATTAAAAATTCTGTTAATGAAGGGATTTAAGTATGTTTTTAAATAGGCTTAGTGGCACATTTAAACGGTATGCTACCGTTGTCTGGCAGTTGGTTGTGACGGACTTGATGGTGTTTCGTTCGTCGATTGTCGGAAGCGTGATCGATACGGGAATTTTGACCTTTCTTACCGTGGGTACCATGACGTATATTTTTCCGCTTTTAGGAATGACTCAGGATTATGGCCCTTTTGTTGCATGGTCAGCGATTCCATCTGCGGGCATATTTGAGATTTTTGGGTTTGCTATGGTGTTGCTTTCGGATATTCGGGGTGAACGGTCCATTTCGAGTCGGCTTATTTTGCCCATTCCTACCTACCTGGTTTTTGTAGCGAAGGCATATGCTTATGCGTGTAGAGCTCTGATAAATGTGGTAGCTGCCGCAGGAGTTGGAGTTGTGGTGCTGTTAGTGGGAGGGCGGTTTTCTGCAGAATATTTTTCGTTCTGGAAGTTTGGGGTAGCCGTGGGATGCATCCTCTTATTTGTAGGATTTTTTACGCTGTTTGTGGTTAGTTTGATAAAAGATGTCTATCGCCTAAATTCTGTTTGGAAGCGTGTATTGTCGCCTATGCATTATTTTGGAGGGGCGCAATTTTCATGGAAGACAGCGGTTGTCTTTTTGCCTGCATTTGGGTATTTGAGTTTGTTAAATCCGGTCCTTTACTTGAATGAGGGGATTCATGCGGCAACGCTTAATCCGGAACAATTCCTTAACTTCTGGCTTTGTTGCGGCGTAATGCTTTTGATGACGGTGCTGTTTGGGGTTATGGGGATTAAGCGGCTAAAAAAGCAGCTGCAGTGGGTGTAGGATTGTAAGGCGGAATTTGTATGGTTTTACCTAAAAGCGTTATTTTAATAGTTTGTCTAATTGTAGGTATTGTTTTGGTGGGAGTGGCAATGAATAAGAAAAAAGATTTATCTGCAGAGGGGATGGTAATTATTTTAAATGGTCCGTCTTCTGTTGGGAAATCAAGTATTGTTAAGGCATTTCAGGCCCAACAACCTACTCCTTGGCTTGGTGCGGGAATTGATCATTTGTATGTGGGGGTTATTCCACTTCATTGGTTGGACGACCAGCCTGAGCATCGCGCGATAATGACAACTGAGGAACGATTTGATGGTCAAGCTATGTCGGTTAAGGCTATTTTTGGTCCAGCCGGCGAGAAGGTTATTAAGGGTATGCATTCTGCTATTGCTGCGTATGCTCATGCTGGTAACAATGTTGTGGTGGATTACATTAAGTATGAGCCGCACTGGTTTGCCGATTTGCAAGAGGCATTGCGGGGTCTTAAAGTGATCTGGGTTGGAGTAACTGCTTCGCTTGAAACTATTGAGCGTCGTGAAAAAGCCAGAGGGACGTCTCCTCAAGGCCATGCACGTAATCATTACGATACAGTTCATCAGGGTATTAAGTATGATTTAGTACTTAATACCGATGAGTTAACTCCAGCACAGTGTGCAGATAAACTTGCTCTTTTAATTTGAATGATAGGATTTGCTCAAGCTTAGATTAAATACTGACGGCCAGTGGAAACCTGCACGTTTCAACGGTCAAGGTCATTTTCATGGGGCGTATGAATTTTTCTTGAGATTGCGCGACCACGTTTGCTAGTATAACACTGCCTGATTTTGATCACTGATTTTACACAGGGGGCGTGTATGAAAGGAAGGAAGGATTCTTTCTTTTTGGTCGCATTGTATCTGTTGGGAATAGTTCTGCTCTGCTGGACTCTATTAGTCTTTTTTTATCAATATTTTGCGGTTATTGGGAAGTCTCATGCTGTGTTTGATGGATTGAGAAGTGGTCGCATTTTAAGTGCGCTCTGGCTTAGTATATCAACGGCTTGTGTTACAGCTATCGTCTCGATTTTGTTTGGCGTTCCGCTTGCGTATGTTTTTGCGACAGGTAATTTTAGAGGGAAGGGTATTCTCGAAACATTAACCATCGATATTCCACAGACCTTTCCCCCGGTTGCCGTGGGGATAATTTTTCTAAATATGCTAGGTCCCAGCTCCCCTTTTCATATCAATTTGGCCTATACCTACGAGGCACTGGTTCTATCTCAAATTTTTGTTTCAGCTCCTTTTGTTATAGCCTTTGCTACGCGGCAGTTTAGAGAGATTAGAGAGTCTGGACTTGATATGATAGCCCGGACGTTGGGGGCATCAAATTTTAAGATTTTTTGGACTATTTTTTTACCTCTTGCGCTTAAGGATATTATAGCGGGTGCCTCATTATGTTGGGCCCGCGCCATGGGCGAATTGGGCGGGAGTCTTCTTTTTGCTGGGGTTGTACCGTTTAAAACGGAGGTTATTCCAACATTTATAGCGCAGAATTCATTTAATACAGCGGCGGCTTTGGCTGCTACTATTCTTGCGACGACCGCATCTATTATTGCATTATTATCTTTTAAAGCGATTATGTCAGGGAGGGGGGCATGGAAGGGCTTGTTTTACAAAATCTAACCACTGGGTATGGCGATCGAGCTGTTATTAAAAATTTGAATCTTGAGGTTGCGTCTAATACAACGTTAATATTGATGGGGCTTTCTGGAAGTGGCAAAACGACGCTTTTAAAAACTATTTTGGGTATTATAGAGCCCATGGGAGGCTCTATACTCCTTGCGGGACGCAATATAACCTTTGTTGCAACCGAAAATCGTAACATTGGCTATGTTCCACAAAATTATGGATTATTTCCCCATCTTGCCGTTGGCGATAACATTGCATATGGGCTGCGTATGCGAGGTATGGCCTGGGAGGAACAGAGAATAATAGTGCGGCGCATGCTTGAATTTGTTGAATTGGTCGGATATGAAAATAAAGGAGTTATGGAGCTTTCTGGCGGTCAGCAGCAACGCGTTGCGTTGGCTCGTGCACTTGCCGTGAAGCCAGATTTGTTTTTACTGGATGAACCACTTTCCAATATAGATCAGGCGACGAAGTATGACGTGGCCCATGATATGAAACGCCTTTTTGCATCGCTTAATATCCCCATTATTTTAGTGACCCATCAGTACGAGGATGCGCAGTTTTTTGGTGCTCGCGTGGCAATTATGTTAGATGGGGTTGTTGAACAGATTGGAAGCTATAATGAGCTTATCTTGTCTGCTAAAACGCCTTTTATTAAAAAATTGCTGACTCCGTTTACTCAAGAATAACTTTGATTTGTTCATTTTAAAAAAGAGATTTTAGATTGACAGTTTTTGCGTTTATGTCAAACTGTATTTTATAATATAAATCTATTGAATTTCCTTGGAGTTTTTAAAGTGAATAATAAAATCATTAAGCCCAATCTATTAACTTTTGTTTGTGCGCTGTTCTGCTGTAGTTTTTTGGGTGCTATGGAGCAGCCAGCTCTTAAGTCGACACAAGAGTATGCATTAAAAATAAATGAGGCGCAGTTGTTGATTGAAGAGCAACTTAAAGGTGAATTGAAGGCTCTGCTTAAAACAAAGCAGCCTGTAACCCCGCAGGTTGTTAACGAAAAGACTCAGGGTTTATATAAAAAGTATTTGGGCGATATTTATGGCGTTGATTTTAGCGACTTAGGGCTTAAGATTGGTGAGTGTTGTGATGTTGATTGTCCGCTTAGCCGGTCTGCTGAGAATGGAATTCGGGGTGTGTTTGAAAAGGCTGTGATTTCTATGCTGGGTGCCGCCATGAATAATAAAGAGACTGCGACGTGGACTTCTGTTGGACCAGGTTTAATGTTGCAAGAATATCTGGTGGCTTTCTCTTTGTTGAAAACTAATCAAACAAAAAAGCTTCTGCTTAATTGTGTCGAACCATCACCCTATGGGGGAATGGATGTTAAGGAATATGTTAACTTTTTACAGTCGCCAAAGCCTGCATGGTGTGGACTGCAAGCAGATATTACTCCTAACTATTGTCAGCAGTGTTTGGAGAAGAAATGTAAAAAGGATCAGCTTTTTATCGCATTTGGTAATGAGCAAAACAAATTTCTTGAGGGCAAGGCAGATGTTGTAACCGCATTTGATACGGGTGGGTTTTATCAGCCGAGTGCTCGGGCTTATGGTGATTTTTTAAGGCTAGCGGACAATTGCTTGGACGTTAATCCGGTCGTTTCGGTTTTGTTGGTAACAGGCTGGAATCATCCCTCTGGAATTCGAGTTTTGACTATGATTCCGGAAAAAGATCTGGTTCGAGCAAAAAAAATGTGTGAGGCTGGATTTAAATTAGGCTTTATGTATGGGAAAAATAAAACGATTTTATTTGCCCCCTATTTTGAGTTGGGGATTACCATAGAAGAAATTTTAGTAAAAAATGATGTCTACGTTGCTCACGTTAAAACCGGTGAAGAGCTTGAAAAGCTATTGAAGGCTGCAGGATTTATAAAAGAATAACGGGGTCTTAGTGAAGAGAAATAGTGGTGAGTTGAAATCGCACTTTACAACCGGCAGCTTTTATCCGATACTAAAAAGAGCGGGGAATATGATGTAGTTCTCCTTAAAGAAGTTTTAAAGGATGTGAAATTATGCAAAAAGCAAAACACCCAAAGGCGTTTGAAATTGAAGCGGTCTGCTTAGGCTGCGGCGCGCATTTTCCAACAACGTCTACGGTTCCACAAATTCGTGTATCTCTCTGTTCGCAGTGTCACCCAATTTATACGGGAAAACATAAGTTCGTTGATACAGCTGGTCGTATTGAACGCTTCCAGAAGAAATACAATAAACAATGATCTATCCGGAGGTTGAGTGGAGTAATCTGCGTGCACGGCATGAGCAGCTTGTGCAACAGCTTTCATCTCCTGCCTTAGACCCTGCAACGCGGCAGAGCTCTCAAAAAGAGGTTGCTCGGCTTGGCGAACTTTTGCGGGCACATGATAAGGCGACCGTCCTGGAAAGTGAACGGGATGAGGTAGTTAAGCAGCTGGGAGCCTCGTCAGATCCCGAATTTCAGGCTTTATACCAGGAAGAGTTGGCCGATCTTAATAAGCGGTTGGCTCTGTCGGTTGATGAGCTTGAAGGCGTTCTTTATCCTCCCGACGAGCGGGATAACAACTCGGTTTTTCTTGAAATTCGAGCAGGAACGGGCGGGCAAGAGGCCGCGCTTTTTGCGGCTGACTTGATGCGCATGTACACGCTTTATGCTGTTAAAAAAGGATGGAAAACCTCTGTTTTAAGCGAAAGCGAAACTGACCTAAAGGGGTACCGCGAAGTCGTATTCTCAATAGAAGGTCGGGGTGTTTTTGGGCATTTAAAGCACGAATCTGGTGTGCATCGTGTGCAGCGGGTTCCTAAAACCGAAGCTGCTGGGAGGATTCATACCTCTACAGCGACGGTTGCGGTTATGCCTGAAGCTGAAGAGGTTGATTTTACTATTAATCCAGAAGACTTGCGTATTGATGTCTATCGCGCAGGAGGCGCTGGTGGGCAGCATGTTAATAAAACAGAATCTGCAGTACGTATAACTCACATACCGACAGGAATTGTGGTTGCGTGCCAGGATGAGCGGTCGCAGCACAAGAATAAAGCCAAGGCGCTTAAGGCGATACAGGCTAGACTTTCTGCGTACCAGGGTGAAAAAGCAGCTTCTGAGCAGAGTCAAATGCGTCGTGAGCAGGTGGGTACGGGAGAGCGAGCTGAGAAAGTTCGGACTTATAACTATCCCCAAAACCGTGTAACGGACCATCAAGTCGAGCTTACTTTAAATAAATTGGATAGAGTAATGGAGGGTGATCTGGACGAGATCATTGAAGCGCTAATGCGTAAAGAGAGAGAAGCGCGCAAGCAGCGTCACGTCTAAACTACAGAGAAAATATTTCGGAATGTTTGAAGAGGCACGTAAAGTGGAACAGAGGGAGTTTTTTTATGTTTTTTGACTATTTTGTGGAATATAATCGTTACTTGAATGTGTTAGGCATTGCGGTTGTGCTGGCGGTTGCTTATGTTTTTTCGTTGAATAGAAAACGTATTAACCATCGTTTGGTTATAAGTGCATTTTTAATGTTGTTTGCCGTTGGCGCCTTAGTGTTAAAAACGCTGCCTGGTCAATGGGTAGTTGAGCGAATAGCGGATGGTGTGGGTCATATTTATCGAGCGGGTGATGCAGGAATAAAATTTTTGTTTGGTGGATTATCTTCTTCTGATGGTGCATGGGGTCCTTTATTTGCCATTCAAGTGCTTCCGTTGATTATATTTTTTGGGGCCTTTATGGCGTTGCTTTTCCACTATGGGGTGGTGCAATGGGTGGTTAGTATCCTTGCAAAAATATTTAGGCCTCTTTTTGGCACCTCGGGAGCCGAGACCTTGTGCACCGTGGCCAATACTTTTTTAGGCCAGACTGAGGCTCCTCTTCTTATTCGTAACTATCTTGAGACGATGACGCGTTCGGAGATATTTCTTGTAATGGTTGCCGGTATGGGAACCATGAGTGGATCCATTATTGCTATTTACGCCAAAATGGGTGTGCCGGTTGTTCATATGCTTTGTGCAAGTGTTATGGCGGTTCCATCAACTATTTTGATTGCTAAGATTATGGTGCCTGAGACCGAGCAGCCAGAGACGGCTAGTGGGGCAAAGGCAGAGATGGAAGTTAGGTCTCACAACATGTTGGAGGCTATTGCCATTGGGGCGCTGGATGGTTTGACACTGGTGCTTAACATTGCAGCGATTCTTCTAGCTTTTATAGCCCTTATTTTTGTGCTTAACGTGGTCTTGGAATCGGGGTGTCTCTATGCAAATAGAGTGCTCTCATGGATGGGATCCGAGTGGTTGATGCCGACCTTGTCGCTTCAGTACATCTTTGGATGGGTGTTTATGCCTATCAGTTGGATGATGGGAACCGGACCTGAAATGGCGCGTGTGGCAGAAATTATTGGGGTTAAGCTTTCGGTAAATGAGCTGATTGCTTACCAGGATATGCTATCGGCTCATCTTTCAACACGTTCGACGATGCTGTTGACCTACGCATTGTGTGGATTTGCTAATTTTTCAAGCATTGGTTTACAGATTGGTGGTATTGGTGCGTTAGCGCCTTCTAGGCGGTCGCTTTTGAGTGCCTTTGGGTTTAGAGCCCTGCTTGGCGGAACGCTTGCAAATATTCTGTCGACTATGGTTGCAGGGTTATTGGTTTAGCGTTTGATTTAAATTCGAATTACTTTGCGGCGCGGGCTACTTTTTGTGGTCTGCGCCGTCTGTTTTTCTATGATTTTTGTTCTAGGGCGGTAATTCTTTTTTCAAGAGTCTCGATCTGGTTTTTGCTGCCTGTTTTGCTGATCTGGTTGAAAACCATTTTTTCAAGGCCCTGGAGACGGGATTTGAGTTCTATTATTGCGCCCTGAACGTCTGGTTGAGTTAAGGGCAGTTGTTCTAAAATCATAAGACGCGTCTGGAGGTCTAAAACCGCTCCGGGCAGGTTGTCAGGGGTAGGGACAATTTTAGTTGGCTTGGCCTGCATAATTTCGAAGGGTGAGGTTCCTAGGCTGATAGTAAGCAGGGTTATCTTAAGGAATGTGCGATTAAAGGTAATCATAGATATCTTCTTTTGGGTTAAGACAGGATTATGACTCAGGGGCCAGACTACGTTGTTTTTACGTGATCTAACCCCTGCATAGTTACGAGGGCTTACGCTCTCGTTTGCCTCTTGATGTTAGAGGCTTTTATTCTTCGTCAGATGCAACAGGTCCGACAGGTCCTGTGTAAGGAGCTGCGGTTCTGCGACCTATTCCTTGTATTGGAGTAGATTTGACGGTTTGTGCACCCGCTTTTGCTTGGCAGCTGCAATCGCCTGTAGTACTAATTTGCTCGGTCCATTTTCCGTTCACACGTTTCATGGTTGATTTTGCACCTACGGTCCAACGGCCGTCCCAGATGTGGTCATGGTATGCACTGCAGACGGTAGGACATTTTGTTCCCGCGTCTACACTATCCTTTATCTCTCCTGTTTGTACCCAGTTTGGTGTTGAATTGTCTGCTGGTACAGGTGTAGGTAAGCTTGCTAAAGCGCTTGCCGCCATCACTAGACCCGCCATTACGACAAGGTAATTAAGCGTTTTCATGTCTGTTCTCCTTACTTCTTTGCGTTCGGGGCTTTCCCTTGCACTCCACCAAGAGCGCGGACACCTCGAACAGGATCCTATTTCAATTCTTTCGGACTTGACTTGAGGTTTTGCATGGATCTCATGTGTCGCCTAAGTTCTTGTCCTTTTCTTTTACATCTATATCGTAGCACACCACTCTATTCAAAATCAACAATTTGAAATTTTAAATTTAAAATTCGAAAAAACAACGATCAATAGCCATAAAGCGGTAGTGATGCGTTGAAGTTAGTTTAGAATTTATTGTTTATTATCGATGACCGTTATGAAAGAGCTCTCGTTATTTTTTCCAAGAAAGCCGGAGTAAACACATCGGTACGTCGTTTTCTTTTCATCCTGCTGTTCGATTTTTTCTATGCGGACGATTTTGCAAACAGGGCACTGCGTTTTTACAATTTTTTCGCAATGGGCAACAATCATAGCGGCATTTGGGTCGTCGGCGAGTAGTCGATTGTTTGCAGTTAATTGGCTGTTTGCAGGCCACAACAGGGCTGGGAGTATACCAGCAAGAAAAAAAACTCCTGAGACGATCCTCTTCATCCTTAATCCTTTCATTTTAATACTCTCTTTTTTACCCCATTTACTCTCTATGCTGCATATATCCTTTATGCTACCAGAAAATTGTTTTTTTAGGGGTTTTTTTGACAGAGGCATAGCCCTCTTGAGCTGAATGTTCCTTGCCAGTCCATATCTGCTTTTTTGCAAGTGCCTGGACATACCTTTTTCGCTTCTGCCCCTGAATTGATAGGGACTCCAGAATATTTATAATCTAGTGTAATGGCCTGTGAGGTTAGTGCCGTAACACTAAACAGTAGTAACAGTGTAGAAAAATATGCGTTCATAAAATTATTCCCTTCTATTTTGATTGGCTTTAATTTGGACGTGATTGGCTTTAATTTGGACGTGATTGGCTTTAATTTGGACGTGACAAATTACGCAAACAGATACAGTAACCCTGCTTTCTAGGATTGGAGTTCTTTAAAGCTTGCCCACTCCAAGTTTCCTGGTACCTGCTGCAAAGATTATTGCATAGATATGTCGCCATTTTGTCGTCTGTTATAATACCCGCTTTTCTCGGACTAAAGAACATGGCCGTCACTCTATTATTCGGCACGATCCCTGTTGTGTGCAGGTCAATCTTGGGAAGCCCTGTCATAAGTCCATATAGAGCCCCCGTGAAAACGGTCACTATATAAACGAAGATTAGCCACTGTTTTCCACTTACCATATGCTTACCCTTTTTAACATAACTAATTTCTAGTTCAATTTCAATAATTATTTCTAATATAATTTTAAAATAATAGCTAGGGGAAATGCAAGAGTTTAATGATTTTTTGTTTGAGAGTGCTGAGATTTTGCAGGTTTTGTCATATACTGGGATCCAGTTGGATATGCTATTTTTACATAGGGGAAGGAGACTTGTTATGAACGAAAAAATTAGTCGTAAGAAGGAGCGGTTTGAGAATCTTCTTGAGGGACTTATAAGGATTTTAGGCAAAAAGGGTATTTTGAATTCTCGGGATGGAGATGCATTAAGGCGTGATTTTGAGAATCATGAGTCTGAGTATATAGAAGACTTTTTGTTGGAAGAGGGGATTGTTGAAAAGGAGGATCTACTAAAGGCATTGCAGGAATATTATGAGGTTCCAGCGGTTGATGTATTGGGTACTATTTTTGATCACGACTTAGTTTCAATGTTCCCTAAGGATGTTTTATTGCGAAACAGTTGTCTGCCGCTTAATCGTGATGGTAATATCCTTTTTGTGGTCACTAGTGATCCGTTTGATGATGAGAAAGAGGTGATATTGCGTGAATACGTCTCCTACGATATAGAGTTTATGGTAGGGTTGCCGCGGCATATTGATATGATGATAAAAGACTTTTATCAAGACGAGCTTTATCACATTGATGCGGATGAGATTGTAGAGCGTGCTCAGCATGAAGATGAAGAGGAGCGATATGAGGAGGAGAAGATAAGGGAAGAAGATGAAGAAGGGGGTGCTCGTTATCGCCATCGCGAAGAAGAGGAGTAGATTAGTATGGTTTATGTTGTTCCCTTGGCGGATATTACGTTGCAAGATGTTCCACGGTTTGGCGGGAAAAACGCGTCTTTGGGGCAGATGATTCGAGATCTTTCGGCACAGGGAATACGAGTTCCAGGTGGCTTTGCATTGAGTGCGGAGGCCTATTGGCACCATGTACGATCCAACGATTTACTTCCCGAGATAAATCGTGAGCTTGAACTTCTTGAGGATATTGATGATCTGGAGCAGCTTGCACAGATTTCACAGTGCATTCAGAATCTTATTATGAGTGCTCGGCTTCCTAAGGACCTTGAGGAAGAGGTTCTGGCAGCCTATCGTGAACTTTCAGGGGCCGATTCAAAAGTTCCCTGCGATGTAGCAGTTCGCTCCTCAGCCACTGCAGAAGATCTGCCACAGGCTTCTTTTGCGGGTCAGCAAGAGACTTTTTTGCATGTGCAGGGTGAACCTGATCTTTTAGATTCTTGCTTGCGCTGTATGGCGTCTCTTTTTACAGAGCGTGCGTTAGTGTATCGTCGTCGGCAGGGAATTAGTGACGAAACCGTTGCGCTTTCTGTGGGCGTTCAGAGGATGGTCCGTTCTGATAGAGGGGCTGCGGGTGTTATGTTCACCCTGGATCCTGAGACAGGATTTAAGGATGTGGTCACGATATCGTCTTCCTATGGTCTTGGTGAATTTGTTGTTCAGGGCGTGGTGGATCCGGATGAATTTGTTGTTCATAAGCCTACGCTTGAAAAGGGTTTTAGGCCCATTGTAAGAAAGTTTTTGGGCAGTAAAAAGCAAAAGTTGGTTTATAAAGAAAAGAGTGAATCAGCATTCTCTCGCTTTTCAGAGTTTTTTGGAGCGGGGCCAGAGCGTTTGGGGAGCGGTAGTGCAGCTGTCTATGATGTCATGCAGTCTCCTCGTGCGGTATTGAGGGCAGAACCGTGTTTAGAGACTGAGCAAAATTCGTTTTCTCTTACGGATGATGAAGTATTGGAGTTAGCTAGGTATGCCGCTCTTATTGAAAAACATTATTCTACTCTTGCAGACCACTGGATGCCAATGGACATTGAATGGGCGAAGGATGGGGATGATAAAAAGCTCTATATTCTTCAAGCTCGTCCAGAAACTGTACATTCACAGCGCGCAAAGGAGCACAAGATTGTCTCTTTTGCCTTTGCTAAGGCTCCAGATGCAGCGACGCGCTTAGTTCGTGGCCAGGCGGTTGGTTATGGTATTGTTACGGGTCGTGCGCGTGTTATTCGGGATACAGCCGATATGTCAGAGGGGTTTGAGCTGGGGGATATTTTGGTGGCTCAGATGACCGATCCTGATTGGGTTCCGCTTTTAAAACAGGCAGCTGCCATAGTGACGGATCAGGGCGGACGAACATGCCATGCGGCTATTGTTAGTCGTGAAATGGGAATCCCTGCGCTCATTGGGACAGGGGATGCAACGGAGCGTATTGTAGATGGTCAGATGATTACGGTAGATTGCGCATCGGGATCTTTGGGCTCAGCGTATGAGGGTGTTTTTTCGTTTGAACGTACTGAATCAGAGCTTGGAGAGATAAAGCGGCCACCAATACCTATTTTGGTAAATGTGGGAAATCCGGATCAGGCGTTTAGGACTTCATTTTTGCCGGTGGATGGAGTAGGACTCGCTCGACTTGAGTTTATTATAGCCTCGATACTGCAGGTTCATCCGATGGTATGTGCACAGCCTGATGTGGTTACGGATAGGCAGATGCGGGCTGCTATTGGTCAGCGGCTTGGGGTTGCAGATCCTGCGCAGTGGTCGGCGGCTTATGTAGATCTTTTAGCAGAATCTATTGGAACTATTGCAGCTGCATTTTATCCACGTCCTGTTATCGTGCGGTGTACCGATTTCAAGAGCAATGAATACCGTGACCTGCTTGGTGGATCTCTGTTTGAGCCCCATGAAGAGAATCCTATGTTAGGGTTTAGAGGAGCGGCTCGTTATTGCAGTAAGGAGTATGCGCCCGCTTTTGAGTTAGAATGCGGAGCTCTTATGAAGGTGCGATCACAATTTGGTCTGGAGAATGTAAAAATTCTCATTCCTTTTGTTCGTTCGATTACGGAGGCTCAGAAGGTGATTGAGCTTTTGGCGGCGCACGGGTTAGTTCGCGGGGAAAAAGGGCTTGAGATTCTGATGATGGTTGAGCTGGTTTCTAATGTTCGATGCTTAGATGAGTATGCTCTGTTGTTTGATGGATTTTCGATTGGATCAAACGATTTGACGCAGTTGATCTTGGGGGTTGATCGTGACTCTCAGATGGTTAACCATTTGTATGATGAGCGCAATCGAGCTGTTAAAGAAGTAATTGAGGTTGCTATTAAAAAGGCAAAAGCTCTTCAAAAACCGATGGGAATTTGCGGACAAGCTCCCTCGGATTTTCCTGAGTTTGCGCAGTTTCTTATGGAGTCTGGCATTTCATCAATTTCCCTTGTACCAGATTCTGTGCTTACCTTTTTCAGCAACTTTTCTCAACATGGTGTGTAGGGCTAAATGGTGGGGTTATTAGCGGGGATTTTGTTTCGCTAAATAGGGCCTTTATATGAGGGGCGAGTGCGGGATCTTTCAAAGCTAGTTGGATGGTTGATTTTAACCATCCAAGCTGCGTGCTTAGATCATATCGAGCGACTTTTACTTTGTAGGTTAATACGCGTTCGCCCTCATGTACCATTTGATTAATAGCATCGTGAAGGGATACTTCTTCTTTCTCACTGTGTGTATTAAAGTAATCCAGGGCCGTAAAAATTCGATGCGATAGAACATAGCGTCCTGCTATTGCAAGCGTTGACGAGGTGTCTCGTGGGCGTGGGTTATCGGTAATGCAAGAAAGGTGTCCAAGATCGGTTGAGAGAATTTTTTTTGCGGTAGCAACGCTGCAAAAGGGTGCTTGAGAATTGGGAATATCGTAAACAGCTATAACGCTGGCCTTTTCTTGTCGTGCTACACGAGTTAATTGCTTTAGAACAGACTCTGGACCGTCAAAGATCCCATCGGGATATGCTACACAAAAATATTCTTTTTCTATACAGTGGCGGGCTAAAAGCACGGCATGGCCGGTTCCTATAGGATCGGGTTGGCGTAAAAAGGTGTAGGAGGCTTGTCGAGAAATACGATTCAGGTGGTTTAGGAGGTGCTCTTGATTTCGCTCAGAGAGCAGCGCGCTTAACGAGGTTTCTTCATCAAAATGGTCTGCAATGACGGTTTTACGGCCATTGACAACAAAAAGCAGATGTTTCATCTCTGCTTGCAATGCTTCCTCAACTATATACTGGATGATAGGTTTGTTAAGTAGAGGCAGCATCTCCTTGGGTATGGATTTGGTGAAGGGCAAAAAGCCGGTTCCTAGTCCCGCTGCGGGTATGATGCACTTACAAATTTCCATCCCTCTTCCTTTTTTTAAAATTGCTTCAGAAAATCAACCTTAGAGCTATGTAGGTGGCGAATGTCATCAATTCCATACTTTAGCATTATAAGTCGTGTTAGCCCAAAGCCAAACGCAAATCCACTGTATTCTTCTGGATTTATTCCGCTTGCTTTAAGCACGTGAGGATGAATGAGTCCTGCGCCGCCTATTTCTATCCATCTACTTTTTTTACACACAGAACATCCTGTCGAGCAGAATGGACAGGACATATCCATTTCAAGTCCAGGTTCAACAAAAGGAAAGTAGCTGGGGCGAATTCTAAGTTCAAGCTTTTCCTGTTTAAATAAGCCTTGAAGAAACAGTTTTGCGGTGGCAAATAGATTTGCCAGAGAGATTTTTTTGTCGACTAGAAGGATTTCGCATTGCATAAATACAAAATCGTGGCTGGCATCGGTTGCTTCTTGGCGATAACAACGTCCTGTGGTCGCTAGAGCAAGAGGGGGTTGCCGTTGCTGCATTCCACGAATTTGCACGGAGGAAGTGTGTGTGCGGGGGAGTAGGTGTGGTATGGTCAACCAGAAGGTATCTTGTAAATCTCGGGCCGGATGATTTTTGGGAATATTGAGAGCCTCAAAATTTATCTCTTCGCGTTCTATTTCAGGTCCGTCGATAATTTCATAACCCATGGATATTAAAATATTTTCAACTTCTTCAATTATGTGAGAGGCGGGATGTAGGCTTCCTTGAAGAGAGCCGGGGCGATAGGCGGTAACGTCAAAAGATGAGGCACGTGCAGCCTTTTGTTCAAGAAGTTGTTGTAAAAGTTCAACTTCTTTAGCAGTAAAGGCCTCGGTAAGCGTTTTTTTGAGTTCGTTGAGGGCAGGCCCTTGAACACGCTTCTCTTCTAGAGAAAGAGTTTTTAGCTCGTCCATGAGGCGTGCAAGAACTCCCTGACGGCCGATAAATTCGGCGCGCAAGGCTTCAAGTTCGGTTTGGTTTTTTATGCGTGCAAGACGCTCGAAAGCGTTAGTAAGTGTCTCTTGCAGACGGGTCTGTTGAAGACTGTGGTTTATAGGGGACATTGATTCCTAGGCCCTTTGTAAAAATAGGCTCGTTTGATTTCTTTGTTTAGCTTATCAGAGCAGGCGTTATTGGCAATTGATTGAGTATAATAGGTTTTGAACACAATCTACATTGACAAATTGTTGATAATATGTAAAAATGTTTATTAAATTGCTAAATAAAATAATAAATTAATAAACTTAATATTAATTTAGGGAGAAAATCATATGTTTAAACAATTAAAATATGCGTTAGTAGGGCTTTTGCCTTTGTTTGCCTGCTCGTTGTATTCTTTGCCACTTTCATCTTTGCGTGGTTTTGAGTTTGCTGAGAATGTTATGCTTGCCCCTTTGTTTGCAGGCTATTGCGGTAAGAATGTGGTGGAAAATATCTATAAATACGGGCAGTCTACTAATAATAGTTTTACTAAATTAGACCATCAGATGTTTAATCAGGTTGGGCCAGAAGATCCTGTTGTGCCGACTAAATTGGGTCTTTGGGGAAAACTGTCTTTTTATAATCTGGGTTACATGGCAGCACTGGCCGTTCAAGATATAAAAATAATAGAAAAGCAGATTAAATCCGTTGATAATAAAAACGATAAAATAGAAACACCGCTTCATAAACTTGCTAAAGCTTCTAATCAATCGCCATTTTTAATTGCTGAGCAATTGGGTTATATAGTAACGGTAATAAAAGGAGCCTCTGTAACTAAGAACAAAAATAGAAATGAAAAAATAACGGTTACTCTTTATGATGCGCAGATTCCTCTTTTGTTAATTAGTACGCTTGCAGTTGAGCGCGCAGAGACTAAAGGCGACTATCTTGAGTTTTTAAAAGGCTTTTATGACCATTGTTCTGATAAACAGAAGCAGTGGTTTACTATAGATCCCAATAAAATAGCAACCAATGAGTGGCAAGAGCTACGATACACTAAAGAGTATAGTGAAAAACTTTGTGCAGGAGAGCTTTCTAATCCATCAAAAGCGGATTTGTTTTATGCATGTGTCCAGCAGGATGAGCCGATTACATGGATGTCCATTAAATTTACATTGCCTTCTAAAAACAATGAGAAGCCGAAAGAAATTAGCGTAGGCGATTGTTGTGAAAGTGGTGTCTGGGCTACTTTGCAGCTTATTCTTTCATCAGGTGTTGATAGTACTTATGAGTTGTCGCTTTTGCCCAAAGAATTGCAATTAAAAGCGCTTATAAAAGATTTTGTGGAGTGTTTTACAGACCATAGTATCAATGACAAAAAGTTGCGCACGAAATTGTTTTTTTGGTTGTCGGATTCAGAATTTAAAAAAGGGCGCGGGAAGATTGTGTATAACAAACCTGACCTTTTTTATGAATTAAAACCGTCTATTAAAAACATTCTGAATGCACTGAATTATATGTTTGAGCTTGATGCTAAAGATTTTGATGAACTGGGCAGGCAGCTAAGCTCAGAAAAGCAGACGGTTGGTTTTGCAATAACCGAAGAGTCTCTTAAGCTGGACTATGGAAATATTGTTGTAACGGTTAAAGACCTTAAGACTGGAGATATAAGAGAGACGATTATAAAGGTCTCATCGTGGCACGTTATAGTTGAGCCTGAGGTACGAGAGAGTAAAAAACTTGATAGTAAAGAGCTTTTAAAAAAGTATTCAGTAGATAAAACAATCTTTCCGTTTTCATCTTGTTTTTATACCAAGGCTCCTGGGTTTAATCTTTATCGTTTGCTTTCAGGAAAGGAGTTGAACAATGTCTATCGTGTATGGGGAGCGCACGATGGAAAGAATCTCTTATTGCAAAAACAGATATCGCAATTGATCGACTTTAAAAAAGTTACGTACACGAGTGGTGATCTTAATGACGATGTGCTGAAGATACTTGCCCAAAATGCGGATAAGAGCCCTTTTAGAGAGTTTGTCGAAAAAGCAAATGTAATCGAGTTAGTCCGAATGGTTGGTGATGCTTGCGTTACTGATAAGTTTATTAATCACATAGGAGACACATGGCTTGAAAAAAATCTTTCATTGGAGTTGGTTAATACATTTCTAAAGGATAAAAAGTTGATAAAAAATTATGTGGAGAACATAGGCAAGAAACCTTATTCCTACTTGTCTTCTTATATCAAAGGAATGAGGCTAGAACGACTTCTGAGCACTATTCTTGTTGCAGGTCCTGATACTGCGTTGAAGTTCCTAAAAGATAACCATCCTGAGTGGCTTGCGAATAAAAAGAGAGTCGATGCATTTTTCGGCAATTTTGGAGAAGTCTATAAAGATGTCTTTGTGAAGGTTTTTTCCAAAAACTCAACCCATGAGTTTTTCACTCCGTTGTACCGCTTATATTCTGTTGAAGAGCTGTTTGATAATGTTTATTTGTATTGTGGCGCAAATAAAGGACTTTTGTTCTTAGACAAGCAATTTCCTGCATGGAAAAATAATGTAGCATTTTTAAAATCAGTTTTTAAGGTAGGTTGTTTTCCCGGAGCTTATTACTCTGACTTTTGTTTATCTCTTGTTCATTTTTTCTCACATAAAGAACACAAACTTTATGAGCCCTTTTTAAAACATTGTTTTCCTCAATTTGTTTATAGGATTATGAACACTTATGGTTTTTCAGATTATGAAAATGAGTTTAAACAATTCATGGTTGCCCAAAAACCACAGTGGAAGATGGATGAAGTTTTTTTAAAAAGCTTAGTCTTTGATATGGAATGCTTCTCATCTAAAAAAAATTTTCAGCAATGGTGGCTTGATGATTTTTGGGTGAGAGTTGCTAATGAACTTGATCCTCAATTTAAAAAAATATTTGAGGGTTATTGTGACCTTTATCGCAAGCAGAAAAAGTACTGTCAAATAATGAATATCACCTCTCTTATTGCCGAAGCGTGCAGTTGTATTCCCGGCCTTTCGTCTTACGCGTTTGCATGGCGTTTTGGAAGTCTATTCTGCCAGGGGGCTAAACCGGTGGGGGGTGACTCAACCGTTCAAAAGACGGCCTTTCTGGGGTTAAGTGCATGGCAAGCGTGGTACGTAAGTAACTCGTTTTTAAAGAGTTTGCAGAAGTAAAAAGAAGTAGTTAAAGAAAATAGATTAAATAATTAATGTAAAACGATTAAATATGCGTTAGTAGGGCTTTTGCCTTTGTTTGCCTGCTCGTTGCACCCTCTGCCGCTCTCATCCCTTCGTGGCTTTGAGTTTGTAGAAAAAGATGCTCTTCATCCTATGGTGGGGCGTTTTGCAAGCCAAACGGTTGTAAAAACCTTGTATAAATATGGTCAATTGGGTCATCCCTTGGTTAGGACTATAAAAAAGATGTTTTACACCCATACACTGCAAGAAAATCCACAACACAGTATTATAGGGTTCTATGGAGCGCGGACGCCTTCTGAACTGGGGTGGTTGGCTGCTCTGTCTCAACGGGGTGATTTGAAGGGGCTTATAAAGGCCGCCAAGAAATGTCTTAGTTCCTATAGTTACGTAAAGGATGCCTATCCCCTTGTAAAATATGCTCAACAGTGTAATCGCTCTCAATCGAAGCCTGTACCATTTCGGTCAACGGTTGCAGAGGTGATTGCTGCGTTATCCGATTTATCCCTTATAAAAAAGAAGGCTACTCCGATTTTTCATAACAAGGATACAAAGGAAGCTACGCCTCTAATGCTCTATTCACCAGACATGCCTCTGGTGATTCTCAGTGCCCTTGCGGTTGACAAAGCGCAGACTAAAGCCGAATATCTTGAATTCATAAAAGGCTTTTATGACCATTGTACCGACGAGCAGAAGAAATGGTTTAGCGTGGATCCTAATAACATTGGAACAAAAGAGTGGTTAGAGCTTTGGTATACCAATGAGGACTATAAAAAGCTTTGGGATGATAATATTTCTAATCCATCAACCTGGGACTTGTTCTTTGCATGTGCACAACAGAACGATCCGATTCGCTGGGGGTATGTTACCTTTACTCTTCCCTCTAAAGACAAGGCCCCGCCAAAAGAGGTACAATCGGGGGATTGCTGTGAAGCAGCTATTTGGGGCATTTTGCAGCTTATTCTTTCGCCGGGATTTGATAGTGTTTATACACTATCGCTTTTGCCTAAAGAGCTTCAATCAAAATCACTTATTAAGAAATTTGTCGAGCGTTTTGCGGATCATAGTATAAATGACCCTGAGCTGCGCAAACAGCAGTTTTTTGAAATATCAGGCCCCGAAATTAAACCAGGGCGGGAGAAATTTGAGTACGACGGGTATGGACTTAGTGCCTCTATTAAAAATATTCTTAATGCCTTGAATTATATGTTTGAGCTTGATGCAAAAGATTTTAATGAGCTGGGAGAAAAACTAAGCTCAGAAAAGCAGTTGGTTAGTTTTACAATAACTGACGAATGTTTTGAGAATATATATGGAACCATTGTTGTAACCGTTGAAGATTTGCAAAACAATAAAAAGCGAATGGTCCCCATTAACGTGGGGTTTAGACATGTTGGCGTTGGGTCTACAAAAAGTGAACATAACGGTGAATTGCATGATTTAGAACAGTTGTCAGAAAAATATTCGATTGATAAAACAGCCTTTCCTTTTTCAGTTTACTTTTATAAGAAAACCCCGGGTATTAACTTATTTCGCCCCTTCGCAGGCAAGGAATTAAATAATACCTACTTGTTATGGGGTGAGAAGGATGAGAGAGCGGTGCTGCTGAGAAAAAATGTGTTGCAATTGATTGATTTCAAGAAGGTTTTTTGTACCTGCAATGAGCTTAATTCTGGCGTGGTTAAAGTGCTTGCAAAATGTGCTGATAAAAGTCCGTTTACAGAATTGATTGCACAGATTGGTGCTACTGAGTTAGTAGAGAAGATTCGACCTTGTGGGGCTTTGTTACCCTTTCTTACCAAGGTGCATTTATCATGGAGTGGATTTAAAGAGGATTCGGATGCTTTGATTGGTGTAATTTGTCATGGCAGTGATGGGCTTGATTTTCTTGCCAAATACCTTGCGAGACAAAATAGTAATTGGAGTCAGGACAAAGTTTTAGTGGAAAAGTTGTGGAAGTTGTGGTTTTGGCGCAGCGATTTTATTAATATGCTTGCGGGAAAACCTGGACATGAGCTAGTTTCTGCGTTTATGACCTTTATTCCACGACCCTTGTTTTTAAAGAATTTGGGTTTTTATGTTCATGATCTTGGTTTGCTGGTTCGGTTTCTAAACAAGCGTAACGAGTGGAAAAACGATAAAACAGCCGTGAAAGAACTATGGTATCCGCTCTGTTTGCGTAATGATTTTGTTGGAAGCCTTTATAAAAATCCAGAGTCTGAATTATGTAGTCTCTTTATAAAATTTATACCATTAACAGAGATTATTCGGGATACCTTTGATAAAATAAAGGATTTTGAGGGGCTGTTTCAGTTTTTAAATAAAAGTAAGTCCGATTGGAAGAGTGACAAGCTCTTTTTACCTCAATTATGGGACAAGTTATCTTGGAATAAAATTTTTTTGGGTGATTTTTTGGCTAATCCAGAGCATGAATTAACTCAATCCTTAATGGCTTCTGTCCCATTAATTTTAGTTGTTGAGGCATTGTGGCGGAGTGGTGCAGGCGTTCAGGCTATTATGCAGTTTCTTGAAAAACATAATCCTGAGTGGAAGAAAGATGATGGTCTTATTAAAGAGATTCAGAACAGTTATGACTATAAACTCAGAGAGGCTTTTGCTCCGATTATTAAAATTACCCAAAAAAAGGCTAGCGATTTATTAAAAAAAAGAGAATGGCTTTTGAAGGAGCGTGCTAGAGAGTTGGAGCTTAAACAAAGAGTATGTAACTATAACCAAATAATAAACACCACCTCTCTTATTGCCGAAGCGTGCAGTTGGGTTCCCGGCTTTTCGTCCTATGCGCTTGCATGGCGTTTTGGAAGTTTATTTTGTCAGGGGGTTAAACCTGTAGGGGTTGACTCAACTGTCCAAAAGACGGCCTGTCTTGGGTTAAGTGCATGGCAAGCGTGGTATGTAAGTAACTGGTTTTTAAAGAGTTTGCAGAAGTAAATAAAGAAGTAGTTAAAGAAAATAGATTAAATGAATTAATGTAAGAAGAAATATGCGTTAGTAGGGCTTTTGCCTTTGTTTGCCTGCTCGTTGCACCCTCTGCCGCTCTCATCCCTTCGTGGCTTTGAGTTTGTAGAAAAAGATGCTTTTAATCCCTTGAGCGGCGGCTACTGCGGTAAGACTGCGGTGGAGAATGTCTATAACTACGGTAAGTCTGGCCATGTTTTGACTAAAGTGGTCATGCAAATGTTTCATCAGGTAGCAGAAGAGGACCCGATTTTATCAACCAAGCAGGGCTTCTTTGGCCAGGCATCGCTCTATGACCTTGGGTACTTTGCGACATTGCTTTCTAAAAAAGAAGTTGGAGATGACCTTAAGAAGCTTGCTAAGAGCAGTAAGCAATCTGGAAATAAAATTGCCGAGCAGCTCAAGCTTTTGGCTGATATGGGAAACCAGGCGGATGTTTACAGCAAAGATATGCCCTTTTTTCTTCTTAATGCCCTTGCAGTTGAGCGTGCCGAAACAAAAAAAGAGTATCTTGAGTTTTTAAAAGGCTTTTATGACCATTGTTCTGAAGAACAGAAGAAGTGGTTTACTGCGGATCCAAATAAAATAGCAACAGAAGAGTGGCAGGAGCTGCGATACACAAGTAAAGAGTATGCGCTCCTGTGTAACAGTGCATTCCCTTCACCGTCAAAAATGGACCTGCTCTATGCCTGCGCAAAACAACAGTGCGAGTCTATCCATTGGATGTATGTAAAATTTACGCTACCTTCTGAAAACAACAAAAAAAAATCTAAAGAAATTAGTGTTGGGGATTGCTGCGAAAGTGGTGTCTGGGCTGCTATGCAGATTATTCTTTCACCGTATGGTAATGATTTTTATGATCTCTCTGTTTTACCTACAGAACTTCAGTCAAAACCCCTTATAAAGGAATTTGTTGAACGTTTCATGGATTGTAGCATTAACGACCCGCTCTTGCGTGGGGAGCAGTTTTTTGTCCTTTCAGACCCTCAATTTAAACAGGGGCGCGGGAAACTTGTCTATTGCAACCCAAATCAATATTATGAAGTTAAGGCTTCCATCAACAATATCCTCAATGCCCTTAATTATATGTTTGGTATCGACGCGAAAGACTTTAAAGAGCTTGGGGCCTTGCTTAGTTCCTTTGGAAAACAGAAAGTAACTTTTGATGTGTCAAAATCGGCGCTGAAAAATGATGTGGGGGATATTGAAATTATCGTTGAAGACCTTCAGTCTAAGAAGACGAGACGTAGGGATATCGGCGTAAAAGTTGGGCACGTTGAGGTTGGAGCCTTAGAACAGAGTAGTTCTGAAGAGCTGCTAGAAACGCCACATGACGAGCTTAAGAAAAAGCAGTCAGATGAACTTTGTGCAGAAACGTTCTTGGAAAAGGCTAATATAGATACGACCCAGTTTCCTTTCTCAGCCTGTGTGTATAGTAAAGTTCCTCGTTTTAATCTTTTCCGTTTGCTTTCAGGAAATGAACTTAATAATGTCTATCGTATGTGGGCCGCACAGGACGAGAAGAGCCAGCTAGTGCAAAAGCAGGTATTGCAGCTGATTGATTTTAAAAAAATTGAATATCAAGGCGGTGATCTTGATGCTAATGTGTTGAAAATACTTGCTCAGTGTGCTAATCAGAGTCCTTTCAAAGAGTTTATTCAGACGTCAAATTCTACGGAATTGGTGCGTATGCTTATAGCGGCGGACGTAGTTTTTCCGTTTTTTAAGAATGTAAGGTCTGGGTGGAAAAATCTTCGTGAGGCTATGATAAGTGTTGCTGTTACGCTTCTAATGTCAAAGGGAGCGCATGAAGCCGCGTTATTTTTGAATGAGTTTTTTCTTAAAAAATACAAAGTAGACTGGAAGGAAAATCCTGTTTTTCTGCGGAATTTATTCCTAAAGTTGCGAGAGGAGATGGAGAAGGCGCCCAAAAACATGATTAAAGATCCAAAGTTGGAATTTTTTGGTCCACTTGTTAAGAAAAATTTTGGGGGAAATTGGTCAGATGTAACCCTTAAAGAGATTTTTGCAACGATCTGGTGCGTGACCAAGAATCCTGATCTGGTCGTCGTATTTCTGAACAGTTGGGATTCGTCGTGGAAGGCGAGGTGGTTCTTTTTTGGCACGTGTTTGAAAAGGGAAGAGGTTGGTGAGACGTTTTTTGCAGAGCTTGTAAAAAATCCAGAGCATGAACTATTCAAGGCTTTTTTGGATGGTTTTTCTTGTAATTTAGCGGAGTTTGCGTATGGCCTATGGGGGCTAACAGAATCTCCTGAGTTATTAGTCCAGTTTCTCGATAAATATGATACGGGATGGCAATCTAAAAAAGAAGAGGTTGCGAAAGTCTGTCGTGGATTAGTTGATCATGCTAGCTTTATTAAACAGCTTATGGAAAATCCGAGCCAGCCGTTCTTTAAACTATGCATAACTTCGTGCCTCGTACAAATTGCTGTGGGAATTTGTACGCTAACTAAATCCCTGAGTGCCGTGGTCACGTTTCTTAATGAGCAGAAATCGGGGTGGCAACTAGATAAAAAATTTATACAGGAGTTGTGGTGGTCACTGTCCCATGACATCGATTTTGTCCGACAATTGCCCAAAAACTTGGATCATGAGTTACTTAAATTTTTTATACAAATTCTTGGTCTAGCCGATGTTTTCTATATTGTGTGGGTAGTAAGTACGGAAGAAGACTATTCCTCAGATGTAGCGTTTCAATTTCTTAACAAACAAAAGCCGGGATGGCAATTGGACCAATTTTTTGTTAATAAGCTTTATGAGCGTTTTAAGAACACTGTAATGTTCAAGTGCATTGAGGAAGACCCCACGTTGCCATATTATAAGCCCTTCGTGGAGCAGATGCTCTGTGAGCAACTACCCGAGGGGAATGTACTTCAAAAAGGTGCGGAGAAGTGGTTGGGAGCATTTCTTCCAAAACAGAGCGCCGCCTGGCTATTGGGATCGCTGAACAAAGATTTAGCCTTATTTGTGGTTTTGGACTTTTTGAAAAAGCAGAAGAGAGCCGTTGCCCCTTTGATAAACGTTATGTCAGATTGCCCGTTCAAGAAGTGTGTTCAGCTTCTTGAACGAGCTCAATCACAAGATATGATACTAGAGACAACAAAAAACATGACAAATACTTGACCTTAGAGCAAAGAGCGGGTACAATTTCTTTACATTCTTTAATGTGGGTGCCGAGGTAGCTCAGTGGTAGAGCAGAAGCCTGAAGAGCTTCGTGTCGGTGGTTCGATTCCATCTCTCGGCACCATTTTTTATGAATGGAGGTATCTGGAGGTTGTGGGGGTTAATGCTTGAGTTCACGTAGTATCTTTTGATAAAATCTTAGAGATATGATTTTGTTAAGTACCATAATTGTGAGTTTTTTGGGCATTGTTTTATAGGTGGGGGCTCTATCATGATTAGTCTGTTAACCAAACGTTTTTATTGTTCTATTATTTTACCTTCAATTATTTTGTTGAGCGGAACCGTTTCTCTTCATGCTATGCGTGACGACGACGCGCAACCAGCTCTGTGGCGTAGGGTTGCGGCGCCGGTTGTTACGGGAGCTGCTGTTGTTGGCACGGGTATAGGGCTTTATTATACGAGTAAATTAGGTATTCGAGCCGGCGAGAAGGGTGCGCGGTGGTGTTGGGAAAATCGGGAGTTGATTGCTCAACGGGCACATGAGGTGGCCAAAACTAGTGGGCGTCTTGTTTCCCGTCATCCTGGAGTTTCTTTGTTCAGTGCAGCGGCATTGTGCGTATCGCCGTATCTTTTCCCTTATGCCATGACGGGAGCTCAGGGTATCTATGCAGGGGTTGTGGGAAAGTCCTATTTGGCAATGTGTAAACGGCAGCTGGATGACAGAATAAAAAAAAATCAGATGTTGTTAAATGACCTAGCCGTTTTTCATTGGGTGGTTCGTAATCGGACTAAATCGGTTCACGGTTGCCCGACGGTTCTTGGCGGTAGTTTTGTAGATGAGTTGCACCATACTATGTCTTCAGAAGACTTGGGTAAGTTGAAAACTCGGGGAAGTGAGGCTGTTAATAGTGATTCTTTTGTACAAGAATCTCCGCTCAATAGACTTGCGGCGCTTAAACAGAATAGTTGCTGGGCGAGAATTGCCAGCAGCGCGAGTGAGATATTCTGGGATTTTGCTGATTTTGATGAGGGGCAGCTTGTAGTTGATCGGGAGGGCGGGATTAGGCATGCCGCTAAAACCGTGTTATCTACTATGGCGCAAATTGATAGTTTACTTATGAAGATTGACGATCTCGACATAAAGGTTGAGGAAAATTCCACGGTACAGAACTTAAATATACTGCGCTCTGGAGCAAGCACAGGCTCGGTTCTATCTTTGACTGCCAGCCAGAAAACTGAGATTTTAAAGAAGGTTGCTGAGTTTTCCAAAGCCTGTGAGTGCCTTAGTAGGGCTATTTGCAGGATTGTACAGAAAGATAAAACGTCTAAGTGCCATATTGCATGGCTTCAGTATTTTGGGCTCTAAGGCATTAGAATAAAAATTTAACGGCTTTGTTGTGTTGCGCAGTTCGCTGTACTATGCTCCCTCTTAAAGATAGGTTTATTCTTTTTTTGCAGGAGGGGTTTTGGTCATGAGACAATTTTGCTTGAGCCTTTTGGTAATGAGCGGGTTGGCGGTGGGTTTGTCTGCAGGAGTTGGTGAATTTCCAAAAGACTCAATTGATCGGTTGAGCCGGGTGGGGGCGTGGGGGTCAATAGCTCTCTTATATGGGGGGGCTGCATTGACAATTCAGCGAATGGTTGAGCTGGCTACAATTAATTTGTTTTCACATATTTCATTTTTGGAGTCATTTCAGGATGGCTATGCGCCTGCATTGGTAGGTGGTACGGTGGCAGCACCTCTGACTTGTACGGCCTTTTCTTTTTATCGTGAGCCTGCGTGGTACTTCTTTTTTGTGCTTTATTCTGGCAGGCGTGCATCTCCTACGATAGCCCGCATTGCTTTTGATCATCTTTCTCATTATGTAAACCATCTTTCCATGCTCAAAGATATTAATCGTGAGCTTGGGGTGCTGCTCAAAAACGCAGAGGATGCAGCTTCAGGGCCGTTGCAACCTAGGGATGCAAAAACTATAACCTCTGAATTGGTTCGGTTGGTTGAGCAGGCCGTGAAGAATGGCGAGGCGTATGTTGGGGATGTTCGACATAGACTTGATGAACTTGGGTTTTCCCCTGAAAAGGGTGAGGCTGTGGAGGTGCAGGTTTTGGAAAGATTTGGGTATTTGGTGGACCAAATTCGTGCAGAGGAATCGGTTGCTAGCCCTGTCAATTTAGAGATTGACCTTGTTGCGTTAGACCGTTTAGTACGCGATCTTATTGCTTACTGGAATGCATATTTGACGGGTCTTGTGGATATTATTGATTATCAGGTAAGCTTGTGCAAAAAAGTTTATTATATGGAACAGTTTATTTCGGGTATTATGAAACGGCCTTTGGCATCGCATTCAGACAAGCCTTCAGCGCCGGCTCCCAATCCAAATAACCCTAATAATCCCATTAATCCCAAGCCTCCGTTTAACCCTATTTCAGGGCGTATAGCTTAACATTTGAATGGATAAAGAGAGAACAGGTTGTGTTAGTTTTTCATGACAACTTTAAGAGGTTGTCTTGTATTTGAGATACATGAGGTATACTATGCTTGAGCACGTTGATGGACGTGCATGTTTACATATGCCGACCTCAATAGAAGGTAAAAAAATGAAGCAGGTTTCGCCGGAAAATATGAGTCTTGCATGGTTTAAGTTGGCAGAATTTGTAACACGGGGAGAGAAAGAGCGTGCATTAGGGCTTTATAGGCTTTTGGCGCATTCTATACAAGATGAAGCAGTGGTTGCCCAGCTTGAAGGGGACCTTTTTTCGGCGTTTAATGATGAGCGTGCATTAGACTCGTTTCGTAAGGCGGGACGGGCATATTTACAGCAGGGCAAAGTTATGCAAGCTATTCTGACATACGAGTATTTGTGTGAGCTTGCGGATCGTGCAGACGATGTGCTTATGATCCTGGTAGATCTTTACAAAAAACGCGAGGATGAGAAAAAAGTTCTAGGTACGGTGCAGCGGATTCTTTTAAGTTTAATAGCGCAAGAACGTTTTACAGACGCTCATGATATGTTGGTTCATACAGCTTTACCTGGTGTACAGGCTGCGGAATTCCATGAACAGTTGGCGTTAGCCCTATTATCGTCAAAGTATGGGAAAAGTGAACAAGCGAATGTCCAGTACCATATTGCTGCAGCCCTAGATGGATACTTTTTTGATGTGAATCAACCTCGTAGTCGAGATCGAGTAGCTCACCTACTATCAACCGTTGCAGCATTGGACAATTCTGCCCATACGTATGCATGCGATCGCGTTAAGACCGCACAAATGGATTGCACGAAAGAATGCGCTTTGTGATATTGAACAGGGCGCGCATTAGGGGTTCATGTTCAAGTTGTAAGCAGGCATAACGGGTGCATGAAACCGGATAACGACAAACGCCAGCAGGTCCCAAGAGGGCCCGAACGGTGACAATTAATGCGATGAGTGTTGTTCGGATAGCTTTCGAGCAGCCTCTTCCAAAAGCAATCGCAAGGTTGTAAATGAGCATGAAGCGACATCCTTTTTTGCAAAAAAAATCCAACTATATCCAAACTTGGCGAGACCAAGCTCTCGAAATAAGGCCTTAATACGGCGTTTAAATTGATTTCTCTTTACAGCATTACCCGATTTGCGCGGGGTTACCACAACAAGCCTAGTGCCTTCTGGTGCTTTGGAGACACGAATGTCTACCCATAAATTCCGAGTTAGCCGTTTGGAACTTTTTATTAGGTCAACAACAGAAGGCATAGCACATGTATTTGCGAGGAGTGCACAAGGTTTAAGCGTGGACGGCTAGACGTTTTCTGCCACTAGCTCTGCGCCGATTTATAATAAGGCGGCCTGCGCGTGAAGACATACGCTTTAGAAAACCATGTTTCTTGTTACGCTTTGTACATTTTGGTTGGTATGTAATCGACATAATATCATCCTAGGTTTTGATAGTTTTCTATCTTTGATAGTTTTCTATCTATTAGTTTAAAAGAAGAGCAAATTTTTTCAAATAATTATAGGCGTCAAGGGCTGCCATGCATCCCATGCCCGCTGCAGTTATGGCTTGGCGATAGCGTGAATCTGCGACATCTCCCGCTGCAAATATCCCCGGGATCGATGTTTGAGAATATTCTTTAAGTTGTATGTGTTTAGAGGGAGTGAGTTCAAGATAGGACGTTAAGAAGTTGGTGCAGGGTGTTTGACCTATGGCTAAGAAGACTCCGTCAGTTTCTAGTTTTTTTAAACCTTTTTCTTGAGTCGTGATGGTAACGGCTGTGACTTTTTCCCCATCTCCTTCAATAGAGTGAACCGTGCTATTGTACAGGATGGTTATGTGGGGGCTTTTAAGGACGTCGGTTAGCATCTGTTTTTCGGTTGCAGTCAGGGCGTCCCGTTCATGAACAATTGTTATTTGAGCTTTAAATTTCAGCAGAAATAGTGCGTTTTCTAAGGCGGAGTTTCCGCCACCAACGATTACAACACGTTTCTCGGCAAATAGGGGGCCGTCGCATGCCGCGCAGGTTGAGACTCCTTTGCCCCAGTACATCTCTTCTCCGGCACAGCCAAGTTTTCGAGGAAGTGCTCCGGTTGATACGATTATAGCATTGCTAGTAAAGGATTCATTTTTGTCAGTCAATAGTGTAAAAAGAGGAGCGGTACCTGAAATTTTGGTTGCGAGCCCTTCTTTAAATCGAACGTTTAGCGAGACTGTATGAGCGCGCAATTGCCCCATAAGAGACGGGCCTGGAACATGAAGAACTCCGGGCCAGTTTTCGACAAAAGAGGTGCCTGTTAGCTGCCCTCCCGGGACGGGTCCTTCTATTACGAGAGGATCTAGTCCAAAGCGTGCGGCGTAAATGGCGGCGGTTAGACCCGCAGGTCCTGACCCTAAAATGATAAGGCGTTCTGTTTCCATACTAATACCAAAAAACTCTTGTCTATTTCAGGATATCTCTTTCTTGCTCATTCCAACTTTTTTTGACTGTCTATTCGCTAAAGCCTTGGCGAAGGGGGAAGGTCGTGATGGGGGAGATAGCCTTGGATATAATCATATTTATTTTAATGTAGCACAAAATAAGGGTTAGCGCGAGCTTCCCTTGCGCGAGAGCATTTTTATGAGTTTGTTAAGAGTTTTTTCGCGTAGGCATGCCTGTTGTATTATGCCGGCGGGCAATGGCTGTTCCTGCCCATTCATCTGGGCAATAGGCAGATCGAAATAGATAAACTCTTTTGTACGGGGGCGTTGAAGCAGTGCAATATAGGCATTAACATCATCTTGTGAGACCGAGATACCTTCCTCATGTGCAATATGATCTATTATGAGCGTCTCGTGAAGTTGTTTTGCGGCAAGAGTCGAGATTTTTGAGCGAAAATCTTTTTGAAGGCGATATACCGGATAGTCAGAGGATCGTTGTATCTCTCGTAGTAGAAGAGCCTCTTGTTGCCGTATAAGCTCGCTTGGTATTGGGCTAGTGATCTGTTTGACCAGCTGTTTTAGGGTTGCCTCGACTGTTTCCCGTCGAAGTGAGATGTCATGTCGGTGTGAAAAAATTTCTATGAGCATTCGGCGGACTTCTAGATTGCTGGAGAGCCCAAAGTGGTGCTTAAAATGTTCTAGGGTGGACGTTGCATGCGGGACAATGGCTAGTATTTCTAATGCAAAAAGGTAGTCCGTGTCTAATTGTTTGCTAAAGTAGTTTTGCAATAGGGTGCTGTCCGTAATGAACAGGTCTTGTTCTTTTTTATTTAGGAATGAAAGCTGAGCATCACGGTCTATCTCCTCTTTCCCTATCTTCATCCAGAGTTTATCTTTGTAGCTTGAGAGTGGTGTGCGCATTTCATGGTCGATAAGGGAGACTGAAAACAGCACCCAATCAGACATAGATATTCCGTTTTTTTTATCTACGCCTTTCCCTCGTGCGGTCTCTTCTTGTATGAAGAGCTCCACCTGGCGGTCTAAGTCTTTGTAGTTGCGCCGAGCGGGGGCTTTTAGACTAAGGTCGCGCCAGTGAGTTTTTAGCGTTAAGGGAAGGCGTGAGCAGGAAAAATTGAATTCGGCATCGCTTTCAGGCGTAATAGCTATGCTTGTTAACTGAGGATCGCCTGCAATAACAGTGTGTTGTTGGTAAAGTTCTTGGCAGAGAGTGTTTATAACGCAATGATTAAGTAAGAATTCCTTCATGTGTTCGATCAGATTAGATCGACAGGTTCGCTCTAGATAGGAGACGGGTGTCTTCCCGCGAGCAAATCCACGTGCTTGTACATAAAAACGATGCCGGTCAAGCGCTTGTTTATAAAGCGCTTGAACCAGCTGTTTTTTTACGACTACTCGGGCTAGGCATTTATGACTCGATTGTCCATCAATAAGACATACCAGATCACACTCCTGATACTCCACGATATCGCTCCTTTTATGGTGCAAGAGAAGGGACTCGAACCCCCACCCCTTTCGGGACTGGATCCTAAGTCCAGCGCGTCTACCACTTCCGCCACTCCTGCTTAAACTGTGGTAATGTAACACTAAAATGCCGTGCTAACATAACCATCACACTAGGAGGATAGCATATCTCAATAGGAAGATGAAGTATATTTTAAGATGTTTTTATTTCGGCTTCCTTTTTAGTGCAAATAACGTCTGAGCGTCCTATTAAGTCATCCGTTACTTTTTGAAGTATGGTTTGGAGGCGTTTTGCAATGTCCTCCGATAGACTTTTGTTCTTTTCTAGGTCGCGTACCAAGTTATTGAAATCGCGTCTGACGTTTCTGAGCGCTATTTTACACTCTTCCAGTTTTTTTGAAACAGTTTTTACTAGCTCTTCACGGCGTGCAGCACTCATAGGGGGTAGCTGAAGACGAATCAGAATGCCGTCGTTAACAGGATTGAGGTGTAGTTCTGATTGTGAAATCGCGCGTTCAACGGCCTCAATATTGCCTTGGTCCCATGGTTGTATGACAATTAACTGAGCTTCTGGCGTGGTAATAGTTGCCAGGTCCTTGAGCCGCATGCTGCTGCCGTAGCAATTGACGTGCAGATCTTCGACAAGCGCAGGGTTGGCTCGACCGGTACGTATTTTTGATAGTTCTTTTTCAAAGTATTCTAAATGCTTTTGCATTTCAGCGCGTAAAGCTTGCTCAAATTTTTGAGGATTGTCTTCTGCGGAAAATGTAAAACTCATAGTTAAGCCCTTGTGGTTTAAGCGATTTTAGGAGCCGACTTCATAGCGAGCAAAGCGACGGATGGTTATCTTTTCGCCCATTTTAGCCATGAGATCTTTCAGAAGATCGTTGATGGTGATTTTGTCGTTCTTAATAAAGGTCTGTTTTAGGAGGCAGACTTCAGTGTAAAGTTTTTCAACTTTTCCTTCGACAATTTTGTCTATCATTTGCGCAGGTTTGCCAGATGCTTTAAGTTGTTCTGCAAATATATCTTTTTCGCGTGCCAAAAATTCTTGATCAAGTTCTTCTGGGGAAACGCAACGAGGATGTGCGGCTGCAATGTGCATGGCAACGTCACGTACAAAAGCTTGTAGGTCAGGAGTGCGTGCGACAAAGTCGGTTTCGCAATTTATCTCTACCAAGACGCCCAATTGTCCGCCTGCGTGTATATAAGAATGAACGAGCCCCTGTTTGGTTGCATTAGTGGCTCTTTTTTCTGCAACTGCCGCGCCTTTTTTCCGTAGCATCTCTACGGCCCTGTCTATATCGCCGCCTGTTTCGATGAGTGCTTTCTTGCAGTCCATCATTCCAACGCCGGTACGATCCCTAAGCGCTTGTACTAGGCCTAAATCAAATTTTGACGACATGTAAATATCCTTCTACATCAAGTGGTTAGAATCGTGCTTCAAGCTATTTTACAAACTTGTCTACCTTCAGTTTGCCAAAAAGTGTATGTTTGGTAAACTGAAGGTAGAAATTACGTAATTAAAGCCGCATTCGTTAGACGTAAGGATTCTCTGTCGATGAAAAGAGCAAGTCAAGAAAACAAGGAATTGGTGTTCGATAAGTACGCCATTTTTCAAACCGGTGGTAAGCAGTATCAAGCTCTAGAGGGCAAGACGGTTGCTATCGAAAAATTAGATGCAAAAGAGGGAGAAGAGATAGTCTTTAAAGACGTTCTTCTTCGTCGTATAGACAAAAAGACGGTGGAAGTAGGCACTCCATTTCTTTCAACCCCTATTAAGGCGGTAGTCATAAAACATGGTAAGGGACCAAAGTTAATTGCCTTTATGTTTAAACGGCGTAAAAAAGTTCGTCGTAAAATTGGACACCGTCAACCCTTGACGGTGGTACGCGTACTCTCTTTTTAAGTAGTTCGCTAATCCGATAAATTTGCTTTTTTATAATGGGATGATCTTTAGTGGTCGTCCCATTTTTTAGAGCGTTTGAAAATAAAATGCTATTAAGAAATTTTTACAAAACAGAGGTGTGTTATATAAATGGACAGTTTTATCCAGATTGACAATTTGTGTAGAAATTATATGCTGAATTTATCTAGTAATGTTAAAAACAGTGAAAAATAATTAAAAGGGGAATGTCTGATGAAATGGTTGAAACCTAAGAAATTAACGTGGTTTTTGGTAGCCTGTGCAGGATTTTTTGTCACTCGTACTGAAGCTGTTTCGGCTCAGTGGTTATTAGAAAATCGCAAAAATGTAGTATCAGGAGTGGATATTATTGAGGCGGAGGATTTTGACAATAATATCTATCAATTGCATGTGCAATCGCAGGGGGATATGGAATGTTCTATTCACGCCTCTCGTAATATGCTTTTTTTGGCGCAGCTTTTTGCTGAAGGCGAAACTAAAGCGGGTGGAATTTATAGTACTTTGCTTGATAAGTCTTCGTATGAAGATTATGCGAACCTATGCGTTCAAAATGGAATGTGCAAAAGAAATATTTCGGGTCTCTGCGCGTTTAAGTGTAATTTTGAATTTTGTGATGGAAAGTTTTTGGGTATAAAGGGTTTTGTAATTCCGGATGAGTTTTTTACCAAAAAACTGTTGCCTCAAAATGCGGATCAGATTTTGAGGGGAGGAGGCCAGTTTTACCATTACAACCTTAAGGGTAGCCAGAGCCAGGGGTGCTGGGGTCCCGGTGAGTATCAGAAGCAAGGATTTGACAAGGTGCAGCTGCTTATGAAAAATCGAGAAACTCTAACGGATTCTATGCAGGCGCGGCGAGCGGCTCTTTTTGTTCCAGGGGCTTGTAACAGTGCTGATTATCTACTCGATTTCAAAAAGAAGGAAAGTGGAGTAATGGGTGTGCGGTTTGGCTGGTATTCCAAGATGGGGCATGATGTGGTTGTTGTTGTGGTTAAGGAAAAGGGCGTATATAATTATTTTCTTGCAGATTCAAAGTATAACGCATCCTTAAAAAGTGAGGCTTTTCCTAAGGGATCTTCGTTTTTGAAGGGTGAATATTCTGAAAATTGCAAAGTAGCCCTACTTGATTTTAAGGCTCTTCTTGAAGTTGATGGAGAGCTTGAAAAGGCGATAATTCGTGCCGCAGTATCGAACTTAGTTTCCCTTGAGAAAGAAACTAAGCAGTTGAAGCCGGCCGAGCGGTGTGAGGCCTTGAAAAGTGAGGTTGAGCAGGTTTATGCCTGCGTGAAAGATGTAAACTATGGTGAAAATCCGTGGTATATATCAACCTACGAAGCGTTAGTAGAAGCTATTGAGCGGGATGCATGGCTGCTTGATACGGACCTATGATTTAAGAATTAGCAGAATTGTAAAATTGAGCGGCCTTTCGAAATATGCATTAAACATACTCCGAAAGGCCGCAGTTATTTTTGAAAAACTAGAGTTGTTCTAGTTTTTCAAGTTGCTTGTTAGGCCCCGCAAAAATAAGTACATCATCTGCTTCTATGCGGGCATCGGGGGCAATTGCCACAACATCTTCTCCCACTTTTTTTCCAATGAGTGATATGGAATAGCGTTCAAAGTCTAGGTCGCGCACGGTGCGGTTGACAAAACGTTCAGGTACCTGGTAATAACTGACGGAAAAATGGTCGGTTATGCGTACAAAATTACTGTGTGTAAGGCTTATCTGATCGGCTAAGCGTATGCCCATTTCTTGTTCAGGTAGGATGACGTGGTCAGCGCCTACAAGCACCAAAATGTCGCGGTGAATTGCGCTTATAGAGCGAACGATAACATTGGGTACATTCAGTCGTTGCTTTAGAAGAGCTGTAATGAGAATAGATTGAGCAAAATTTTCTCCTATTCCGACCACTACTGTTTCAACCTCTTCAACCCCTATATGTTTAAGAGCTTCTTCGTCTGCTACGCGTAGGCAAACAGCTTGGGTGACAAGATCTTTTATGGAATTGATTATGGATTCGTTGCTATCGACCGCAAGTACGTCCGCTCCCTGTTCAGCAAGCTTGGTGGCAACACTGTAGCCAAAACGGCCTAATCCAATGACACAACATTTCATGATAATCCTTTACACAGACAATATATTTTTTATTAGACCAGGAGAATCCGTTCTTCTGGATACTGGAATTCAGTTTTTTCTTTATTTTTTTTGATAGCCAATATGAGCGTGAGTGAGCTGATTCTTCCAAAAATCATTCCCAGTGAGAATATGAATTTTCCAAGGACGGTCATGGAAGGTGCAAGCCCTAATGTAACTCCGTGGTTTGCAAAGGCAGAAATAGCTTCAAATAAAAAGTGCATGAACGGATGAGGCGATCCACTTTCTGTAATCATGAGCAGCATGGTTGAAAGTATGCAGAAGGAGAGGCTTACCACAATAATGGCAAAGGCTCTGAAAATCTGCTCAAAGGGAATGCGGCGACCAAAAAGTTCCACCTGCGCTTTGCCCAAAATAGCCGTCCGTATAGTGGCTAAAGCTAGGACAAATGAGGTTATCTTAATACCGGTTCCACCGCCTACTGATCCAGGAGATGATCCGATGAACGCAAAAATAAGGATTAATAGCAGGGTGATATCGGTCATAAGCGAGAGGTCAAGAGTACAAAATCCACAGCTGCGCAACGATATAGCGTTAAATAGAGATAGGTTTAGCGTCTCTAAAAAGGACATGCCGGCAAATTGTCGATGTTCCGAGAGCCATAGGAGCGGGGTGAATATGAGAGTAAGTGCGGGGGTAAAGTAGATGATAATCTTGCTATGCAAGGTGAGGTGGAGGCTGTGAGAGGGGATTCCCTTTATTCGGTTCCATGCTCGGGTGGATAACTCATAAAGAGGTACAAAACCAAAGCCCCCAATTACCATCAAAATGCTGGTAATGACTATGAGAGCTCCATTGTGCTGCACGGAGGGCATGTCACCAGGAAAGGGTGCAATTCCAGAGTTGCAGAAGGAGGATATCCCATGAAACATGGCAATAAACCATCGCGGTTCTGTCAATACTTCAGAGCCGATAACACCATAGATTGCAAAAGCGCCTATGGTTTCGCAAAATAGTGAGAGGCAGACTATGAATATGATGACCTGGCGGCTATAAATCCAGTTGTGGCTCCAGTTTTCAAGTTCAAATTGATGACCTGTGATAAGATGCGTGCGCATTCTAACATTGAAAAACAGTGCAACTAAGGGGATAACTAGGGTTAGAAGTCCAAGCCCACCAATCTGTATGAGAAGCAGAATGATGCATTTGCCCAAGAAGGTGAATGCATCCAATGGCACGGTCAAGATTCCCGTTACGCAGACTGCAGAAGCTGATGTAAAGAGAACATCTATAAACGAGAGAGGCACTCGTTGAGCCGCAGGTAGTGAGAGCAGCAACGCTCCCACTATCGCTATAAAAACAATTGAAAATATAATTACTCTCCAAGGAGAGATAGTAAACGGTCGACGTACTTGCATACAAAGACGCCTTTGAGGTTATAAGTGTTAAGAATCACGTGGGAATGTTACGCTTAGCAGTTAGGGGCGATAAACGGTCCTTTTACGTTGACAAAGGCATCAATGGCGCTTATATCAATACGCTCTTGGCGCATATCATCGCGGTAACGAATGGTTACTTTTCCATCTTTTTCACTGTCAAAATCGTAGGTAAAGCAGTAGGGCGTTCCAATTTCGTCCTGCCGGCGATAGCGTTTGCCTATAGAACCGGAACTATCAAACTGGACCGAGTGGCCACAGGCTCTAAACCGGCGGTACACTTTTTCAAAAGGTTCAGATAGTTTGTCTACTAAGGGACAGAATGCTGCCTTAATTGGTGCAATAGATGGATGTAGACGTAAAACCGTACGTGGTCCGCCTTCAGTCTCTTCCTCAGCGTATGCTTCTAGCAGGAGCGTGAGAAATAGGCGATCGACTCCGACAGAACATTCTACCACATGAGGCACAAATGAAGCGCCGGCAGCATCATCAAATACTGCAAGATCTTTGCCGGAGTGTGCACTATGTTGTGTTAGGTCATAGTTGCCACGATAAGCAATCCCTTCAAGCTCTTTGCGGCCGAAAGGAAAGTCGTATTCAACATCCGCTGTGCCCGATGAATAGTGCGAAAGTTCATCTTTATCGTGATCGCGCATGTGGATATGTTCAGGTGCAATGCCTATGGCACTGTAGAATTTCCGTCTCTCTTCGCGCCAGAAAGCATAAAAGTCTAGAGCAGAAGCTGCGGAGCAGAACCATTCCATCTCCATCTGTTCAAATTCGCGCATGCGGAATATAAACTGTTTAGGAGTGACTTCATTGCGGAAGGCTTTACCAATTTGGGCTATTCCGAATGGAATTTTTACGCGGCTGCTGGTGAGAACATTTTTGAAGTTAACGAAAATGCTTTGAGCGGTTTCGGGGCGTAGATACGCGCTAGAAGACTGTTCAACGGAGGCGCCAAGCTGGGTTTTGAACATGAGGTTGAACTCACGTACTTCGGTCCAATTCTTTTTGCCACAGCGCGAGCAATTGCCGTTTAAGTCGATATCATCGGCTCTAAAACGTGCATTGCAAGCTTTGCATTCGACTAGCGGATCGTGGAAATTTTCTAGGTGGCCGGAGGCCTTCCACATTGCTTCGGTACCTAATTGTGCGCCGTCTAAAAAGACAATGTCTTTATCAAGCTGGCTTAAAAGCGATTGCTTCCAGGCTGTTTTGATATTTTCTTTCATGAGAGTGCCCATAGGGCCTGCATCATAGACGCCGTTTATTCCGCCGTAAATTTCCGCGGATTGAAATATAAAGCCGCGGCGCTTACAAAGCGCAACTATCTTTTCTAATGTTGCGGTTGATGAAGCCATAAAGCCCTACTCCTAAGTTGGCACCATATTTTGTCAGTGTGTCAGTATAGGCAGAAACCCTAGATTTATCAACCAGGGTCATGGACCCTGGACCCGTTGCAATTTATTCTTGGTGCGTTTAAGACGGCTTTTAAGTACCTGCTTGTGTTGATGCGCAAATTTTTTGTAAGATGGGGGAGTTGGTTTTAGTATGGGTTAATTCGTAGGGAGTGGGTAATGAAAAAGGTAATGGGTTTAGGGCTCTACCCTGGTGTAATGAAGAAATTGGTTTTATTGAGTACTGTTCTGCTGGGGCTTGTTCCCTGGCAGTGTGTGGCGGATGAGACGGATAATTTGGCGCGGGCGTTGAAGAGCGTTGCTGAAAAAGTTACAGAGCAAGATGTGGCGAACGAATTTTTCAGAGTTATTGGGCATCTTGGGGGCGTTAAGTCAGAGGATAGCATAAAGAGAGCGAAAGAGTTGATTGCATTAGGTGCTGAGGTTAATCCGCCAGCCGGTTTTATGACACCTTTGGCGATTTCTCTTGATGGCATGAATATTGAGGCATCTAAGCTTTTGATTGAAGAAAACGCTAATGTCAATGCAAAGACGAATGCGAATGGAAAGCCGGTTATTGGATGGGCTCGTAAGCCTGAGGCATTTAAGCTACTTGTTGAGCATGGGGCCTATCTCTTTGAAAAAATGCCTCACAACCAAGGTACTGCCTGGGACCGTGCTGTAGGAAAAGGTGTTTATATGTCGTCCTATATGAAGCCGCTAGATTTCTTTAAACTATTTTTCCCTTTGAAGAATACTGCTACTTATCAAGCCTTTCTGGACTCTGTGTTAGCAGGTTTTGGTGACGCCATGACCAGCGCGGTAAATTCGGTTGCTTTAGCGTTAAAAGACGAACAAAAACTTCTGAATATGGGTGTTGCATTAACTTCTCAAGAGAAAAAAGATCTTCTTTCTCTTGTTCAGAAATTCATAAAGTTTTTTTGCATAGACCCTAAAAATCCTGATTTGACTCTAAAAACGAGTCTGTTTTTTACGCAGAATGAAATAGACCTGTGTGACAAGCTTTTTGTCAGTGAACCGGGACTTTTACAAAAGCATATAGCGCAGAGCAAGATCTGGTTAAAATTTGCTATTTCGCCTAATTCAAAGCCGGTTTTTGATAAGCGTACTGCTTACGACTTAAATCCTATTGCAAAACATCCGGTGACGCTCTATGTAACTAGTGGCAATATGTTGCTACAAAAGGTGGATGTGGTTGTGGATGCTGCGAATGCGGGTATAGCGCATTGGGGTGGTGGAGTTACAGGGTCATTGCACGATGCGTTTTTAAAATACTTGGAAATTACAGGTTTAGATGGCTGGGATTGGTGGCTTAGCTGGGCAAAACAACGTTTTATAGATAAAGGCCTAAAGCAAGAGGATTTTTTAATAAGTAGGGATTTTGTAGGAACCATTGGAGCATTAAAGGTAGGCGAGGCATGGCTTAATGGGCCTGAGGCATTAGTAGTTACTTATCAAGATACGCCAGGTCATAAGCTTTTTAAGGATGTAAAAGGCGTGGGCCCTTTGATGCGAATTATTCATACGCTTGCGCCTTCGAATGCTAAGGTGAAGGATGTAAACGATCCGCTATGGCAACAACTGTATAATTGCATCTTTAATTCTTTGAAAGAGGCTGATCGTGGTGGGTTGCATCGCATTGCTATTCCATTGATTGGATCAGGTGTGTTTGGTTGCCTTTCTGAGGTTGTGATACATGCAGAGGTTCGTGCTGCTACAGATTATTTAATTCAAACACCTGCCTCGCAGATTCAAGAAATACATCTGACCTCATTCTTGGGCAGCCAGGAGCAGAGCTATCAAGATCTTATTAAAGCAATGGATGAGCTTATTAAAGAGAAGGGTTGGGTTATAAAAAAGAGTGCTGAAGAGCCTGCATCAAACTGGGGTTAAAAATTTAGGCTTTTGAGCTATGCTAAACGAGGGTCCTTTTATTAAGGGCCCTTGTAGTTGAAAAAGGATAAAAAGAAACGGGTCAAGGGCGTAGCCCTTGGTCAAGGACCCTGGGGGGGAGAGTATGCGGAATGTGCGTTTTGTAGTAGTGGTGCTGATGGTACTGGGTGCTGGTTATGGAGCTATGCGGTGGTATCGAGAGACTCAAAAGGGTACGGTGTTGGTTGAAAAAATGAAGTCGGATCTTGAGACGCTTAGAAAACATATTGCAACGCCTGAGGCACCTGGAGCTAATGGCAAAACGGGCCCGGAATGCGTGTGCGCGGCCCCAGCAAATCCGTGGGAATGGGTGCATAGTATTGTGCGCAACATGGTGGCACAGGTTTTTGTCTTCCGTACTGAATTTAACTGGACTGAGCCGTATAAAACTCCGGTGCAGAACGTTGCAACGGGCAGTGCCTTCTTTATAGATAAAACTGGTCTATTGATGACTAATGCTCATGTGGTAGATCAAGCGCAGCATATGTACATTCAGATATCTTTCTTTGGCAAGCGTCGCTTTGATGTGACTATTGTGGGGGTTTGCCCAGATCGTGACTTGGCGTTGATCAAGATCTCTCCGGAGGACTTAAAAGTTATTATCGATGGACTGGGTGCGTTGCCGGTTTTAGAGTTTGGAGATTCGGATAAAATTAAACGGGCAGATGAAATTTTGACTCTAGGATATCCGCTTGGTCAGCAGTCGCTTAAGAGTACTATGGGTATTGTTAGCGGACGGCAGCATATGAGTGGTAGCTTTATGATCCAGATAGATGCTCCTATAAACCCGGGTAACTCTGGTGGACCATCTCTTGATAGGTCGGGAAAGGTTATTGGTATTAATACGTCGGCTATTTTTGGGGATGGAACGCAGAACGTGGGGTATATTGTGCCCTCTAATGAGGTCAAACTTTTCTTAAAGCAGCTTAACGCGGCCCCTGAGCTTCATGGAATTAAATTTTTAAGAAAGCCCTTTTTGGGTTTCTTGTTTAATGATGCGTCCGAAGAGATGACTCGTTATCTTGGAAATCCTGTTCCTGGCGGGATGTATGTGCTTGGCAATATGCCAAAGAGTCCTATAGAAAAGGCAGGATTTAAACCGGGTGACATGATCTATGAAATTGACGGCCATCGTGTCGACTATTTTGGTGAGGTGCAGGTAGAGTGGAGTGAGGATCGGGTGTCAGTAGTTGACTATGCTTCTCGTCTTATGCCTGGTGATCTAGTTCATATGATTATGTATCGTAAGGGTACGCGGCATGAAATGGTTGCAAAGACGTCATTCTCAGATGAATTGCCTGTTCGTGTCCGTTATGCTGATTATGAAGACATTGATTATGAAGTGATAGGCGGTATGGTGGTGATGGAACTTGCGCTTAATCATATTCCTATATTGTCAAAGGTTAATCCTCGACTTGAACGTTATTTGGATCTGGAGAGTCAGTTTGCTCCTCGTCTTATAATAACCCATGTGTTGCCAAATTCAGAAGCGATAAAGGCGCGGACGGTTCATGCAGGGTCTATCATTGATGAGGTTAATGGAACTCCGGTTAAGACATTGGACGAATTTAGGAAAGCTGTGCGTGCGGGGCGTTCTTCGGGTTATTTGACGATGAAGTTAGACGGTGACATCCTAAGTGGAGTGTTTGCGGTATTGTCGCTTAAAAAGATTATAGATGATGAACCTCGGCTTGCGGCAACTTATTTTTATACAATAACTTCTTTTATGGAAAGGCTGCGGCGTGGCTAAAAGCCGATTAGACCAATTTATACAGATTAAATACCCTCAGTATAGTCGTACGCAGTTGCAGAGCTGGATTGTGCAGGGGAAAGTGTTGGTTAATGGGGTTCCTGTCACCAAAGCAGGGACTCTGGTGCCTGAAGATGCAGTAGTTGAATTGCTTGCAGCGCCGCCTAAATATGTGGGACGCGGAGGGCTTAAGCTTGAACGTGCCTTAGAAGCATTTAAAGTAGATGTCCATGGATTGACTGCATTGGACTCTGGTCTTTCTACGGGCGGCTTTACCGATTGTCTTTTGCAACAGGGTGCCGCGCGGGTATATGGTATTGATGTGGGCTACGGGCAAGTGCACGAGAAGCTACGGCAGGATAGTCGGTTAATAATAGTTGAACGGACTAATTTTCGTACCTATGAGCATGTCGGAGATCCTATAGACCTTGTGACGCTTGACCTCTCCTTCATCTCCCTTCTTAAAATTATGGAGACTGTAAATAGTCTGTTAAGGCCGGGGGGGCAGTTGATAACACTAGTAAAGCCCCAATTTGAAGCAGAAAAAGGGCAGGTGCCGGATGGTGGAGTCCTTAAAGATGCGGTTTTAAGAGAGCAGATTGTGCAACGTGTGGTTGCAGGTATTGTTGAAAATGGGTATCTGCTTTCTGGTATTATCCCCTCACCAATTACTGGTGCGGATGGAAATGTGGAGTATTTGGCCCATTTTGTGCGAAAATAGCAGTAGATTTCTGTTTTATCTCGTGGTACCTTAATAGATATACGTTATAAATAAGCGCCCGTAGCTCAGCTGGATAGAGTGTTGGATTCCGAATCCAAAGGTCGCAGGTTCGACTCCTGCCGGGCGCACCACCAGGGTGTAACACCCTGGACCCGTTGTAATAAATCCCTTATCTACTACCCTTCGATATAATCCTACAGGTCTCTCGGGACATGCTTCGGTAAGCTCAGTATAAACTTCACCAAGTTATACTGCGAAGATAGTGCCTCTGCGAGCGATGGCTGAGGCTATCCATTATCCACATTTTTTAGAAACAATCCTGAAAGTCATCAAGGCGCATAAGTTCAAACCGTCTTCTTTGTAATACAAAAAATTTTGGCATTACATGTCTTTAAAAAGCCCTCTCATTCGCTTATCCGCCGTCGCGCTTTGCGTTATGGCGTGACTTTGCATAGCATACCAGCCACGACGACGTTAGCTACGACGAAGTCTAGGCGAAGATGGGAGATTTGGCGAAGGCGGCTCGAATTATAAAGCGACACATAAACTCGGTAATCCACTTAAGGAAAATTTCCATCCTACGTTGCTTTTAAACGCTTGACAAATATTCATAATTTGTAAAAATATTTGTATATTCGTTTGTTTATTTTTTAAAATTTAATCAAAAATAGGTTGGTTAAAATCAAGGATTTATTTCATGAATGTAAAAACTAGATTATTTATAGGCGCATTGTTTCTTTCTGGAGCATCATTCTCTTTAATGAGTATGGAAAAGAAGGGCGAAAATAAGTTTGTCGAGTTAAGCTCTTTAGTAAATAATTTGTCTTCGGACAATCAAGCAGGTTTGAAGTGCACGTTGCCGTCTGTAAAGACGGAGAGGAGAGGAAGGAAGAGAAAGTATAGTTTGATTACACCTTCTAGCTCCAGCTCTTCATCTTCTAGTTCTAAAACGCCCTCATCTTCTAGCTCCACAAGTTTCAGCTCCGCGTCTCTTTTAAAATCAAGCTTCTCCAAACCACCTGCAAAGCAGGAGGTCGTGTGTGTGAAGAGTGTAGAAAGTAGTGTAACGTCTGCTAAAACGCCTTTATCAACCCCCTCTGTTAAGACTCCGTCTTCTGTGAATAACCCTCAGAATAAAGTTGTTTTTAAGCCGGTTGATTTTAATAAAAAGGTTGAAAATTTTTCATTCTATCCAGAACTACAAGCTCCTGAGACTGAAAAAGAAAGTAAGTTTTTATTGCAGTTATATGGGACGTATAATTATGGGGTTTGTTGGTTAGCGCTTTGCGAGTACTCTGAACAAAATAAAAATATCGAAGATATGTTAAATTTTTTGCTTGTGGAATCGGAGAGTGTTAAAAAATCTCGTTTAGCATACATGGTTGGCTTTGATGCGTTTCCTGTTTGGAGTTTTGCGTTAAGACATACCATTGATCTTCTGTTTAAGTATGCACAAGGAAATGAGTTGGAAGAGCATTGTAAGAGGCTTTCTGATGCCATTGAAAAGGTAAAGCCTTTAGCGCTCAAAGATGACTGGATGTCTGAGCTTCGCATGAATGCGTACCTAGATGAGATTAAAACTAGAAAAGAACTGGGCGCGTAGCGTATAGACGTTCCGATTTTACAACTTTAGTGCCATATGGTAAAATAATGAGAAAATAGTTTGTATGGTGAGCTTATTTTAATATGGGCTCACTATACATTAATGGGGTTCTATTTAAATGGGGTATTTATTATGATAAAATTTGTTTCTAAATCGTTACTATATGTGAGTTTTCTCTGCATAGGGCTAGTGCCATTTTTCTCTGGTATGCTTCATGCATTTCAGCCCGGAGTGAGGTTTGGGGTAGGATGTGGGTCATGTGGCGGTTGCCACCATCATCATCACCATTGTGATTGGATGGATGAAGGTCCCTCATTTGGCGTTGGGTTGGGCTTGCCTATGCCTTCGTTTGGTTGTCAGCATGTTACCACAACCTGTTACAAAAAAAAGCACAAGAAGCGGTGTGAATGCTGTGGGCGACGCAAAAAGTCGCACAAAGTTAAAACAACGGTTAGTGTTATGCAGCCGTTTTTTTCTGGGCCAATTTTAGGGTTCGGGATAAACTTTCCATTATAGAGTTGCATTTTGACGTGGTTTTAAAATAAGAAAGGGCTAGCCTATGTCGATAGTTACAAAAGTTGCGCTGGTTGGTGCGCTTATTTTAACGTTTGGAGGTTTTTGCATACAAGTAAAAGCTGGTGAGACGGAGAATCTTTTCAATGCCATTATAGACGGCGAGGTGGGGGAGGTTCAGAAGCTTATTGAGAAGGGGACTGATGTAAATGCAGAGCATTTCAACAAAGACACCCCTCTCCATTTGGCAGTTCGTTTTTCCCTTATGGGGGTGATTAAAATTCTCATTGCAAATGGGGCGAATATTAATAAACAAAATGCAGTAGGCGTAACTCCTCTTGCGGAAGCGCTTGTAAATAAGGCTTTTGACATTGCGACTTTTTTGGTTAAACAGGGGGCAGCTGTTAATCCGGTTCTTTTAGCTGAGGCTAAGAAAGGTTTTAAAGCGGATATAGAGGTGCTTAAGTTTCTTGTTGAGCAGGGTGGGATTCTGGTTAATCAAACTGAGGAGAGTCCTTTACATGTGATGGGGGAGTGGATTCGAATTGAGCTTGCACACGCATTGCTTCCGTTTAGACATAGGAAAGAGCCTGAGGCTTTGGCAATGAGAGAGATTTTTGGGGCTGCTTTTCTTGAGCATGGCACCTTAGTTGAATCGGTAAGATTACTAATTTCAGTTGATCCTGTTTTTGCTTCAGTATCAAACAAAGATAAGGAGACGCTTTTTTCTATTGCAGCTAAGTTTAACGACTTCCTTCTTATGGGTCCGAAGAAATTTATTGAGAGGGCCTTGGTTTGCAAGGGTACGGCGTGGGGATTTAATGATCAAGAGCTTGAGATGAGCAAAAGGATTTTCACAGATAAGTCACCTTTAATAAATCTGCTGATAAAATATAAGCAAAATTGGCAAACAGCTGATGAAGTTTATTTTCAAAAAAATATAAAGTCTATCGTTCCTGCGTCTAAGAAAAAGAATGAGTTTTCGTGGAAAAAAAAGCCTTATGAGGATATAAAGATTTTCTTTAGCGAAGAAGATTAAAGAATCGACAGATTAAGAAACTAATCTTTCGACATAAAGAAGTTAGCCGTTGATACAGGGTTTGTATTGAGTGCTAACTTCTTATTTTTTAAATGTAGTTTTTTGACAAAGGGTCTGGATAGTGATGCGGATTTATTTTTACCCCTTGAGATCACGTTGGGTAGGAGTGTGAATTTATCATTTAAAGTAGGGTAAAAGAAAACTTACGATAAAAAGTCGCAACAATTCTTTGACAAATAGAATTCTATTTAGTAAATTAATAGTATTATGTTGAAGTCCTTAATGTTTTTAATTGAAAGAAAGAAGAAAAAATGAAGATAAAACTTAGTCTTTTGTTAGCTGTTTTGAGTTTAGGGTGTGCGCAAAATTTCTTTGGAATGCTTAGCAATCCTAATAGTGGTTCAAATGGTGGACCGAATCAACCACGTAGGCCATTTATGTTGCCTTTTGCTTTTAGTGGGCCACAAACATTTAAGCAGGAGCAGACGGAGAAGGTTGAGGTTTTGAAGATTCCTTTGTTATATGGTTGCAGGGCTGACATTGTTAAAACGACTTTTAGTTATTTTGAGAAGGTAGCGCCTGAAAATGGAGCTTCATCTTCTTCAACAAGTCTTCCAGGTACTATTAATATAAATATAAATAAGCAGTTTCATTATCCTCAAGGTATTTCTAGGTTGCAGTATTTAGCAGCTTATCAACAGTTTTTGAGTATAAGCGTTAATACTCAATCGCAGAATTAATAAGGGTATTTATTAAATTCTTTGGTTTGCCCCTGCTAACATAACTACTAGTTATGTTAGCAGGGGCTTTTTGCATTCTTGCGCATTTTTCTCTTTAATGCCGTGGAATTTCCATCTCTTGTTTTTGGAGTTTTGATTATTGTAGGTTATCCCTGGAGCTTAAAACGTTAAAAACCTATAGGGAGAGTGACTCGTATGGATGACTTTAAAGACCTGTTGAATCGATGGGTTTTGAGTGGGATGATTTCGCAGCAGCAGGCAGAGAAGATGTTGGCGAATCTTTCTGATCGTGATACACAGGGAAAGCCACCTGTTAGCGAGAAAGGAGAACCCCTTACAATTGATTCGGAACGTGTGGATGTTGACCACGTGGAAGCTCCTACTTCTAATTTTGAGAAAGCTTCTTCGGAAGCCGTCTTAGAAGAAGGGGTTTCTGCAGGCCAACGGTCGGCTGGAGTTATAAAGTTTCTTTTGATTTTTGGGGCGATATTGCTGGGAGTGGGTGCTACGCTTTTTGTCTCGTCTCATTGGGGAGATTTCCATAGGCTTATTAAAATTGCTATTGCGGCCGGTGGTACTCTTTCTGCGCTTGCGCTGGGCTTTTTATTGCGGTCGGATCGCATGAATCGTCCCCATTCTAGCGATGCGATACTATTTGCTACCACTTTATTGTGTGGTGCTACCATTCATCTTATCGCTCAGCTTTATAACGTGGGGCTGCAAGAACAGTGGCTGGTGCTCTTGTGGATTATGGCGATTATACCGTTAGTCTATAGCGTGGCTTCTACGGCCATGGCCTTAACCACGTCTGTGCTGTTGTTTATTGCACATTATCTTTTTGTGCAAAATGTGTTTGGCTCGTGGTTTACGTTTAATATTTTTGGAGGCCGTCCTTATAGATTTTCCAGTTATGGCCTCAGTTTTATAGTACTGGGCGCCTTCTTTTTTCTGATAAGCCGTGTGCATTCTTATTACCCACGGTTGGAAAAGCTTGCTCGAGTGTTTCGCCGCGTGGGATTAGGGGTAGGGCTTCCTGCTCTACTTGCGGTGGTGCTACGGCACCAAGAGAAGAACTGGGTTTATCCAGTTACGAATACCATCTACCACAATCCGGCTCTTCTGTTTTTTGGGTTTATGGTCGGAGTGGGGATTTTGTCGTGGATTTGGGTGGTTCTAAAACGATCAAAGGGAGAATCGAATACCCTTGCCATTACACCTCTTGTAGTGGCAGCACAGCTGATTGCCTTTGTAGGGCTTATTTATCCTGCATACCCTATTCTCTTTGTTTTGGCCTTTAATTTGATCTGGATTGCGGGCTCGGCTGTGATGATCAAAAGTGGCATAGTTCAGGAATCCCTCGCACGCTTAAGTCTTGGTCTGCTCGCGCTTATTCTGGTTGTGAATTTTTGGCTTTCTCCGGCTGGGGAAGCGCCGATTCTGTTGTTGTTTGGGATCTTGTTTTATGGAGTGGGGCATCTAAACCCTGAAGGGGAGTTGAGGCGGAAGGGCGCCGATATTTGTGGTATAATCGGTCTTGCCATGGGTGTTTTAGGATTCTGGCTTTTGACTTTTGCTAAGTTGTTAGGCGAGGCTAATAACTGTTTTTCATACGTGGATGCCTATTCTTTTATGGGAGCATTTTATCTTACGGTGTTGATCGGTGCGGCCTTAGGGGTTATCCTCATTCCTCCCTTTATGCGTCGGAAATTTTCAGTGAGGGATGGCGTTGAGAGCTTTTTTGTAACTATGTTAGTTGCGGCAATTGCTGTTCTTCTTTTTTATAAGGGTGATTCTGACTTTTTTGTTTATAGGGCGGGTGCTGTTTCAGGGCTTTCCCTGACGATTATGCACTATTTCTTTAATGGTATAGCGGCCGTAGGGTGTATCATTGTTGCAGCTAAGGGAGTGTGGAGTTCAGATTCGCGCTGGTTGAATGGGGGGATCATCGGGCTTGTAGGTTTTGCTATAAGTCACTTTTTATTTGATGCTAAGGTTACAGGGGCAACTCCTCTGGTGGCCTTGCTTGTACTTGTGGGTGCGGTTCTTTTGATAATAAACCAGTTGTCTAGAGGCCTTAAAGAAGGTATACGAGCTTCTTTGGCTCCTTCTTTAAAGTATTATGAGATTATAGGGTTATGTTTAGTTGTATGTGGGTTTTGTGTACTCTCGTTTGAGAGTGTTAGATATGAGTCACTGGTGCCATCGACTATGTCGGTGTTTTATTTTGGTGTTGTATTGCTGTTGGCGCTATGTGGCTCTGTGTGGCAGTTTATTTTGTCAGTCAGAGGAGCCGACAAGATCGATCGTGGCATATTTTTACTCAGTATAGTGAGCATGGGGTTGGCGACGAGCGCCTTTTTTAACCATGTATCCTATGTTGATCAGATTCCTTATGTAGTTTTGGTGAATATCTGCTGCGGGGTAGTGGCTGTAGCTTTGGTATGGAGAGGTTTTGTAGCTCAGTCTAGACTTCCGCTAGTGGCAGGCATGGTTTTGACAGGTGCTCTTATCATGGGACGCTCTGCGGAGCTACCATATAATCTTTTTGTCTGTTCTCTGTTGAGTTTTGCGGTTTTATTAGCAGTGGTTCTTTTATTGCTTGGTAGGTGGCGTGAACAGAGGCCTCTTATTGCGGACGTTCTGCGTATGTGCCAGCAGGTGGGTTTAGGTTTAGGCGTGGTGTCGCTCTATATTCTGTCCTTTCAAGGGATTGTTGAATCGTTTTATCAGCATCCTTTGCAACCGGATAGGGTGTTAAGTTGGGGCGAATGGCAGATGTCGATATGGGTAGGTCAGTGGATCTCTGTTTTGTTAGCAGCGAGTGTTGTTCTTTTGGTTGTTTTATCGGGGCGTCTTCCTTGTGTAAACAAGGGGGAGCGGGTTTTAGAGAATATTTTAGCATTGTCGGCAACCGGCAGCGCAGTGGCCTTTTATTTCTCAATGGGGATAGTATCACCTGCCTGGATATGGAACGTAGTTTTAGTTAATAGCATTTTGCTTGCATTTTCGATAGTGTTTATGGTTTCCGGAGTACGTCGTGAAGAGATGGGGCGTGTTAACCTGGTCATGTTCTTAATAGTGTTACTTTCTGTAAGTCGATACTTTGACGCTTTGTGGAATCTGATTTCTCGGTCGCTCTTTTTTATGTTGGGCGGACTTTTACTGTTGGTGTGTGGTTCAATATTAGAATGGCAGCGGCGTGTATTAAAAGAAGCCTTTGCACATTCCGAACAGGCCAGTGCCGCGAAAAAAGAACAGCAATCCTAGGAGGGAGATTTGATGAAGTTGATAACGGGTTTTGGTCTGATAGCGTTCTTCTGGTTGGCGCTATGGGGTGGTTTTGTTGCGTTTAATGAGTATGTATTAAAATCGGGTACTGAGGTGCTTTTTTATATTGAACAGCGAGATCCTCGTGATTTTTTTAAGGGCGATTATGTGCAGCTGCAGTTTGATATAAATCAGATTAAGCTTCCAGAAGGTACTTCTATTTCTCAGGGCGCGGTTGTTTACGTTTCACTGGTTAAAAACGCTGATGGATGTTACGACAGTACAGGCATAAGTACAACGCGTCCTGCAGGGCTTTTTATCAAGGGTAAAGTGACGTTTTTTATAAATGAATTAGCCCGTTTGCCGAAAAGGGAAACCGTGACGACGGGCCCACAGGGCGTTTGGGTGGATTATGGTATTGAACGTTTTTATATCCGTGAGAATACTGGAGCTGCGATTGAAAAGGCCGTTCGAGAAGGAGTTGCAGAGGGTAAGCGGTTAAAGGCACGGGTGATGATTGACAGGTGGGGGCGGCCATTGATTAAGGGATTAATACTAAAGAGCGGTGAAATCTCGATTTAGAAGTGATGGGTTACGTGGATTTTATTTGCTTGATTACTTCCCTCTTTTTTATCGTTTGGTATATATTAAATAATGAAGTAGTTAGGATTCTCATAGTTTGAGGATCCTAACTTAACTTTCAATATTTTATGCGCCTGTAGCTCAGTAGGATAGAGCGACAGATTCCTAATCTGTAGGCCGTGGGTTCGAATCCCGCCAGGCGCACCACAACGGCTCGGCCTTTGTCCGCTACCTTTTGGTAAACTTCAGGACATGCGTCGATAAGTTTAGTATAAACTCTACACAGGACTCTTGCCTTAGGACCTGAGGTACAGAAAATTACCCCGTAATTCTCACTCTTTATTCCTAATTTTTTCCTATATATTGCTTCCTTTATTTCTAATATGATAAATTGCTTGGTGTAGGGAAAATAAATCGGATATCAGGGGGTGCCTAATGTGTGTAGGTTTAAGGGGTATCATAGTAGAGGGGATCGCGCCACAGGGAGTTGCGTTAAGCCGTTTAACGGGATTTTGTTTGTTGGTAGTGCTACTGTTAACGACTACGACTTTTTATGGACAGTCAAAGCCGTGGACAGCTTGTTACAAGCGGACGTTTATTGATAAAAGCTTGAGTAATGGTGAACGGGCCTTTGTAAAAGAGAATGTGATGCCGTTTACCCAGCTTATATTTTCATGGAATGCGGTTAGGCCTAAGCAAGGATTTTTTAGATTTTTGGTGCGTGTACATGAGGTTAACGGGCAGTGGATGTCGTCGTGGCACAAAATGTTTGAATGGGGTGCGGACGGCGTTCAACGTTCGTTTTCAAGTTCGTCAAAAGGATCTTCCTATTGTCATGTGCGGCTGGAGCTTATGGGCGGTCGCAAGGCGAATGGCTTTTGGATCAAAATTGAACCGGTTGGGGGAGCGCAGCTTTCGGATATAAAGCTCTGTGCCGCGTGTGTCTCCTGTCTTGCAGATTTTAAATTAGAATCGCAGCTTCAACGTTACTCTGCCTTAGAATCGGTTTATATTCCAGGAGTTCCGATTTGGTCGCAGATGACGCTTCATCACCCGCGCGCGCCTGTGCTCTGTTCTCCAACTTCTACCTGTATGCTTACTTCGTTTATTAACCACAAAAATTTAGATCCCGTTCTCTTTGCAAATGGCGTGTTTGATGAAGGGTTAAAAGTTTTTGGTAGCTGGCAGTGTAACACTGCACATGCGTTTGAATGGGCCGGAGGAGCGTTCTTTTTCCATGTTCAGAGACTCCAATCTTTTAGGGCTTTATACCAATCGCTTCAAGAAGGATTGCCGGTCGTAGTCAGTGTTCGCGGGGAAATTGAGGGCGCCCCTAAAGCGTATTTTCGTGGACATCTTGTGCTAATTGTTGGCTTTGATGCTAAGACCGGGGAGGTGATCTGTCATGATCCTGCGTCGTGGTCCATTTCTGGAGTTTTACGAAGATATGGTCTCTCCGGCTTTCTTACAGCAATGGCAAATTCGCGAAATCTTGCCTATATAGTGACGCCTCGTAAATAAGAGTTTTTTGTTTACTTTCTTGAATGTGGTAAAGTAAATAGATCAGTGTGTTTAACCTTTTTATATGTATGGCTGTGACAATAGAGTTAATCTGGCAAGATTTTTTAAAAATTATGCACGAAGAAGCCGGGAGCCGCGTTGTAGAAACGTGGTTTAAGGCTGTGAAATTTGTGCGGTGGGACGTCCTTGAGCGTACCGTTTACTTAGAGGCACCCAACCTTTTTGTAAAACAGTGGATCTCCTCCCATTATCTTGAGCTGTGCCAGAAACATTTGAGTAGACTTTTAAGTGAAGAGAAAGTGTCCGTTGTCTTTGTCGACTCTACAGTTTCAACTCCTGCCATTCCCCCCATTCCCGCTAGTTCTGGACCTATAGTTTTAATGCAGCTAGGTGAAAATGCGCATAAGGGTGGCGTTGAGCTGTATCAGGCGGCTCGTCCTATAACGTCTTCTGAAAATCGAGTTAAAGCAGTTACCGCGCGTAAAAAGGCGGATGGTTTTAACGGTGCTCTTATGGAGCAATACCGCTTTGATACGTTTGTGGTAGGGCCTAGTAATGCGTTAGCTTTTTCTGCTGCACAAGCTACAGTGGAAAGTCGGGGGAAATTATACAATCCTCTCTTTATTTATGGGGGATCTGGGCTTGGGAAAACTCATCTGTTGCATGCAATTGGTAATGCTGTACGTGAACAGAGTCGTCACAGAATAGTGCTTTATCAATCTGCCGATCGCTTTGTGCATGATTTTGTTTTGGCCATACGGCAGAATAAGGTACACGAATTTGAAGCTCGATATAAAGATATAGATATGCTTCTTGTTGATGATGTACAGTTTATTTCAAAGAAAGAGCAGACGCAGGAAGCGTTTTTTAGGATCTTTAATGCTATGCATCAAACGGGGCGTCAGATTATATTTACCTCTGATTCGATGCCGTGTGATATTGTGGGGCTTGCGGAGCGTGTACGCTCGCGTCTTGCAGGTGGATTGGTTGCTGATATACAGATGCCAACACTTGAAACGAAAGTGGCAATACTTCTCAAGAAAGCTGAGGCGAATAATTACGTCTTGGAAGATGAAATTGCCTATTGTATTGCCTCATGTGAATGTTCTAGCGTGCGTGAGCTAGAGGGTATGTTAATTCGTGTTATGGCCTATGCTTCTTTGACAAAGCAGCCTCTAACTGAAGGGGTAGTGCGTAAAGTATTGACGCATACCAGTGAAGTGAAAAAAGAGGGTGCAGGGTTGCCTAGTATTGCTCGTTTTGTTGGAAAATATTTTAATTATACTGTTCAAGAGCTGCGTTCATCTAAGCGAAACAAGGATCTTTCGCAGGCGCGGCATGTTGCTATGTATCTTATGAAGCGTCTGACCGATGCATCACTTCGTGAAATAGGAATATTCTTTGAGCGTAAGGATCATACTACTGTGCTTAGTGCGCTTGAAAAGATAGAAAAGCATCAACGTCGCGATCGCCTCTTTGCTTCAGAGCTGCGTAAAATAGAAAATGATTTGCGTTCGGGAAATCTCTAAAGAACCAGGTTTGCTGGTATCGGTGAGGTTAGGGTGTCCAGGCGCTCTTTTTTATTTCTAAAAAGACTGCCTCTTAGGCACTTTCGTGCAAGTTTTATTATCCAGTCTGTGTAACTCTTAAAATGAATTTCCTCTTCCAATCCTAGCATGGAGGCAAAGTGCTCAGTGTCGACTAACGCGATTTTACCAGTTCCTTTTTCTATGAAAAAGTTGCAGATATGAGGGTCTAGTCGATTACCTAAGAAATTAGAGAGCTCAAGCGCTGTTTTTCTATCTTCCTCGTTGGAGATTGAGAACTCGCGCTCACTCTTCATTTCATCACATACAATACAGTAGAGAGATGGGTATTCTATCATTAGTTCATGTGAATTTAGATTGTGTCCGATTACAGTAAACCAGGGTACATTAGGGGGTATCCAGAACCATTTACGGGGTAAGGATATTTGATTTGCCCATTTAGGACTTTCTTTAAGTTTTGCTTCGACAGCATCCTTGTTGCGGATGCGGGTAAAACCAGCGAGAAAGCGGGTCATGCCTCCACCCATTCCCCAAAAAAGATCGGGAAGAAGCCCTTTCCCAAAGGGCTCGACAAAGGTCTCGGGAGTTTCTCGAAATAGTTTGACTACAAAAGGATAGTCTTTGAATTTCAAAATAATAACCCCACAACTGCGAAGATAATTAAAGTCATTGTCTTTTAAGATCTTAAAATGAGCAAAATCTTTGGGGTGTTCCCGTATGGTTAGTAGTTCTTGGATTAATTCTTGCATCTGGCTTGATAAGATCGCGCTATCGACAGTTTCAGTGGAGTAGCGAAAAGAGAGGTTTTTTGGAAGCTGTTCTTTCATAAGTAGCTCTTTGTCAAATCGATAAAAGAGTGCCCAGGCTCTAAGACAGGTGTTGGAAAGTGTATAGTGAGCTTTGTCAGGTGTGTTACTCCAAAAGGTTTCGATCGACGGGATAAGAGGCGTGGCTTTAATTCTATGTATCCATCTGCCCACAAGTGGTGCGTGTGCGAGTATGCTGATTCCGAGGATTCCCACTACCACTACGTTCTTCATCGTCATGATCTTAGCTCCTTTTTCTTAAGCTACCATATCATTGATTTTGAAAGCAAGACGTTTGGTTGCTTTTTAAGATTCTTCTTTGGTAGTATGTAACAGTAACGTGGGTTGCATGATTTAAAAATGACAACTACCTGCAGATTAAGAGAGGTATTATTATGAAGCTATCTACTCTATCCCCTCAACGGGCTGAATTATTAACTCGTTTGAGCAATTTACCCCCCCAAATACTAACATTACATGATCATGACCACGTGGCTGGTTGTGTATTGTATGAGTTGTGTGGTTCGAGCTGTTTTGATCTAAAAAAAGCAGCTTTTTTTGTGGATAATCCCGACTTTGATTGTTGTAAAGGAATCATAGGGTTTTCTCGAGAGGATCATCCGCGTCATATTGATGATGTCTGGGGAGCACACCAGGATTTAGCCGAGGATATGAAGCGTTCAATCTTTAACCAGAAGGTGCGGGATACGCATTATGCCAGTGCAAAAAAGAATAACATAGACGTGGTGGTGAATGAACTTGCCAAACGGTTAGATATTAAAAACCCATCCTATCTAACGTTTCCGGTTAGACATCAAAACCATGGAGTGTTTATTTACCAAGCAGACACGCCTGGAGTTAAAGAGACGCATGAATTCATGCCACAGGGCCTGAGTTTGCTCGGTTTTTGTCCTTTGGTTTAAAAGACAGAAAGCCCTATTAGTGGTATCTGGCAAATATAGGCAAGAGTTGAGCCTCCACCGGTTGAGCAGAATGAAATATTCTGCTCCAAGCTTATCCTCTCAACGGCAGCAACTGAGTCTCCGCCTCCTACAACAGAGTAGGCAGAACTTTGCGCTATAATCTCTAGAAGTTCATACAGAGGTTGTTGCGACGCAGGAAAAGAGGGAAGTCCCATTGCGCCATTATAAAAGATGGTTGCCGCTTGTTCAACTAGGGCTTTAAGTTGAGTAAGAGTTTTGGGTCCTATTGCTAGCCCTATGGCGTCATCTGGAATTCTGTGAGCATCGCATACAGAGCCGTAGGTCTCTCCGTTGTTTAGTCGTCCAATTAGATAATCTGACGGTAAAACAAGATCAATTTTTTTTTGGCGCGCTTTATCAAAAATAGTTCTGCACATTTCTATGGAAGACTCATCTATTAGTGATTTTCCAATAGGGTATCCCTGAGCTTTTAAAAATGTAAAACTTATTCCAGGGAGTAGCACCAGTGTCGAGACCAACTCCTGTTCTATAAGCCGTAGACAGGTTTCAATCTTTTCGCTCTTGCCACCCCCTAAGAAAGCGATATAGGGGCGTTGGGGCTTGTGGCGCAAATAGTGGAGGGCCTGTAGTTCTCGTTCTACTAAAAGGCCTATGGATCGACATTCGATTGGAAACTGTAGCGGTAGCTTTGTTATAGAACAATCGGCGCGATGCATCACTCCCCATGCATCATTGACGTAGAAATCATACCCCTGCGCTAGCTCCTGTGCAAAACTCTCATCACCTTTTTTCTCGCGAGGGTCGTTGCGTAGATTTTCAAGAACCGTTATGTTCGGATAACCCGCTTGTGAGAACCATTGAGCGATAGGTACAGTTGAAATTTTTTTGTCTGGAGAGGGGCGCCCTAGATGGGTTGCAACGGTAATCTGAGCTTTTTTTGACGACAAAAATTCTAGGGTGGGGAGAAGTGCTCTTAGGCGAAAGTCGTTTTCAATGCGTCCTTCGCATAAGGGTACATTTCCATCAATGCGAACAAAGACCTTTTTCCCTTCAAGTAGCCAGGTAGCAATAGTACTATGAATCATAGGGACTCCTTTTTGGGTTTGGTTTTTACATCTCTGGATGGGTAGCAATCCAATCTGCAAAACGTTTAACGGCTGGAATGCGAACATCTTCTTTATGGAATAATTCTTCGTCTTTTACGCGCATTTCTGCGTAGGTCATATCAAAACCAGTTGGTACAAAAAATTGGTCATACGGAAGGGTTGGTGGCGCTTGAAATGTATCTTGATTTATCAAGGTGCCTTCACGTCTACCTTCAAAAAATTCGAATGACTCTGGACCGTAGCATAAAACGAAATAGAGCAGAAAATAGGCGCGATCGCCAGGCTCAAAGAGGCGTCTGATCCCTTCGACCCCTAAGCCCTTGTATACATACTTGGTTAAAACGCCGGGGAATAGGGTGTATCGTTCAAAGTAGATTCCAGCATCGTCGACTAGAACGGGTTTTTGGAGGTGCTGCCAGGCATATAGTGCCTTTGCTCGGGCTACGGCCTTTTGATCATAGGACTGAATTTCAGGAATATCCTCTGAAAATTGTTCGAGAGTTATATGGGGCGCATAGAGCTCTATAAACCGTTTCACATCCGAAAATTTCCCCGGGTTGCCGGTTGCAAAATAAAGCGTTTTCATAAACATTAACCCATTTTCAAGGTAGTAGCTAAATCGACATTTCGGGCCTGCCGGGCTGCTATCCAACTTACCAAAAGACCTACGGTGATGCCAATTCCAAGAACCCAGAGCGTGCTAAAAAGATGTAGCTCCGCCGGGACGTACGAGGCAAAGTAGGCATCCGATGGTAGAGATATTAGCTTAAAGTGTTCCAAGATAAAGCACGTTCCAGCGGCCATAGCAAGTCCTAGTAGTTGGGCTCCTATCACCAGAGTAGCTCCTATAATCATAAAGCCTCTGCTTAAAATATGTTGTTGCATTCCCATTGTGCGTAAAATAGCGATAGGTAGACGCTTTTGAAACAGAAATAGGGAAAGAAGTGACGCTACATTAAGGTTGGTGATCAGGGCGACAAGTGCGACAATAAGCATTAACGCAAGGTCTTCTAATGCCAATGCAGCTTCAAGTGCGGGGTAAAGTTCTTGCCATGAAAATACGTCTAGATTAAACCGTTTTGATAGTTTTTGTATGGTGGGCTTTAGCGGGATATCGGGGTGAAGTTTTATACCAATATTGGTAATGCCGCTTTGCGGAAATAGACGATTGAATAGGGAGAGCGGACAGATAACGAGTGAGCCGTCCATGTCGTCTAGGCCGGTTTTAAATACCCCTCCTACTGTAACGGTTACCTCTTCAAACGCAATGGTTTTTGAGCGTACATTGGCGTGTGTGGGGCGTAGAAGGGTGAGCGTTTCGCCTGGCGCGAGCCCTAGCCCTTTGGCCAGAATGTCTCCCACTAGCACACAGTCATCTTTTAGGGCTGCAGCGGCAGATTTAAGTTGGGTTTTAAGGGTTGCATTTAGTTTGCGAACAAGCCCATCTTTTTGGGGATCGATACCTTGGATAGTTACGAGGTGGGATAGATCGTCACAGGCATCTGATTGAGCGAGTGCATATCCTTCGGAATAGGGTGTTTGAGCGGCACAGCTACTTTTAAATTCTTTTTCCAGTACGGCAGAAATTTTTTTGTAGGCGAGAGGTGCGCGTGTAAAGGCTTGGATGGTTATGTCAGGGTGCACATTCTGAAAAGTCTCTTGAGTTGCACGGCGAAATCCGTGTACAATGGCCGTGGTTACTAAAAGCGCGCAGGAGCCTAGTGATATGCTTGCAAAGCAGATTATGGCAAGTCGTGAAATGGCTTGCTCTTGGGCAAGAGAGCGCAAAAAACGGTGCGCTAGAAGAAAGGGTAGAGAACGCATGGAGTGTAATCCTTGTAATGCGAGAATACTTATTTTACTCTTAGCCGTGATGGCTATCTATTTAGTTTATGAAAAAGGGACAAAACTATGAAGCGGTTGGCGTTGTTTTTAGGAATTTTAATTTTATTTCCTTCCTGCACGCGGTATGTCTGTTGGATTCAACGTACGTTTCGGCAGGCAGAACAGTGTGATGTCTGTTATGCGCAAGAGGCGCGAGAGTTTGTTCGTTGTCAGGCCATTCGCGATTATCTTAATACAGTTGATATTATCTATGTACTCTGGATTAATTCTAAGGTCTTTAAAGCGCATGAAGGGCTTATGTATGGCTGTTTAACAGACTGCGAGATTGTGGGGCGAGATTTAGAATCAGTTGCTAATTTTGAAAAAGCGCAGCAAGAAAAAACGAGCTTTTTAGTTCTTATGGATGGGGAACAGAAGGATTGGAGTTTAACCTTAGAGGTGGGCGGCAAATGTTATGCGCCTAAAAAAATCTTAGGGACAACTCTGGATAGAGGGTATCGTGGTATTCTAGGTTCACACATAACATCACACCAACGAAATGTGTACGAAGTAGAATTTAGTCAGTCTGTTGTTGGGTCGGATTTCAGCCTTCAGGTTTTTGATGGGACGCATAAAGAGGTCTTTTGTTGGTGCAAGGAGGCTTAAGTGGAGCAGGTAGTATTAGCAATTGGAGCAGATCATCGAGGGTTTGCTCTTAAAGAGGCGATTAAAAAAGAAGTAGGCCTGGTGTTTGGCGTAACTGTAGATTTATCAGTAAATGTGTCGCTAGAATTTATTGATTGTGGTGCGCCTTCTGCTGAGCGGTCCGATTATCCTATTTATGCGCAACGCGTTTGTGAGATCTTGTTATCGGGACGTGCTGCACGCGGAGTTTTGATCTGCGGTACAGGCGCTGGCATGGCAATGGCCGCCAATCGGCATCGTGGTATTTATGCGGCAGTAGCGTGGAACCGTGAGGTTGCTCGGCGGGTGCGGGAAGAAGATCATTGCAATGTCCTGGTGCTTCCTGCTGACTACCTGTCGGTGGCAGATGCTATGCTTATACTGCGGGAATGGCTGGAGTCTAAGGCGCAACTAGGTCGATATGCCGAGCGTGTTAAGATGTTGGATAAGGTGTGATGAAAGACATTTAAGCGAAAGTTGCTTGAGCTTTAACTATTCTGATTCAGAGGGCCTGTGCCCTTACTCTGCTCATGGCGACTTTTTATAAAATTAATTTAATTAGGCTCGCGCAAGCCAGTTCCACGTATTACGGGCCCCATTGCCAAGAGAACGGAGATCGTTCCATACGTACCATGCGCAACTCACATTTAGAGCTAGTGGGAAGAGCACGTTAAACGAGAGCTCTACGCCAATCTTTTTTAAGTTTTTAATGAGAGCTGGGTCAGATTTTTTCTTTAAAGCGAGGGTTGTCCAGTCCCCTGAGTCGATAAGATTTTGTTCGTCTTTGGTTAGATTTTGCCCTTCAGCCAGTGCTTTTTTTAGGGCGGCGTTGCGAGCGTTATTGTGGGCTTTGATTTCTATTTGCGTAGGAATCATGCAGCTTTTAATGTAGGAGGGGTAGTAGTAGTTTTTAGCATTGGAGACTGTATCTTTAGAGTTTCTTTTCCGTGCTCTGAATTTTTTAAGCGCTTTGGAATTGTCCCAGAGCCCAAATGGAATCGAGTTTGCTTGATCATTAGAACTACCTACATAGTATTTGAGTATTTTAATCCATCCGGGTAATTTAAGTGCCTCTGAATAACTAACATGGGAACGTAGGTACTGAAGCCCGATTCCTCCATACACCAGTATGCGTGGCACGGTAAATTGTACGACAGCATTGCGCACTACATGTTTATCAAGTAATTGAAAGGGTAGGCGCCAGCTTGTGGATGCTGTAGTTTGCGCGGCATTTGAAGCCTGTACAAGGCCTGCAGTTACAAAAAAGGTTAAGACTAAAAAGTGGTTTTTCATAAGGTTACCTCCATTAGAAACTAAATAAGTATTCGAAACAAAAATAAGGCGGAGGTTTTTAGTACTCCGCCCTGTTTTTGTTAAGTTTAATTAGAGGTTTATGCAATAGGTGCTGTGGCTAGCCAGTTCCATCCCTTTTTAACGTTTCCGCCCAAGAATTTGGCGTCTTCGTAAAGGAATTTCGCAAGAATTGAGTGGATTGCAAGGCTGAGTACCGTTCCCGAATCAACCTTTAGGCTTCCCAATTTGAGTTTTTTGTTCCAGGTCGCATTTTGGGGTTTGTCAACGACTGATAGGGTTACGGTTGCATCCTTTAGCAACTGTTGGTCTTCTTTGGTTAGTTGAGTGGCATCTCCTCCAGCGGCTACAAGACGTTCACGTGCTGTTTGAATGGCGTCATTATGCGTTTTTGCCTGTGCGTTGAAATTATTGATGTCTGTTATATAGGCATTGTAATCCAGCGCGCCACCTTGCAAAGTTTTCCATGAGGGTGCATTGGCAACAAATGATTTCTCGTTAGGGCTTCCAAGAAGAAGCTTGAGTTGTAGAAGCCTACCATATAGGCACTTTGGGCAGTTATCCTGAAGATCTTTGAAAGATGCTTGATACAAACACCAGGCCAAGTAGCCGCCATAAACTGCAGAACGAGTCAATGCAGCCGTTGCTAGTGGATTTTTAACTACATAGCGATCAATTGCGCTAAAGGGTGCGCGCCAGTTTATTTCAGCGCGAGCAGGAGCTGCTGTGTAGCAGACAATAAGGGAAGTAAGTAATACAAGTATCTTTTTCATATCGACCTCTTTTTAGGTTACATTACGGTTAAACCGTGGGTTAAATTCTAGGTTATAGATTACAAGCTGCCTGCAGGAGCGTCAACCTGAGGCATTGAATTTGTGGGAAGCAGCGTCTTCACCGCGTCCTTGATCTCATCGATTCTTAAGAATTCCTTTTTATCAAGGTTGTCTGCTATGACTTTTGTAAGGTTTATATGTGTAGATAGCAGTTGTTTTACCTCTTCTTCAGCCTCTTTTATCTTATTCCAGGCCGTTGTTTGAAGTTCGGCTTGAATAACGGGCGATAGCGTTTTAATGTCTATTCCGCGGCTTATTATTGCAAGGGCCTCATTATAGGCTTCTTGGTGTGCGTTGGGGTGGTAGGATGTTTTGTATCCTAACACAAGTTCTTCTGCAACTTTGCCCGCAAGCTTGATTTTACACATCATGTAGGGATCGGTTTTGGGAGGTGCTGAGATGAAGTCGTTATCGCCATATGTGTAGTATAAGCCGTAGTTAGGCTTAAATTCATACGTATTGTTCTGTTCATTTGCATCTGCTTGAGTCACTTGCCAGTCGTACTTTTCGACAATCTTCTTTTGAGGGGCACGTAGAGTAATAGACTCTAGCTTTTCAGGTGTAGTCATAAATAGGTGCGCCGTTGCAATTCCTGCCAAGTGCGTGCATACAACTTTTCGCTCATTAGGTGAGAGCTGTATTTGTCGATGTAGGCGACGAAGCGTATCATTTAATGCTTCGTAGGCATCTTCAAATGAGACGGGCATGTTGTTAAGTTTCGCACGGCGGATAGCCTCTTCAAGAAATTTGTTAAGAGCACTTACCGATGCGCCTTTTGAGATCTTGCTTAAGAGGTCGACATTTATATCATCTGGATTAATCCCTGCTTCTTTGCATAACGTGGAAAGAATTGTTTTGCGTCCTTCAGTGTTGGGCTCGGATAGCTCAATTATTCGGTCAATACGCCCGGGCCTTAACAGCGCTTTGCTTATTTCATGCGGACAGTTTGTGGCTCCTATGAAAAAGACCTGGTGGTGAGGGTCGTTGTCCCGATTTAGTTCGTCAAATCCATGCAGCAGATCTTCGACAACTGCCCAGTTGGTTTTTTTCTGAGGACCGCCGCCGATGTTTTGGAATTCATCCATAATCACAAAGGTTATAGCGTTTGTACGGGCCCGTTGCAGAATATTTTTAAAGCCTTCTGATGAGAAAAGTTCGGTAGAATCAACTACGATGATAGAAACGTTTCCTGCTGCTTGTGAGCAGAGCTCTGCGAGGGCTCGTATTATAAAGCTTTTGCCGCTGCCAGAGGGTCCAACTAGGAGAATGGAACGGCAGATTTTTATGTGGGCAAAACCCTTGGGGTTTTTTATATAATGATAGATTTGAAGAAGCGGATCAAGATCCTTGCGAATATAGTCAAAAAGAGGACTATCAAGGGTTACGCGCTTTCCTTCCATGGGTTCAAAGACATTGCCTGAAGTCAGTTCAATTCCTCGTAACTTTGCGTCAACGGCATAGGCTGCTTTGTTGATTGCAGCAGGTATGTCAACGTTGTTGGTGATGGTGGATACCGAAGCGCCCATAGCCAGAAGCGTATTTAGTTCTTGTATATGGGATCCGTTAAGAACGTTATTAAGAGTACCATTGATTTTTTCGCGCAGCTTTTTTAGGGGGCCTTCAGGGATAAAACGTTCTGGAGCGGCAAGCAGATAGACCAGAAAGGCAGAGCTTCCAATTATGGCAGTTTGTGTAAGTCTTCTTAAGATTCCAGTTCTATGAGCCCAGTCAGAGGCGGTTGTATACTGTTGGTTGAACCACGAAAGTCCACTGTTATGTGCGCTTTCGCTGACTCGGGATACTAAGAGCGTGGTGTTTCTTGCATAGAATTCTACATCATCAAGAGAGGTAGTAGAAAAAATGCGAGTTTGAGTAATAGTATCATAGTCAAGAAGTGGCAGCGTAGCGAAGTTTGAATTTATTTCTGTTTCAATTGCCTGACCTATAAGGTTGACCGTGCGGAATGATGATGCAATGCGGGTAGGTGTCAACGTAACAATTGGCTCTTGTAGTGCCTTGGTTAAAATATCTTTGGCGGATAAGAGCCAATCGATAGTCTCATTTAAGAGAGCAGGATTACCAATTTTATGGCGTGTAGCACGTTGAGCAAGATGTTCTATAGTTGCTGATAGGTCCGCTGCGCCCTGGGAGAATTCTCCGTAAAGCGTTTTAAGACGTTCAGTTTCCTGAGAGCATGATGACTCAGCTTCAGAAGTTGGACTGTTTTTTTGGACTGTAGAAGAGAGTGCACTACTTAAACCGATGGCACACATAAACATTAGTAATAATTTATTCATAGGGTCCCCACTTATTTAACCCGATTTCCCTAATTGAATTTCTTACGAAATTCCTCCATTTATAAGATGTTTTAAAGTATAGAGACATTTAGGTTTTTGTCAAAACATGTATAAGTTGCTTTTGTGTTCAGCGATACTGGAAGTTTCACAGGTTGTTTTATAATATTATACTCAATAAAGTCTATTTTGGTGGCATTTTTTATGTATTGTTTTGGTGAGGTTGATTATGAGACATGCAACTCGTTCGCGCGCGACATTTTTCTTTTGGCTGGCGGTGATTGTAGCTATTGGATATTTAGGATACCGTTTTTATTCTCAATTTAAAGTGCGAGGTGAAAAGGCTCCTATAGAGCTATCTTTGAACGTTTTGCCAGGCGGTGCTCTTGCAGGTAAAGAGCAGATAGTTCCTATTGCGATATTGGGTTCGGGGCCTGCCGGATTAGCTGCAGCACTTTATGGCGCACGAGGCGGTGTGCATACGGTTGTGTTTGAGGGCAAGCAGCCTGGTGGGCAGTTAATGGGAACTTCGTGGGTTGAGAATTGGCCAGGAATGACCAAGCGGATGGGACCAGATCTTATTAAAGGTGCTCGCGAACAGGCTTCGGAGTTTGGGGCTCTTTTTGCACAAGACACCGTTGTGAAAGTAGATTTTTCAACGTGGCCGTTTGTTCTTGAAACGGCGGCAGGATTAAAGATTCAGGCACTTTCTGTTATTGTTGCAACCGGGGCTACTCCTCGGCGTTTGAGTGATGAAAAGCAGACTATTGAGGGCGAGGATACGTATTGGGGAAAAGGGGTTTCGACTTGTGCTACGTGTGATGCTGCATTTTGTAAGAATGCGGATGTAGTTATTGTAGGAGGTGGAGATGCTGCGGTTGAGGATGCCCTTCAATTAGCGTCCTATGCGCGTACTATAACGCTGGTCGTTCGTGGTGAATCAATGCGAGCTTCTGCTTCTATGCAAGAGCGGTTGGGTGCCTATAAAAATGTAACTATAGCCTATCGGTCTAAGCCTGTTGCGATTAAAGGTGATGGGAACCATGTAACCGGGGTTGAAATTGAGAGTGGCGGTGAGCGTCGTCTAATTCCGATTTCTTATCTATTTTTAGCCATTGGGCATACTCCAAATACGGCTCCTTTTAAGGGTGTTTTGCCTATGGATGAACGGGGGCATTTGACGGTTGTTGGGCATACGCAGCAGACGGGTGTGCGTGGGATTTTTGCGGCGGGAGATGTTGCAGATCCTCATTACAAGCAGGCGGGTGTAGCTGCGGGTGATGGTATTCGTGCAGGTCTGGATGCGTTAGAATTTTTGAGAGAGATAGGGTTTAACGGGTTAGTTGCAAAGCAGTATGAGTCGCATTTCTTTACACCTGAAGGTGGAGTGAATCGTAAGGCGCTGATGGAGCTTAAGACGGCGGAAGATCTTGATCGAGCCGTTGCATCACATAAGACGGTTGTTCTAGACTTTTATACTCAGTATTGTCCATCCTGTTCACAGCTGTTGCCAGTTCTTGAGTTGGCAGCGGCTCAGCATGAGGACATTTTCTTTTACAAGGTGGATGCGGCTCAGGCGCAGGCCGTAGTTACACGTTTGGGGATTGAGTCGGTTCCTACGGTTGTTGTTCTTAAGGATGGCGCCGTTGTGGGACGTATGCATGAAAGCATGTCGTTTAAAGATTTTAATGATTTTTTAATGTCGGCTCAGGCCTAGAGGGGCGATAGAGCTTTTAGACTAGTCAACAAAAACAGGTGGGCAAACCTTTAAAAGTTTGCCCACCTGTTTTTGTTGATACTTTGATTACTTATTTTTTTTAAAGATTTTTTTTGGAATCCATTGGGTTGGATTTTTTACCTTAATATCAGATTCTGTGTTTAGGAGTTTCCAGTCCTTGATTCTGTAAATATTTGCTTTGATTATGTAAATGTTTGCTAGATTTTCTATTTCAGAAAAAGTTGCAAGTTTTGTTCCTGAGCTATTCCACGAGCAGGAGCCGTGTTGGCAGCTTGGATGATCAAGCTCTTTTTCGACCATATTTTTTGTGAGGTTAAATATGGTGGTGTGCCCATGCTGTGTACTCCACGCAACGCGGGTTTCATCGGGAGAAAATTGGATGGTTGTGATGCTTTCATCGTCAATATCTATTTCCCATTGAGTTACGAATGACAGCTGTTGGGAAGTTGGGAGAGTGTTTATTTTCCAGAGGGTTAAGTAGGTGGTTGAATTGTTTGCATAGCTTTTGATTGCAAGGAATTTTTCGCAAGGAGCCCAGATTATTTTTTCGATTTTCCCGGGAGCTACAATCGCAGGGCTGAGGAATTTGTTGGTCTCTTTTTCCCAGATTTCAATGCGATTCTCTGCGGTCTTAAGGGTGAGGTATGATTCGGCGGGAGACCAGAGCATTTCATAGGGTGTGGTTGAGCATTCAATTTCCAACGGAGTGGTGATTTCTGGCGAGAGATTGTTATCTTTGGATTTTTTCAGACAGATTAATATTTTCGAAACGGGGGAGAGTTTTTCTTTGGGTTGATAATCCCATCCGCTATTCCATGCAATGGCCAGTGATGAATTAGAGCCTTTGGAAATAAGAGCAGGAATTTGATTGAGTTGAGGAGTTGTTTCTTTGATGACAGAAAAGTTGACTTGGGCTTTTTTCTTTTCTAGGAGAGGTGCGAAAAAGTGGATCTGCCCCAGCGCGCGCTTTAATAGAGAATCGCTTAGATAGCTTCTTAGGAAGAAAGGATCGTCAAAAATCTCAGCAGGGAGACGGGGAAGTAGTTTTTCTGCTAGGAAAGATGGGTCTGATAATTGGTGGCATGAAAGACCGGAAATCTCCGACGATTTGAGGCCACATTTGCCGAGAAACCAGAGCCATCGCTTTGTAGGGGAAATGACGTCGTTTTTAGGGAGATAGTATGCCGGGCTAGAGGGAGTAGTATAACTAGGGGTTGACGGGGTAGTGGTTGATGAGTTTTTTTCTATGGTACCAATTATTAGGTTTTTTAACCGTAGGTCTCTGTTTTTCATGGAGTAAATAGAGGTACTAGAAAGCGTTGATATGAGGGTTGTACAGATTATCGCGCGAACATAATTAGTGCGAATTGGAACGGTCATGTTTTCCCCTTTGGATGATAAGAGGCGATGCCCCTGTGCTAGGTTTGTAAGACGTGCCCTAGTCTATCTTATGAACATAAGCCGTCAACTTAAAATTAAGTTTATTTTTTGGTCTCTGCGCAGTCGAAAATTTTTAGGTCGATTGTTGCATTATTTTTTATTCGAGGCGGCCGCGGTTAAAGCGGCGTTTTTCTGCGATTGTTTTGCTTATTTAAAAATGGCTTAAAGAAATTGTTTCATTTTGAAATTAATATTTAATATACTAGGGATGAAGAAGTAATAGACGCAAAATAAAGAGCATGAAGGGGGGTGTCCTATGGGATATCAAGTAGGTTTGCAAGTCCGTTTTCCGGTAGGAGTGCCGGGTATCTGCAGAGGGCTTTTGCTGGTAGCGATGTTTTTTGGAGCCTGTGGAGCTTGTAAAACGCAGGATAAGCGATTACGTGAGTGCGAGGTGGCGTTGAGGGATCCTTCGGTGCAGGCAATGTTGGATGTCATTGCTCGTTCTGAAGGGGCTGAGACATGGGCAAGTGCTCGGTGGGGTGGGATTCGGAGTTATTTGGTGCGTTATCCATATGGAACTTTTGTAGGTTTTCAAGAACATCCGCACGAGAAGATATGTTCCTATATATTAGGTAAGAAGGTCTGTTCAACTGCGGCAGGGCGTTATCAAATTTTGGCTGCAACGTGGGATTGGATTAGAAAGGTGTTGAAGTTAAAGGATTTTAGTCCACGCAATCAGGATATTGTGGCGGTCTTTCTGATAATTGAGAAGGGTGCGCTTGAGGATGTTAAGCGTGGGCGATTTGAGACGGCTGTAAACAAGCTTAATCGGGTGTGGCCGTCGTTTCCGGGTTCGCCTTATGGGCAGCCAACTAAAAAGATGGCATCGTTGAAAAAGATTTTTGAAGAGCGACGGTTATTTTATTCTAATGGAGGTCGTCGATGATAGGCGCGCGGCGTATAGCCGTTTTATTCTTGGTGTGTATGGTGGCAAAAGGCCTGTGTGCAGAATATAAGGTTATGCATAAAGCGGAAGATAAGCAGCTTAAGTATGCGGGTGCGAAGGTCGAAGAGGTGCAGCTAATAGCAACGGGGGGGGTTAGCGGGAAGGGGACGTGTAAGCGTAAAGGCATTTTATGGCGCAAGCCGGATGCTCCAGCCACGGTTATTATTGCACATGGTTTTTCGTGTAGTAAAGATGATGTGCGCTTTTTACGATATATTTTTGAACGGTACAATGTTCTGGTTTTTGATTTTAGAGCTCATGGCGAAAATACAGAGCGACAATGTTGTACGTTTGGTTCTGATGAGGCCTATGACGTAAAGGCTGCAGTTGATTTTATTCGATCCGATCCTCAGATGAAAAAGCTACCGATTATATCCTATGCTTTTTCTATGGGTGCAGTTGCATCTATAGAAGCACAGGCTCGCTTTGGGAAGCTTTTTGATTGCGCTATCTGGGATTGCCCTTTTGATTCTACGGAAGAGTTGTTAGTTCGGATGATAGGGAATCTTAAGGTAACCATGTTTGGGCATGTGTTTGCGGTTCCTGGCCATTCATTCTTAATGAAGTATGCCTACAACCCTTATGTTCAATCGATTTTAAAGATGGCGCTAAAAACAGTCGCCAATATTGATGCCTCTCAGGTTCCAACCCGAGTGGTTCCTATTGATACGGTTGCTTCGGCTCAGAAGGTTACCATTCCGGTGTTTCTCATAACCTGTCGGAATGATGCAAAAGCTCCGCCTTCTGCGGTTCGTAAGGTTTATGAGGCCGCGATGGGATATAAGCGTTATTGGGTTACGGATGGCCGGCACCACTTTGATTCGTTCTTTTATAATCCAGAGAAGTATACCTATAAAGTACGTCGGTTTATTGAAAAATTCTTGTCAGAGTCGTATAAGACAGGCGTTCAGCAGAAAATATATCAAGATGTGGAGAAAATAGGCTCGCGGGCAGCGCATGTGGCGCCTGCGGTATAAAAGGAGGTTGTCATGAAAAATATTAAATGGGGAATAGCTCTTCTGGGGTCGGTGTTGATTCTTGGTGCGAGCCCGTTCGTTTACTCAAACGTAGAGATGGTGCATGTGCGGGATGATTTTGACAAGGTGCTTGATGATAATGATCTGGTGGTTGCCTACGTCTATTCACTGCCCGGCACTCTACGTGATGAGATTGTTATGCCGGATGGGTCAAAAAATCATACTCCTGAATGGCAAGAAGTGATACGAAAAATCAATATTTTTACGGGAATTAGCGAGGACCCTGTGTACGATGATCAGGTTGTCTTTGTAGCATCTAATCTTGACCGTGGCGATATGAAGGGGTTGCGGAAGGATTATACTATGATTGGCGATATGATGATGGTGTTTCGTAAGGGGCATGTTATTGCCAAGCGGACCGTAACAAACGAGCTTATGCCCGCTGATGTTAAGCAGTTTTTGGATCGTGCAAATTTAAGAGATTTTGCAGAAGCGGCACTTCGCTCAGAAGAGAAAAAAGAGGAAGATAGGCGGGCGCGGTGTCAGAAGTGCAAACGATGCAATTCATGTGTTAGCTTTAGTGCAGGATTTGGATTTGGCTATCCTGGATGGCCGTATGGGTGGTATGGCCCATCGTATTACAATAGTGGCCCTTGGACACGGTGGTACTGGTAAATCTTATGAGCCGCTTTGTGCAAGAGTTTTATTGCTTTGGCATTATTGCATTACAAAGAGGGAAGAGTCCTTTGAGAACATCCTCCCTCTTTGTGTTTAGTTTAATCGTTTTTTTTAGATATACCGTGGGTCTTTGAAATAGATTTTTAAATCACTAAAACAGTGGTTTTTGGCTTTAAGTTGTGCTTTCTTTTGAGTGGTTTTGAAAAGGTTGTTTAAGAAACCGCGAAGTTCTTTATGGTCTGTCAGTATTTTAAGCACTTGGAAGGCTTCACAATCTAACCACTTGAGCGCGAGTTGATACTGTTTTTCTGAGAGTTTGTGGCAGGGCATGGTAGTGGAGACAAGTGGTTGTTGGTCGGCTTTGAGGAAATAGTAATTCATTGCTAATTCTATCAGCTTAATTAGGTTTGCTGCATCTGGAATTGTTTCTAACATGCCTTTGATTATCGTATCGGTTGGTGGAACGGTGAGTGGAAGTTTGCCTTGCTGTAATTGCTCTGCTAAAGATGAAACGCAAAAGGTGATAAAATGACTTGTTCGTTGCGGCGAGGTCTGTTTTTTGACAGGAATGAGGCTTTTGCATAGGTGGTCGAGGGATTCTGGCGGCCAAGTTTTTAGGCGGTTAAGAGCGACTTTATATCCTTCAGTGATGTCACATTTTTTATTAAGGCTAAAAAAATTTGCATTCCGTTCAAGAACGTATTTTAGAGTTTTAATTAAGGTCTCTGGGTATTCGTTTCTTTGTGTGCAACACAAGGTTAGGTCGGTTATATCAGCCTGTGCGTCGTGCTTGATGAGTAATTCAGCCAGTGAGAAGTTATTTCTTTCGCAACAGAGGTGGAAGGCGGTTTTGTTGTCTTGATCTTTTAAATTGACGTCTGCGCCATGCTTAATGAGTAATTCAGCTATTTTGTAGTTATTTTGTTCGCAACAGAGGTGCAAGGCGGTTTTGTTGTTTCCGTCGTTTGTATACGCTAAGTTGACGTTTGCACCATGCTCAATGAGCAGTTTAGCTATTTCAGTGTTATTGTTTTCGATGTTTCGATACAGAGGGGTTTTGCCGTCTTGATCCTTTGAGTCTATTTTTGCGCCATGCATAATGAGTAATTCAGTTATTTTGGCGGAACTGTTGTGGCTGCTACAATACAGAGTGGTTTTGCCTTTTTTATACTTTGCGTTGACGTTTGCGCCGTGATTAATGAGCAGTTCAACCATTTCAGGGTTATCGTTTTTGCAACAGAAGTGCAGGGCGGTTTGGCCGTTTTCATACTTTGCGTTGACGTCTGCGTTATGCTTAATGAGTAGTTTAGCTATTTTGAATCTTTTGTTTTCGCAACAGATGAGCAAGGCGGTTTTGCCGTTTGAATATGTTGAGTTGACGTTTGCACCATGCTCAATGAGTAGTTGAGCCATTGTGTAGTTATTTTGTTCGCAACAGAGGTGTAAAGCGGTTTTGTCATTTGTATATGTTAAGTTGACGTTTGCATGATGTTTAATGAGTAGTTCAGCTATCTTGAAGCATTTTTTTTCGCAACAGAGGAGCAGGGCGGTTTTGTCGTCTTGATCTTCTATGTTGACGTTTGCATGATGTTTAATGAGTAATTCAGCTATTTCGTAGTTATTTTGTTCGCAACAGAGGTGTAAGGCGGTTTTCTCCTCCCCATTTGTTGCATTGACGTCTGCACCATGTTCAAGAAGTAGTTCGACGGTTTTAAATTTTTGTTGATTAGTAGCATTGTGCAGTGGAGTTTCATTACAAGATTTTTTATTGCGCGCGTTAACATTTGCCCCTTTATTGATTAAATCTAAGACGGAAGCATAGTCTGTTGTTGCTACTATTTTCTCATTTAATAACTTCTGTTCTTCCGGAGTTATTTTTTTTGCTAGGGGTTTATGAGGAGCGGGTGGGGTTACTTTTTTTTTCGGCACAAATTTCACGTTTTTTTGGAACTTGCCATTCTCAATCTCTGAGCTCTGAGATAGGATTTTGTCAGGGATGGAGAAAGTCTGGGATTGAGCATCTTTTTTTAAGCTGTTTTGATCTTCTTCAAATTTAAGAAGGTCTTCAATTTTAAAAATATCCATTGCAGCGATTGGAGATCCGCAGAGAAGTAGGGACAGTGTGATTTTGGAAAGTAGGGTACGTAATAAAATTTTCAAGATAAAGTCTCCTTGAGTTAATTTTTTGAATTAATTTATAATTTATGATACTACAAATTTTGGACTCCATCAAGTATTGTTTTTCAATAAGTTAATTTTTTTTGCGCGCGTCAAAAAAGAAGGTTTCTTTTTTCTGAGTGGTCGTAAGTAGGGTATTAAAGAAACAAGAATTCTGGAGTTCGGGGCTTGGGTTTACCGATTAAAACGTGTACGCTTACCAGGGAGTAAGTTCAAAAAACTAAAGCGCAAGGAAGTTTATGATTCAGATAACGGTTTCAAAAGGGCCGGTTCCGGAGCTGATTGCTGAAGGGTATGTTCTATTTTGTGCAGCTGATCAGGAGTTAACGCCGGAGCAGCGTGCGGGTTTGGTGACCTTTAATGGTGCGGCCGAACAGGTATTAAAGCGGTTGGATTTTTCGGGAGCGCCAGAAACAGCCGTTGACTTGCAGGGTGTGCAGGGCGGACGTCCGGTTAGTCTTATTTTGGTGGGGATTGGGTCACTTTCGGCTCCTGTGTACCATCGTATTGAAAATATGCGGCGTGCATGTGGCAAGGCGATTCGGGCTGCTGAGAAGTTAAAAATTACACAGTTAGTTTTTAAGTTGCCACATCCTGAGCTTATTGGGTTTACGCCATTTGATTACGCAAAGGAGTTAGCGGTTGCAATTGAGATGGCTGCTTATCAGTTTAACCAGTTTATAACGGATACTAAGCGGCACGTTGCAAAGGATTACGCGATAACCTTTGTGGCGCCTTCCGCTATTCATGAGGCTCTTGAGTTTGGTATAGAGACGGGGACTCGTATTGGGTGTGCCGTTAACCAGGCTCGTCACTGGTGCGATTTGCCTGCACTCTATTTGACGCCAACGGCATTGGCTGAACGGGCAGAGGCTATTGCTCATGCACATGATTCTTTGGCTTGCACCATTTTTGGCAAAAATGAAATTGTCGAGATGGGAATGGGTGGCTTGATTGCGGTTTCTCAAGGATCAGCACAGGAGCCACGCTTTATAGTGATGGAATATCATTGTGGGCAACAGGATGCCCAGACCGTTGGTTTGGTTGGCAAGGGTGTGACGTTTGATTCAGGCGGATTGAGCATAAAGCCGGCATCTCGCATGGATGAGATGAAAGATGACATGGCCGGTGCTGCTGCAGTTATTGCAACTATGCAGGCTTTGGCGTACTTAAGACCACATGTTAATGTAGTGGCATGTGCTCCTGTTACAGAAAACCTTCCTAGTGGAACAGCAATTAAACCGGGTGATATTGTCTATCATTATAATGGTAAGACCTCTGAGATTAAAAATACAGATGCAGAGGGTCGCTTGATTCTTGCAGATGCTCTTTCCTATATAGCCGCTAAGTATAAGTTGGATGCATTGATTGATATTGCTACGCTTACCGGTGCCTGTTCTCATGCGCTTGGTCCTTTTTATGCGGCAGTGCTTGGTAAAAATGAGCCGTTAATAGACCGTCTTATTGAGGCGGGGAAGATGTCGGGAGATCGACTCTGGCCGTTGCCTTTTTCGGATGATTATAGACCTGCAATTCGCTCGGAAGTGGCGGATGTCTGTAATATTGGCAGAGAATCGTATCGCGCAGGAGCTATTACGGCTGGTTTTTTTCTAGAGCATTTTGCTTCGGGTATGCCTTGGGCACATTTGGATATTGCAGGGACTTCATTCGAAGTTCCGGATCGTCCGTACTATAGGGGTGGTTCGACCGGATTTGGCGTGCGTCTATTTGTTGAGTTTTTGATGGATTGGAAGCCGTTATAAGAGGTTATAACGCCAGGATTTAGGTTTATAAATTGGGGCTTTGAGTTATAAACTCAAGGCCCTTGTTGTATGCAGAGGTTTAATCAAAAGCTGTTGGGAATATCTTGTATTTTCAAGAGAAGGTCTGAATATTTCTTTTCTATTGTGGGGATTGTTTCTTCTGTAATGGTCTTTAGTGTTTTGCGGTGTTGTTTAATTTTTAGGTCAATTTCACCATATTCCCAATCTAAGTTCTTGAGTTTTATGGTCAGCGCATCGACGATATTTTTGGCAAGTTTGGGATATTTATTGTTTTTTATATCCTGTTTAGATTGTTCAATACGGTTTTTTGTTTTCTTGATATCTTCTTCTAGTTTTTCAATCATTTTTTGTTTTATAGTTGTGTCTAGGTGTTCGGCCACTTTCTTTGCAAACTCTTCGAGTTGAGTGAAAAATTTGGGGAAGTTTGCATTGGAAAGCAGATTTATATACAGTTTTTTCTTAGGTGGTAAGAACTCATTTAAGAATGGTTTATAGTAGGTTTGGAAGATCGGGAGTGTGTTATAGGTTGGTAGGTCTTTCTTTATGGTGGCGTAGTAAACGGTAATAGATGCTATTTGTGAAGCGAGTTGGTTGTTGTATAGGTCTTCTAGATTTGTAAGAGCTTGTCCTATCTCTTTTACAGATTGTGGGGTTGGCTCCGAGAACCAGATCTGTGTGCTCTTATTTAGTAGGTCTGGCAGATCGTCTTTTTTTTGTTCGATAGACGAAAGTTGTGGGCTTGCTAGTACGGCGGTTCTAAGTTTTATTTCGGATAAATAGGTCGGATTTTTTAGAAGTCTGTTGAGTCTTTTTATCTCGTTCTCTGGTGGGGAGCCTCCAAGAGAATCAGCGAAAAGGTAGAAATAGTCGTTGTTGTTTTTCTCGTTTTTTTCTTTAGCAACAATGAGTGCGGCTCGGTGAAGAATACCAATATTTTCATTGAAGAAAAATGAAATGAAGGTGAAGGAGTCATCGGTTGCCAACTTTTCTAACAGGTCAAATACTATAGAATTTTTGGCGCACATGAGTACATCGTCTGCATACTGCAAAAGTAGGGAATCGTCCTTTATTTTTTCTCTATCTTTTATCAAGGGCATTAATTTGTTTGGAGTGTCCGTAGATTCTAGGGTGTTGAAAAAAGCATAGGCAAAAAGAGATGGGTAGGCTTTGGGTGTTATAAGGGGGGTGTTGGCTGGTAATTCTTTGTCATCGAATATAAAATCTTTGTTGTGTTCGGGGATGGCACCCTGCTTGTCCGCGTTTAATTGGTAGAGTGGTCCAGCTTGACCATACATGGTAACTGTCTTTAGGGAGTAGATTCGCGTTGCAAAATTTTCTGCAAAAACTGGATTGACCATAGCTTCATAGAGTTTTTTAATTTCAGCCTTGTCTTGTGCAAGGAATAATTGTGCCATAAACAGAGGGTTACGTGTTCCGTAAATCCAGCATTCATTGCCACCCTGTGTAGCGGATTGAATCTGATAAACACGGGTGGTGTCATCTTGACTAGTTAGTGCTCCGGGAATCTCTTTTAATGTAGCAATAACGGTGCTGGGTTTTAAGAAAAATGGGCTTGCAGGAGTTTTTGCAATATTTTCGAGACACTGTGCAAGCTGTTCTAAAACGAGGGCCTCTTCTGGGGCAGATTTTAGGCCGTGTAGGGGCGTGATTAGAATGGTTGCTGCAACTAGCGGATATAAAATTTGTTTTGTGTGCATAGAAGAGGCCTTTTTGTGGTTATTTTGCCTTTTCTGCAAATCCAAGAATATATCCATTGTTATCACGGATGTAAAATTCTTGCATGCCATACCACGTCGTATTAAGGGGCTTAACGATTTCTACTTTCCCTTTGAGCGACGCGAAAAAGGCTTCGACACCAGTTACTTCGCAAAACAAGGTTATGGACGATGCAATAGAAAGATTTTTTAAGAAGGGATTGTCTTCTATAACGCTTTCTTTGCTTTGCAACATAATTTCGAGGTTGCCTATGGTTACTTGTGCATAGATATAATGTGAGGCTTTATCCAGCGCCTGGTGAAATTCTTTTTTGTCTGTGATAGCTATGCGAAGTGAAAAGCCTAGCTTTGTGTAGAATTCGATGCTTTCTTGAACGTTTTTAACCGTTAGATTGGGGGTTATGTTGGTTATGGCAGGTGTCATAGTTTTTTCCTTCTTAGCTTCAAAAGAGTATTTAAAAGGGCCTCTGAAAAACGTCAGTGGCCCTTGATTTGAGGTAGTCTTCTTATTTGTTGAAGAATGCGTAGTAAATGATTAAACAGAAAATAACTACGCCGATTGCTATCATAAGATACATATTATTTGTCATGGGACTGATCTCCTTTATGTAAAAATAACGTTGTACTATTTACAGGTGCAACGCATGAAATAAATTATCGATAGTACTGCTACGAGTGCAAGTACAATCCATACATACATGTTCATTATCATGAGATATTACACCCAGCCCATATAACGAGCAAGGGCTATCAATGCAATAACGATAACTACGATGGTCAATATTTTGTACATATCCATATTCTCAAATTCCTTTCTTACATCCAGCCCATATAACGAGCGAGGCCTAACAACGCGACGATAACAACCACGATGACTAATATTTTGTACATACTCATAGGAAAAATCCTTCGGCAATAGTATTAAGGTTTTGTTGCAAAGTTAAGAGATGCTCTTTAAAGGAGCCGTGAAGTTTTATAGGGTATAGAATGGTGTTTTGAGCGCGACAGGGGATTAGATGATAGGTTTGTATGTCAGCGATAATGCGCGCTGTTGAGACGTACTTCATAGTGACTAGTATCTCCCCGTTTTTGGTGTACTTTTCAACACCGAGGAATAGGATACTGAGTTTCTAGAACTCTGGCAATAGGGTGAAGGGCCGTGGGTGGTATAGGGGGGTGTCGCGGTGAGTTGAAATGTACCTTTTAGCCGATCTGAAAGGTTTATATAGAGGGGTTTAGATGACTTTTTTCATTGCCTTCGAGGGCGCAATTGGTGATGATACCCACCATAATAAGACTACAAATTAGGGAGGAACTTCCAAAACTTACAAATGGAAGGCCGATGCCTTTGGTTGGTGCAAGTCCCGAAGCGACGAAGATGTTAACAATAGCTTGAAGGCTCAAGAGATAGACAAATCCGAGAATAGTCAGTTGTGAAAATTCGTTTTCTAGGCTGCGTGCGAGTCGGATGCCGGTTATAAGCAGGAGTAAGAAGATACTTATGAGAATTGCAGCTCCTATAAAACCGGTCTCTTCGGCGATGACCGAAAAGATAAAATCGGTGTGTTGCATAGGTAGATAGAAGAATTTTTGTTTTGAATGGGTTATTCCTAATCCCCAGAGTCCCCCAGATCCAATTGCAACCAGAGATTGAATAATTTGAAATCCTGCGCCTTGCGGATCATCCCAGGGATTTAAGAATACGAGAATGCGTTGTAAGCGATAGGGTTTTAGTACTACAAGGATGACAGCTCCTATGGCGCCAATTAATCCGGTTATGGAGAGGTGGAGCAAGTTGCCTTGTGCTACGAAAAATAGGGCTAAAGAGGTAAACCCTAGGGTTACGGCTTGTCCAAAGTCTGGCTGTTTTAGGAGTACTAGTAATGCGACTCCCACTATGCATAGAAAGGGGACATATCCGTAGAAAAATGAGCGGAGGTTAAACTGGGTGCGTTCAATATAGTTGGCCAAAAATAAAAGGGTAAAGACTTTGAGTAGCTCACTTGGCTGGAAGAGGATTCCTCCGATTGAGAGCCAGCGGTGTGACCCATTGAGCATGATGCCAATGCCGGGGAGCAGGGTGGCATAGGTTAGCGCTAGGCTACCTATAAAGAGGAGTGGGGAAAGTTTGCGTATAAGTTCTAAGGGAAGGAGGATGATGACTCCCATGCCAATGAGCCCTAATATAAGTCCTATCGCTTGTTTTCTGACAAAGAAGCTGGCGTTGCCTAAGGTTTCTAGGGCATAAACTGAACTTGCGGAATAGATAAATATGAGGCCTATTACGATAAGTAAGGCCACTAGGGTAAGAAACGTGGTTAAAAATTTTTTTGTCTGTTCCATAGTAAGGCTACACTACCTGGCGGGAGCCGTGGTTGTCAATAGCTTGGTTTTTTTTATTGAATTTCGTAGAAGAGGTGGAATAAGATTAAAGTAGGTAGGTTTAACGGAATGTTTTTATGGAAGGGTTGTCATGAGTGCAAAAAAAATGTGGAGTAATTTACTGGGGGTGGCGGTGCTGCTCGGGTCTGTGGCGTGTAGCGGGAATCCTCCTGTATTGCCTATCCCGACAAACAAAGATCTTTCTTATTGTATTTCGGTTATCCAATGTTTTTACAATCTAGTGCCGTTGATAGACGTTATGAAGAAAGATTTAACCGTATTTCCTAGTGGGGATGTGTCTGGAAAGTTTGCTGCGTTAGTAGGGGCATTGACTAGCACTCCTGTGGGGGATGCGAAGGCCGGTGTTGATGGAGTTGCCTCGACAATAACTCCAGGGTCTGTCTTTGATGTTTTCAGCGCTTTATCTTTGGCAGAAAAATTGTTAGACGGGTTGTGGAATGTTTCTCCTGATATTAAAAAACTCTTTGAAATTCCACTTAAAAACGGTGTAGTTACAAATGGGATAGAGTTGGTAATAGATACAGGTGCGAACGTTGATATTCAAAAAGCTTGTGTTGATTATTTCCAAAAGAAGCCGACGGAAAAGCCCCAGGGAGGATGTGGCGATATTTTAGTTATAGGTTCACACTTTAATGCTTCTACTGATGGTGATGTTCAGAAATTGCAAAGAGTAACGACTCCTACACTTGAATTAGACGTCAAGGATTTTGTCGACAATCCAAAGGGGAATACTAAGTATGAACTGGTTGGGAAATTAAATTATTTGTTTGGGGTGGCGGATCCAATAACTCAAGTATTGGCTCCAGGGCAAAGCGTAGCTCTTATTCGCGATGTGCGCGGGGATGCTTCTCACTGGTGGGCATGTGGTGGGACTAAGATTCAAGATATGGGCACTGCTATTCCAGTTGGAGATAAAGTAGCATCTATTACCGCCGCCTTCTTCTACGTCCGCAAAGACACATCATTTGATAGCTTCGCGCATGCATTACGTGCAATAGCTCAATCCTAAAGACAGGCTTAAAAGATAGAAGTGGAGGCAAGGTGTTAATCGGTTTGTTGCTTGAGCATCTCATGTACTAGCGTTATAAACCGCTGCCCACGCTCTTCATAATTTTTAAATAGGTCAAAGCTTGCGCCGCCAGGGGAAAAAAGTACCGTAGCTCCTGGTGGCGCCTTTTTATGCGCAGCTTCAAGAGCAGGTTCTAACTGGTCATAACTTTCGGCAGCAATGCCTTCATGCAGACACGCATCGGCGAGTATTTTTGCTTCCTTGCCAAAACAGAGCACCAGACTGACCTTTTTAAGGCCGCTAAGGTGACGGGTGCGGTCTACGCCCTTACTAACTCCCCCAAGCAGGAGAATAAGCGGGTGCTTTGACTGTTCTTTCATGGATGCGGTGATTGAGTTTACTGCGGCGCTTGTTGCTTGGATGATTGTAGATTTTGAGTCATTGATATAGGTAACGCCGTTGACGGTGGCGACAAATTCTAGTCGGTTATGGGGGATGGAGAGTTCAAGATTTTGAAGAATAGCCTGTAAAGAAAATCCGAGTAGGTGGCAGGCAGCAGCTAATGTAATCCAGTTTTCTTTGAATGAGAGTGTGGGGATAGCCTGAGCGCCCAAAAGGTGAATAGGAGCGGCATTCTCATGAGAAATTGTATGCATTACGATATGGCCATTAGAATCTAAACAGAACAAGGTATCGTTCAGATTGTTGTCTGCAGTTTGAAACTCTACGCGAACGGTCTCTATATTTTTACTGGTAAACCAGCTTAGGTGCCGATCTTTAAGGTTTTTGTCTGCGCGGATGAGGGGCGCGAGTTCGAGTGGTAGAAGGGCCTGCTGCCCTGGTTTTTGGTGCAGGAGAATCTGTTTTTTGGCATCAAAATAACCGACCATAGTTTTGTGTCGGTCTAGGTGGTTCTCATAAAGGTTGGTAATGATAGCTAGGTTTGGAGCTATAAAGTGCGCGTGTTCAAGTTGGAAGCTAGAAAGTTCTAGTACCGCGTAGTCAGATTTCTCTTGCAGGGGAATTAGGTCTAGCATGCCGATGCCGATGTTGCCGCCCGTTGCAATTTTTTTACCGTGAGCGGATAAGAGCATAGAAAGAAGATGGGTAGTTGAGGTTTTGCCTAAGGTGCCGGTAATGGCAATAAGGGGTTTATGCCACGCGGATGCAAAGAGGTCTATTTCAGTAAGAATTTTGTGGTTGAGACCATGGGGGGCTGTGTCCGTTTGATGAGCGGCCAGTTCAGGGGTTATATCAATGCCTGGACTGGGGACAATGAGGTCGTTTGTTGTAAAAAATTGTGTACGTTCGTTGGGATCTTTAAAAAAGGTAGGGGTTTTGATGCCTTTCGAGGAAAGGTTTTCAGGTAGCTGTTTTTCAAGAACTGATAGCGAGCATTCTTGTGTGGCAAGGTAGGAAAGGATTGCGCGGCCCGAAACTCCAAGTCCCCAGATGCCAATTCGTTTATTTTTTAACTCCATGGGTGGTATGGTTACTCCTTATGATTTTTTTAAAGAAGGTAGGAACAAGACCCGTTACAGATATAAAGGATACGGCAAGAAGGCAAAAAATGTTAGAGGGTTTCGACCTTTTTCTTGAGCAGATTGAAGGAAGCTTTTTACCTAGTAATTGCTTAACTTTGCGGAGTCCGCCGTGGTATAGTCTTGGAGGTAGAACGGTAAACAAGGGATTTATTATGGGAGCTGTGGTATGAATGTACGATGTTTTTTACGACCGATTTTTTTGTTGGTGCTGAGTGTGAGCTTTTTGGGAGTGTCTGTTTTTGCGGTCCCTCCAAGTCTTTTTAATTTTCAATATGGGTTAAGCAATATCTGTTTTTTTAATTCACTTTTGCAAAATTTGTACAATATGCAATCATTGACCGTTGCGTTATTCAGTGAAAATGTTGGCGGTGATGCAGTTATGAAAGCTTATAAGGATGTGGTGCAGAGTTTTTATAAAGGAGAGAAGGAAGATAATAAGATTGTGTCTCTTTATAATGAGATGATTGCAGAGGGCGCGAGTTGTGGGATGGTTGCGGGGAATCAGGAGGATCTAGTTATTCCTCTAGGGCAAATTTTTGGTCTGAGAACCGTTGTTGCATCTAAAGTAAATAGTACGGAGTGTCGCGTTGTGTATGGCTTGAACAATGCTAAGAATGCATTTGTTAAGCGTAATACGGTGGTAAAGCTTTTTACTCCCGAAGTTTTTTTGCTACTCTCACCGGAGAGTGACACGCTTAAGGGTTGTCTTGAAAAATATTTTTCGGGTGTCATTGACCCTGACCTGGAGTATGAGGAAATTGGTGACATTTCCAAAAAACGTGAAGTAGCGGTAGTGATGCGTCAGTTGGCAGGAAACTTGCCCGAGTTTTTGATTATAAATTTAAAGCGGTATCTAACTCCTCCGGAGGTTGCTTTGCCGACACGCGTGGCCCGCGCTGTAGCGCCAGCGTTTGAGATTGATTTAAGAAGCTTTGTACATGATGCACCTTTGAAATCGGTAGCGCAGTATAATTTGATTGGTGTGTCTTTGCATTTGGGTCCGTTGACAAGTTCTGGCCATTATACGGCCTATATAAAGGATCAGTATGATTCTAATCGGTCCTGGTACTATTGTAATGATAGTTCGATTACTTTGGTGAGTGATCTGGCTGGTATGGAAAATGCCATTGCTAAGAATGGGTATCTGTTTTTCTATCGGCGAAAAGATAAGGAAGAGGCCTCTATAGCGGCGCAGGTACTTGAGCCACTAGCACGCTCTCTAAAAAACATTGCGACAACATAAAGGATGATAAAAATGAAATTGATTTATGGTTGTGGTGCCATTGGCTTAACACTCCTTTGTGTTTTGACAGGAATGGCAGCTAAAAGTAGTACTGTTTTTTTTCACCAAGGTTCATTTTGGAGTGACTCGGCATTTAAGTTAACTGAGACAGAATATTGTTTTGATTCTAAGTTAGACGTTTTTAATAAGACGTCCTCTAAAACGTCCTTAGGACAGATTCTTGATGTTTCTGTTACCTCAGCGAATTTAGATGAATGTTTAAAAAATCTTTTTTTTAGTAATGAGCCTTCTTGTAAAAAGCCGGGATGCGTTAAATTAGTCTGGTTTGATCCCTATCCCCCTAAGTTTTTAGTGGTAAGGCCACGTAGGACCGTAGATTTGTTGTGTGGAGCTATAGAGAAGGTTGAAAGACAAGATCCTGTCAAAATCGCGGGTGGAGCATCGACAGAGCTTTCTTTTGTGTCGTATATTCCTGGGTATGAGAAAAATGGGAAAAAACCGTATTATCAATTGCGACGAATTTTTATGGAAGATGACCAGGATGACACGGTTATCTTTTGGGATTCCTCTGCGTCGGCATGGAAGTTGCTTGAAAGTGGGGTTGAATCAGAGATTTCCGGTCCCACAGGGAAGATTGAACAAGCTGAATGGGGCTATGCGTATACCCATGGAACGTATTTTATCTTTGAACTCGTTGAAAAGTAAAAATTTGTTTTGTCTGATTAGTTACGTTTTGTAAAGCCCTATGTTAAGCCTTTGTGAAAAATAAAAAGGCTTAACATAGGGCTTTTTTTGAGTTTTTTGAAAAAATAATTATCCTAATAAGTGTAAGTGTTATAGCGGTTGAAAAAATAAACTGGTGTACAGAAGCGGTGCTTCTAAAGATCTTGTTTTTAAAAATGCACACGTCTAAATGGAGGATGTGAAAAATGGAATTACAAAGATTGTTTCGACTATGTTTTAGTGTAGGTGTAGTACTTGGTCTTTCAGGTTGCGCGAGTTATTGTCCGAGGCGCACGGGTTTAAAGCGGATGACGGTGCATGCCTTTGAAGATGACAATACAGAGTATGTCTCATTTGCACATCGTGTATTTAGTCGGCATGACTGTAAAAAATATCTAGATCGTAATGTCATTGCACGTGGGTACCAGCCGGTGCATATAACCGTTTCAAATCACTCTAACCGTTATCTCTATTTTTCAACTTCGCACTTTAGTTTCCCCTGTGCGGATGTAGAATGTGTTGCCCATAGCGTTCATACGTCAACGGCAGGTCGTGCAGTGGGGTATGGTGTGGCCGGACTTTTTATATGGCCTTTTTTAATACCAGCTATAGTGGATGGAGTGGGGTCTGCTGAGGCTAACCAGGCGTTGGATGCGGACTTTGAAAGAAAGTCCGTTGAGGACCAAGAAATGCGGCCTTTCTCCGTATTAAATGGCTTGTTTTTTGTTCCTGTTGAGTATTTTACGCCCAAATTTTCTTTGTTTTTAGTGGACGTAAAAACCCGCGAAAAGTTTAAACTTGACACTTGCAGACCGGCGCTAAAGATTTAAGGAAGGTGAGAAAATAGGCAGAGTTTCACCTGCGTCTGGTTTATTTTTCAAATACGTGGTATTATAAGCAAGCATATATGCAAACTCATAACCTAAAGTAAGGGATTACCTTTCATGGATTTTTCATATTCAAGGCCGCCAAGAGATTTTCGTGGTGGAGACAATTTTAACCGCAACGGTAACGGCGGTGGCGAGCGTCGTGAAGGCCCTCGCGGTCCACGTGGACCTTATTGTCAAAGCTGTGGCATGCCAATGCTTCGTCCAGAGAAATTTGGTACAGAAGCGTCTGGCGAGAAGTCGGCAGAATACTGCTGCTTCTGCTATCAGCGTGGAGCATTTACTGAACCTAATATCACAAAAGAGCAAATGTTTGAAAAAATTGCTCGTATTATGGTTCAGCGTCGTGGAATGCCTGAAGAAAAGGCACAAAGTGTCGCTAGCTCAATCATTCAAAAACTAAAGCGTTGGGCTCGATAAGCGGCTAAATCTAGAAACAATAGTTAAAAGATTTTTCTGTGATAGAAGAAATGTTCAGAATTAATTAGACTTTATTTTTGGCTAATAAAAGTTCTGAAAGTTTCTTTTTTGTAGCAAAACTTTCAAAGAGTTTTTGGCGTATGCGCATTGGATTTTTTCAATGCGCATACGTTTTTTTGTGTTAAAAATAATTGACAATTTGTAAAATAATGGTAAAATTGTACTATAGAGGTTAAATCGGTGGTGATGGAGGTAATGGAGGTAATGATGAAAAAAACTGTTTTTATGACTGTTTTTCTGAGTTTGATGGCTATGAGTGGTTATGTTGGTGCCATGAATTTAATGGAGTTGGATGATGCCTTGTCTTCGAGTTCAGAGGTTAAGACTCCGTCTTTGTCATTGGATGAGCAAAAAAAGTTTGATGAATGGTGGAATCTATCTGGTGCGCAGAGATGTGAGCAAAAATTTATGCGATCTTTGTCTTCTGACAAGAGTAAGCAGCTGCGTATAGTCCGTGAATCCTATTTAAGTAATTATCGTATGGCGTGTAAAGCAGAAATCTGCGATACGCTTTCAAAACATGTTCTTAACGACGTTATTTCTAGTCCCCAGCTAAAAGCTAAGGTTGATAAAAGTATCGGCACGTATAAATCTATGGTCCATGTGAGTTTGTGGTCGGAAAATGGAGGGAATGGAGGGAATGGAGGTTTTGATAACATGAGTTCTGCAGGGCCTATTGATTTGATTGAAATTGCTGAGGATATATTTTACGACGAGGATCCGTATGTAAGAATGGCGCGAAGTGCATGCTTGCATGAACTTGGCCATGCGTTTGATCGGACTCCTGCCTATGATTTTATTGGATCGTGTGCGGCTTATCTTGTTACGCAGCTTTCTAAGAAATATGTGTCTCTGGATGAGCAGAAAGATCTTATGCTTGTGAAATTTGTGATGCTTGAGGCGGCGGCACGTTGTTTTGGGCTACGCGAAAAATGTGCTTTCCCTCAGTCCTTGAATGGATTTCATAAGGAGCTGTGGAAATTTGTGGAACGAATGATTAACTATCGCAATGAGCTTGAGGCGGATAGTTTTGTGGCTCTATCCCAGCATGATAAGCTTATTTCCTGTTATTTGGATGACCTTGCCACTGGTTTGAAAGAATATTGTGATGAAAAAGTGGCTCCAGGTTATTCGTGTTTTCAGCTATCTACGGTGGTGGGTAGTAATAAATCAGGGGAGTTGAGTAATTTGCTGGGGTCTGAGGGTAGTTTGTTTAAAGGAGTCAAGCCATCGGATCTTTCTGAATATGATGGTAACAAACTGTATACGTTACTTGAAGTATCCCATCCTGCTCCGGCAGTTCGTAGAGATTATATAAAATCGATTCAGCAGTTACATGGTAAAATTTTGGTTGATTCTCAATATGTATTATCTAATGAAAAGGCGGTTACGGGTCTTATTAACACGCTAATTCCATTAAGTGGTATTTTTGAGAAGGATCAGAAAGAGGCGATTGTTATGATGAAGAAGCTTTATGCGATGCTTATAGGGCAAGGGAAAATCCATGCAGTTTCTTTGGGGTGCAAGGCGGAGAACTTGGCTGTGAAACCCAACGCGGTTGAGGTTGCCTTTGAGGCACATAAGAAATATGCTCCTACCGTTATGTCGCCTGCATTTAAAGGGATTGCCCTTGTTTTGAAACAAGTGGCATTGAAAAAATAAGTTTAATAAAATAAGGTTAAGACGTGTATGCGCATTGGATTTTTTCAATGCGCATACGTTTTTTTTTATAATGTTTTCTTTATACCATTAAAAAATAGGCTCAATTTCGCTACACTAAAACCATGATCGAAAGACGTCTAAAACTTTTAGGAAATCCTTTAGGAATTACTATGGAAAAACGAGCTACGGATAGTGTGGCACCGGTTGGTGAATTTAAGGATACCCTTAATCTGCCGCGTACCGAGTTTCCTTTGCGAGGAGATTGCGCCGTCAATGACCCGTTGATGTTAAAGCGGTGGGAGCATGAGGGACTGGATGAGAAAGTTGTGCGTTGTAATCAGGGCGCTCAAAAATTTATCTTGCATGATGGCCCTCCTTACGCTAATGGTTCTATTCACCTAGGGCACGCTTATAATAAAATTTTAAAAGATATTCTTGCCAAAGCTCATCGTATGATGGGTTTTCATGTGCCGTTAGTCCCTGGCTGGGATTGTCATGGACTTCCTATTGAGCACAAGGTGCTGGGTGACAATCCTGTTCTTTCAGGGCCTGCACTTAAAAAAGAGTGTCGGACTTATGCCCTGCGTTGGGTGCATACACAGCGGGACGAATTTAAGTCTCTGGGTGTTTTTATGGATTGGAAGCATCCGTACATTACTATGGACCCTAAGTATGAGGCTTCGACGTTGCGGGCGTTTGCTGCTATGGTGCGTGATGGATATATAGAGCGGAAGAACAAGACCGTTCCGTGGTGCTATTCATGCAAGACAACGTTAGCCTCGGCAGAGATTGAGTATCAAGATCGAAGTGATCCTTCACTCTATGTCCTGTTTGAGTTATCGCCGGAAGATCAGGCTCGTCTTTTTCCTAAGGTTAAGCCTCCCCTCTGTTTTGTTGTCTGGACAACTACTCCCTGGACGTTGCCGTTAAATCGCGCCATGTGGCTCAAGAATGGAGCGTCTTACCAGCGAGTGACGGTTGATGGTAAAGAGGTGGTACTTGCAGAGGCATTGGTTTCTGCCTTTGTGGCTCTTATGTGTGGTCGTGGTACGTGTGAAATTCAGCTGCATGAAACGTTTAAAGCGGAAGTTTTTGAGGGCGCTCGTGTTTTCCATCCCTTGGTTCGGTCCCGATTTGTTCCTATTATTCTAGAGCCTTCCGTTAGCCTTGAGGAAGGAACCGCTTGCGTGCACTGTGCTCCAGGTTGTGGTCCATTGGACTATGAAGTGGCGGTTAAGCAGGGGCTTGAAATCTATTCACCTCTCTCGGCGGATGGACGGTATGAGCAGGGTGTTGAGCCTTTAGAGCTTGAGGGCAAGACTATTGCTTATGGACAGAAGTGGGTGACTGAAAAGCTTGAGTCCGATGGTGTAGTTCTCTTTGTAGGGACCATTCAACACAGCTATCCTCATTGTTGGCGGTGTCATAAGGGACTTATGTTCCGCGCAACTCCGCAGTGGTTCTGTAACTTGGCTCATAAAAAGGCTAAGGAGCGAGCACTTGAGGCTGTTGAGAAGATTAATTTTTTCCCGGCGCAGGCGCAAAAATTTTTGAGTGCTACGGTTGGAAATCGGTGGGAGTGGTGCTTGTCGCGCCAAAAAGCCTGGGGTGTTCCTATTGCGGCGCTGGTCTCAAAAGAAGGCAACGATGTATTTGTAGATGCGGCGTTCATTGAATACATTGCCTCTCAGGTTGAGACAGAGGGTATTGAGTATTGGGATCGTGTTTCTATAGACGATTTGGTTAAGGCAGGGGTGGTTCCTGCTTCTGTAGAGGTAAGCCGCTTTAGAAAAGAGACGGACATTTTGGATGTCTGGTTTGATTCTGGAGTGAGTCACTTTGCTGTTTTGAAACAGCGGCCTGAGCTTGCATTTCCTGCAGATCTTTATCTTGAAGGGATTGATCAGCATCGTGGGTGGTTTCAGAGTTCTCTGTTGACCGGCATTATGATTGAGGGTGAGGCGCCTATGCGTGCTATAACGACTCATGGCTTTACGGTAGATGAGAAGGGGCGCAAGATGTCCAAGTCGTTGGGCAACGTAATTGCGCCACAGCAGGTTATGAATTCGATAGGCACGGACGGGCTACGCCTCTGGGTTGCAAGTGTGGGCTTGGAAGGGGATGCTCTCGTTTCTGATCGCTTGTTGCAGAATGTGGGGCAGGTTTACCGAAAGATGCGGAATACCTGTAGGTTTTTATTACAAAATTTATATGATTTTGATATCTCAAAAGATGCAGTGGAACCTGCGTGTCTTGAGCCGTTTGATCGTTATGCCATTCGGCAATTATTACTCCTGCAAGAGGGCGTTGTAAAGGCCTATAAGCAAGGCAATCCTACAGCAGTTTACCATTTGTTGAACGACTATTGTTCGGTTGAGATAAGCTCGTATTATGGAGATATTGCAAAAGATAGGCTTTATTGCGGCAAGAAGGATGGCGTGCAGCGTCGATCAGCTCAGACAACCTTTTGGTACATTGTGGATGCTTTGACGCGGCTTGCGGCACCTATTACCTCCTTTATGTCTGAGCAGGTTGCAGATTTTTATCAAAAGCAGGGGCGTGAGTCGATTCATCTGCAGGCATTTGCGGATCTTTCTAGTTTGCACAAGCTTTTTGAGAAGGTAGATCTTAAGGAGTATGACGCGCAGTGGCAGCGGTTGAGAGAGGTGCGGTCGAGTGTTCTTAAGGCCATTGAAGTCAAACGCGCCGAAGGAGTTTTGGGGCATTCATTGGAGGCAGCAGTTCTGCTTTCAGGTTCTTTAGAGCAGTTTACGGTTGTGGGTGATAGGTCTGTCTTCTTTCCTCAGTTCTTTATTGTGTCGTCGGTAACGCTTGGCAGCTCCTGTGAGGGATCGGTTGAGACGGGCGTTGAGGGGATTTGTGTTCGCGTTGATCGGGCTATCGGTACCAAATGTCCCCGCTGTTGGCAGTGGGATACTCAAGCGGATGCGCGTGGGCTCTGTCGCCGGTGTGTGGGGGTAATGGAGGTGATGGAGGTAGTGGGAAAGGCGTAGAGAAAAAAACGGTTTAGAAATAGTTAAAGGCCGGAACGATTACAGTATGCTGCAATTGTTCCGGCCTTGATTTTACCGCTTTTTTATTTATTTTTTCTTTTTCCCGCCAACTTGAGGTTGGGGACTGGCCTGTTTTTGCTCATCTGCTTTGGCTGTAACCGTAGTTGTAAAGAGCTTGTCAGCCTGTTCAAGGCTTTGGACAAGTTTTTCGGCAGAGGCTTTGATTTTTCTAGCGATTCCGCGGAATGCTCTAAAGCTTCTGTGGCTTGCATCGCCCCCCAAAAGCTCGTCAATTCCCTCTTTCACCGAGAGCTCGGTGCCCGTGGTGGCGGTGGTTGTTTCAGGTGACTTTTCAAATTCGTGTTTTAGAGAGCGCCAGGCATTTAATTCGCTAGCATTAGGCAGTTGGGCCCGTATTTGAATGTTTAGTTTGTCGGCTAAAATTCCCGCATCTTTTGCGGCAGCATCAAGTTGTAAGTCGGAATAAAAATTGCCTAATGTTTTTGTAATCTCGGCTTCTAGGTCGGGATCGATTTCTGTTGGGTCTCCTGTTGCAGGAACGGGGGTGATGTTTCTTCTTGGAGCTGGTTTGCGTAGCGTATCAAGAAGGGTGTCGGTCTTTGGATCCTGGAATTTTTTTCCTATTTCATGGATACGCGTCTCGAGGTCCTTGACGATTTTTTCAACGGGGCGTGGGTCGAGTTTATTGGCTTCGGCTAGCGCTTGCGCAGCGTCTGCGGCTGGAGTTGTTGTTCCGGTGCCTTCGTCTTTTTTATCGGCTGCTTGCGGTTGTGGCTGTTGAGGCTGTTGTTGCCCATAGGATGGTTGGGAGCCTGGAAACTCATATCCAAATGATCCAGGATAGCCGGGAAAGTACGGAGAGTCAGATGGGTAGATTCCTCCTTGGCCCGACGGAAGTTGTATCATAGGCTCTAGGTTGCCCCCTGGGGTCTGTTGTGGGCGAGCTTTTGCTCGTTGAGCCTGCTCTTTGCGTCTTTTTTCTTCTTCTTTCTTCATCTCTTTTTGTTGTTCTAATTCTTGGGGTGCAATTTTTTGCAAGAGTCCTTCAAGTAGGGTTAATATCTTATTGTTGAAAATAGCCTCGCTGAATGCATTAGCAATTTGAGACAGAGCTGCGCGTGAACGGTTGATTTCATCCTGGAGTTCTTTCCCTTTTGCATTAAGGGCACGGTCAACTTGTTCGCGTGATTTTTTGTCGATTAAGGACTCGTAGTCTTCGGTGATAGTTGCGAGTTTTAATTCTGCAAGACGTGTTTCGCGTTTAATATCTGCATCAGAAGCGCCTGCTTTTTTCAATTTTTTCTCAACGGTTTTTGCAGAGTGAAGGGCTTTAAGTTTTTTGTAGGCTTTTTCTATCTTGGCCTTTGAGTCTTTTGGTTTTACGCCTAGGCGATTGTACGGAGAATCTTCTGCTGTTCTTTCAGATATAGAGACCTGGGGTTCTTGCGAGGTTAGTGTTGCAGCTAGCGCCTTTAGATTTTTTAATAGTTTACCGCCGGAGGCTGTGATGATATGGTCAATGCGAGCGTCTGAACTCATGACCTGTAGGTAATAGTTAAGGTCACGCAGTTCTTGTTCCCAGGATCGTAGCATTTGAGCAATAGTGGGGTGGCTTGCGGTTTTCTTTTGCAGTGATCCTAGCTTTTCAACAATCTGTTCAATGATTTTTTTTGCCTGTTGCTTGTCGGTTAGGGTAGGCGGTTTTACAGCCTCTTCACTGGGGCGAGTGCCTTTGGCTCGTGAGACTTGGGCGGTTGAAGGGCCTGTTGGTTCAGTTTCTGCCTCTTCTTCGTCTTCGCTTACTTCTTCTTGTTCGTTAGCCGTGGGTTCTTGGGATGTAATTTTGGCGAGCTCTGCGCGTGCATCGTCTCGCGTTGCAACTAGGTCGGAGGCCGGTATTCCAAAGGCAGCGCTTAGTTGGCTAATATCCGCATCGGACATCTGTGCAGATAGTTCAAGAGACATGCGCTCGATCTCTTTTTTGAGCTTGATATCATCGGGGTTATTGCTTTCATCCAGGTGCTTTAAAAAATCCATGGCCTCTTGCATTTCATTTTCGCTCTGAGCTTGATTGCTTCCAGGTCCGCCAGGATTGGCGGCATCAAAGCCTGCTGCGGGATTTCCGCCCATTGAGGCCATGTTAAATCCAGGATTGGCTGCTGGTTGTGGGAACGAGGGTAGAGACATTCCTCCCATTCCTGGGATGCTTGCTCCCGGCATTGCGCCAGCTATACTGGTCACCGTGAGAAGCATCGCAATTAGTCTAAATGGTGCTTTCATCGTTTTTCCTTAGACATCTTCGTGGAAGTTGCCATAATATTTGTCAATTAGAGAGTTATTCTGCTGAAAGTATAGATAAATGCGCACGAAAAAGCAAGAATATGGTGAGCGGAATGTCTTTTTTTGCGGAGGAGTGTGGGATTTTTAGGCCGTGCGGACATAGATTTAGGCGTGTGTGTCCGCACGGCGAATTTTTTTTATGATTAGGGGCGGGGTGCAGGTGGATTTGCAATTGTGTCTGCTATCTTGATGCGTTCGTCAATAGATATAAGTTCTGGGTAGATCTGCAGACGTAATTTTTTTGCGACATCATCAGGCATGGCTTCGTTGTCATGTTCCATGCGATACTTCGAATCTTGATCTTGCTTAATGGCGCTTATTTGTGCGGCTTTACACTTTTCAAGAAAGGTTTTATAGTTGGTGACTTCTGCTTGGTTGTTGAGACTGCGAAGGCCTTCTTGTTCTGCTTTTTTTCGTAGCCAGGCTCTGTGCTTTTGCCCTGCGCTCAATCCAACGGTTTCGAGGATAGGGTCGAGGATGTAGGGTCTAAGAATGTAGGAGATTGTAAAACTTATTGGGAATGAGTAATTGGTGAAAAAGTTGCGTAGGCGAGGAGATGTGCTTGAGGTTACGCGGTTTGTGGCATGATCAATGAGTTTGCTGAGCGCTAGGGATGCAATGGTATTTATGCTGCCGCTAATAAGGTGTGGAACTACTTCGCGATATAAAACGTTTTGTTTTAGTTGCGCATAGGCTATATGGCGCATGGCTTTTCGAGCATCGATTTTTTCTGCGGGGTTTTGTTCTCCGGGGATGGTATTCCAGGCAGAAGAGATAATAAGGGTGTTGAATCGGGTAGTGTAGGGTTCTGTGCAAGTGAGGTCTGTTTGAGAGGGTTTATTGTCGTCGTATAAAATTCTGGTTGCGTTGGGATTTTCTGTTTGTATAGCTTTATATGAATTATTGACGGTTGTTTTGGCATCTAGAAGTAGATTAGAGGGACTTATAGTTGTGCAGTTGAAAAAGTAGTCTTGCGCGAGAGAGAGCGCGGTGCTTGTTACGATGCCTACGCAGGTGTAGCCTACGGGATGATTTAAGACTGCAGATGCAAAGTTCCATGCACTGGTTAGTCGTGAAGGGGCGAGGGTAGGAAGTGTGTGAGTCTGTAAGCCTAGAGGGTGAGAGAAGGTTGAGGTGTTTGGCTTAGGAATGTGTTGAGTTAGCGCCGGCTGTATCGTCGGAGTTAGGGTCATAGACCATGCTGCGGGTGTTGCGCTTAGCAAAAGGAGCGTGAAAAGTAAGTAGGTTTTTTGTGATAACCTGGTTTTAAAGATTATACTCTTAATGGTTATGGTACTAATCATGGTCTTTTCCTCCAAAAAGCAGAAAGTTATTTTTCAGTCAGCGATGTTTTTGCGGGATGATACTAGGAGATTAGTGTGACGTATTTTGTTGGTTTTGTCAATTTGTCCCTCATTTGCCGGGATTATAGTTAAAACAGGGGAGTTGATTGGTGGTTGAGGATGAACGGGGGAATCTATTGCGCGATGTAGTCGGATGGATAGTGTGGGGTGGCGTGCTAAGTTTTGCCCTCATGAGTTATGGCGGCGTGATAGGCTGTTGTGCCAGTTGTGCAGCACTTTTTTTTGTTTTTTATGCGGTTGAGGCGGGGAATGCATCTTTCGACCTGGGCTTTCTCTGGGGCAGTGCGTGGATTAGTTCTGTTTTTGTGCCGGTTGTTTATTCGTTGATCCGCGTGGTGGGGGATTGGTGGTGCGCCGTAGGACTTGTGGTAGTCGGTCTACTTCTGGTGCCTTATGCAGCATGGTGGGTTGGGGTGTGGCTTTATGGACTAGTTAGGGTAAAGCGTCTGGTTACTAATTTGGTATGTCGCATAATTTCTTTGTCGTTGGTAACTCTGTTGTTTTTATGGCTTTTTTTAAAGTGGGCGCTCTCGATTTTTGGTTCTGGAGAGGGTTTTTTTCTTCTCCATCCGCTGTTGCCGTTGATGGATTTTTACTTTGGTCGTCTGATAATTTGTCAAGGTGGAGAGTGGGGGGCTTTATTTGCTTTGGTTATGATGGCTTATCTGTTTGCCGTGCTTGTGATTAGGGAGAGGGTGTTGGCAGCGCTTTGTCTGTTGGTGGGTCTAGGGCTAGCTGTGGGAGTTGATGCTCACCTTTCTTTTGTAGGTGGGGAAAATCCTGCATGGCTTAATGGGGTAGTTATGGTGCCGGGGCATGAATTGATTGAAGGTGGGTATAGCCCCTGTCAATCGATTGATGTTCAGAAATATGTGCAGGGGTTGGGGCGCTTGATTTTGAAGGCTAAGGAGCGTGCAGGGCAGGGTGTACGGTGCGTGGTAATTTTGCCTGAATCGTCATTCCCAGCCTTGGTAAGAGATGACAGCGCAGTATGTCAGGCGCTGTCGAGTGTAAGTTGTGGCAGTGATGTCATTCTTGGTTGTTATCGATCGTACCGGTGTGGAGAGGCGAATGCCTGCAGTTGGTTTAGGGATGGAGTTCTTGAGGGAAGTTATATTAAGCGGCATGGCGTTCCCTTTGTTGAGCGTATTCCAGCATGGTGTGATTATCCATTTGTGCGAGCTATTTTGCAGCCGTTGTTGGGCGGAGGAGAGCCTTTTGTTCAGGGCGTAGAGCCTGCCACAATTTTTGGAGTGAGTGGCGTGAGTTTTGTGCCTCTTATCTGTTCTGAGCTATTTTTCACGGATGAGATAGTAAAAGAGATTGTTGCTATGCAGAGAGTGGGGGGAGGGACTCCTGTATGTGGGCTGGCATTGGTAAATGATGCGTGGTTTTTGGGGACATCTTTTTTAGGTGTGTCGGTTCCTGATATGTTGTGGCGTGAGGCAGCTTTGCGTTCTGTGACACAGAGGCTTTATATGGTATATGCTTCATACACGCGTGGAGGGTTTTTTGATGGAAAGGGGAGATGGTTTGAATTCCACTAATTTTTTGGGGCTTTATCTTTAATTTTGGTCTATACTGGGGCTTTGTTAAGTGTAGCGCTATATATTAAAAAGGGATTTGATTATGAAGATTTTTCTTCTTAAGGATGTTCAAAACGTTGGACTTGCTGGCGAGATGGTAAAGGTTTCGGATGGCTTTGCAAAAAACTTTCTTTTACCACAGAAGATAGGGATTCAGGTAACTCCTTCTAATGAAGCGGATTTTAAAAAGCGGCTTCAGGTCGTAGAAGTGCGTAAAGAAATTATTCAGACTAAGACATCGAGCCTTGCGGAAAAGATAAAGTCTTTGCAGATTGTGCTAAAGCGTAAGTTGCATGATGATGGGAAATTGTACGGAGCGCTCAATGCTCAGGAAATAGTAGACGCCCTTGCGGAGAAAGGTGTTAGTGTTTCCAAGAATCAGATAGTAATGGATAAGGCTATTAAGGCAAAGGGTATGCATACGTTGATTGTAAAACTTTCAACGACACTTCAGCCTACCTTGTCTGTTAAGATTGTTTCGGAGGACTAGTAGATTTTTATGCAGCGACAACGGCGACCAGAGGGTGATCCGCAGCAGAAGAGATCTGTTGCGGTTGAGCAGGTGCTCGGAAAGAGTTTGCCTCATGCGTTAGAGGCAGAGCGTGCCGTATTAGGCGCGGTAATTCTTAATGATGAGCATTTTCCTATAGTAGCAGAAGTGCTTACGAGTGATGATTTTTATGCGCATGCGCATCGTAAAATCTTTTCTGCCATGATGGCGATTGTTGAGCAGCATCGTCGTTTAGATGTGATTACGCTTCAGGATGAGTTGACAAAGCGTGGAGAGCTTGAGGCGGTTGGGGGGGTTATTTACCTGCTGTCTCTTCAGGAAGATTTGGCTGCGATTGGTCTGGTTGAGCAGCATGCGCAGTTGATTAAAGAGAAGGCGGTTTTGCGAGAGCTTATAGGTTCCGCGACGTCGATTATTACTCAGTGCTATGGCCAAGATGACCGTGAGATTGATGCGGTTTTAGATGAGGCTGAAAAGACGATTTTTGCAATTTCTGGTAAACGGACGCGCCAAGGGTTTATGCAGTTGGATATCTGGTTAAAGCGCACGTTTAAGCAGATATCTGAAATTAAGAGTCAGCGTAAAGGCGTTACGGGAGTCCCTACGGGTTATCGTAAGTTAGACGAATATACCAGTGGTTTTCAGAAGGGGGACTTTATTGTCTTGGCGGCTCGTCCTTCGGTAGGTAAAACGGCGTTGGCGTTAAGTATGGCCAAGCATGCTGCGGAATCTGGTGTGGGGGTTGGCTTTTTTTCTTTAGAAATGAGTGCTGAGCAGCTGACGCTTAGGTTGCTTTCTAGTGAATCGCGGGTCAAGCATCATAATATTCGTAATGCTACGATTTCGTCTGATGAGTGGGAAGATTTGACGCATGCGGCTGCGCGCCTGGCGGATATGCGCTTTTTTATTGATGATACTCCTATGCAGACTATCATGGATGTGCGTTCCAAGGCTCGTAAATTGCGTGCGGATCATCAGATCAAACTTTTAGTTATTGATTATCTACAGCTATTGCATGGGAATGGGTGGCATGAGAATCGAAATCAGGAGATTTCGTCTATTTCTCGTGCGCTGAAGGCTCTGGCTAAGGAGCTGGAAATCCCTATTATTGCGCTTTCGCAGCTTTCTCGTGCGGTGGATGCGCGTGTAGACAAACGTCCGATGCTTTCAGACTTGCGTGAGTCGGGGGCGATTGAGCAGGATGCGGACTTAATTATGTTTTTATACCGGGATATTCTATATAATCCAGAGTCGGCCGACCCTGATGCGGCTGAGCTTATTATTGGTAAACAGCGTAATGGACCTACGGGTACGGTAAATCTAGCCTTTGTGCGTGATATGACTACGTTTGAGGATGCGGTAGGTGACTGATAAAGTGGTGCTAGGTATTGATCCGGGCTTTGTTTCAGCAGGGTTTGGAATTATTCGACTGCGGGGTAGAGAGGCGCTTTTGTTGGACTATGGAGCGTTGAATCAGTCATCCAAGGATTCAATACAGGATCGCATTGCTTGTTTTCATGATTTTTTTACGGACAAAATTGTGACCTATTCGGTTACAGAATTGGCGTTGGAAACTCCTTTCTTGGGTAAAAACGCTCAAAATTTTTTAAAGTTGGGGTATTTGCGAGGGATTCTTTTGCTTTTGGTGGCACGGCATAATTTGGCACTCCATGAATTTGCTCCGCGTGAGATTAAGCGGGCTCTTACAGGTTTTGGGCAGGCGGAGAAGGAGCAGGTGGCGCGGGTGGTCATTCGGCTTTTCCCTTCTTTGGCGTTGCCTAAGAAGTTGGATGTTACGGATGCAATTGCAATAGCGTTGTGCGGTTTGTGGGCATGGAAATAATTTTTTGCTCTTTTCGCGTCTGATAATTGTTTCTGTTTGCAGGTTTGTTGGTGTTAGCTAAAAGTGTCTCTTTATTCTGCCGGCGTTTTATTTTGAGACTTCTATACTATTTTTATCTTTCTTTTATCGTTTAGTTTTTTTTTCTGGCTGCATAATTTACATCAACTTTTTTCCCCTTTCTTTTTCTTCCTCCTTTTGCCCCGTTCTTTTTTCGTGCTGTCGTGGGTGTTGGCCGGGATGGCGGCATGGAAAAAGCGGGGGGAGGGACTATGAAGGTCATCTCTCTTGCCGTAGAGGCGGCTGGTGTGATAGGGTGAAACCTGCATATGGGAAAATTATTTTAATCAAAAGGTCATCTCTCTTGCCGCAGAGGCGGCTGGTGTGATAGGGTGAAACCTGCATATGGGAAAATTATTTTAATCAAAAGGAGTTGTATTTATGAGGTTAAAATTTTTCTTTAGAATTCCTTTTTTAGGAGCGTTTGGCTTTTTTGTTCTATGGCCTCTGGCCGTACAGGGAGTTTTGGCAGATGAGCTTATAGTGGCCGTCTTAAATAAAGATCTTTCACACGCAGAGCGTGTATTAACTAAAGCGGTTCTTGCTGGAGAGAATAATACTCTTGATAAGAAACGACGGGTACTTCTTGATGCTATTAAAGGGATTGTAGAAGCAACAATAAATTCTCCTAAAACAACATCTTCTTTAAGCGAAGATGAAAGACTTGCAGTCCTCAAATGGCTTTCAGAAATATGGATGTCTGATAACTGGATTTATTTTAATCAAGATGAAGGACTAGTTTTGCAAGAAGATTGGTACAAGTTGTGGCTTTCAGAAAAACTCAAAATCTGGCTGCCCGAAGATGTTAAGATTGAAAAGGATGCTGAAGATGATGTTGATAAGTGGTTTAACGAGTATCTGGTTTTGATGGAAAAAGAAGAAATTAGCAAACTTGACCCAAGCGATAGTTTATACTCAGATGCTGTAACGCAGATTAAGGAAAAAGCTAAAAAAAATTTTCTCACTAGAGCAAATGACACGCTTTATATGAATAAACTGATACGTCTCAAAGAAATAAAGAAAGACGAGGAATCGCTAAAACGATTGAATGAACTTAAAAGCAAAGTTAAAGACGTTATAAGAGCTCAGGGTCTAAATAACCTTTTTTTAAATAATGATTTAGCCTCGTTTACCAAAATTTTAATGTACCTGATAACGTTTTGGGAAAGTGATGTTAAGTTGCTGGATTTGACAAATCCTCTTTTTTCCTCTCTTGCAGCTATTGGAGCTGCTAAACGAAATAGTTATAAGGAGGTACTTAACTATGTGTCCAGTTCAAACGTGGCGCAGGTGTTTTTAACATTTATTCACGAAAACATGGGAAATGCGGTGGAATGGCTTCTAACTGATAAACAGGTTGAAGACAAAGCTGGTTCTTTTATTAAAGAGTTGGCTATAAATAAACAGTTTAAGATTAATGGAGATGTGTTATGGCCTTTGGGGGAGGCTTGTAAGGCAGGGGCCACAAGTGTTGTCAAGATATTAATAGAACAAGGATATTCCTTAACAGTCGCGTGTGCAGAGGATAATAGTAGGCCGCTTCTTCTTGCATGTCGATATGCGCATCCTGAAACTGTAGAAGTTTTGCTCAATAAGGCCAAAGAGCTATCTATTAATGAAGTGGCTTTTATTAACGCCGAACGAATGGTTAATGATAAGTCATCAGGATATGTAGAGACGGAGACTGCATTGCTTGCTGCGGTTAGAGGACTTTTTGGTGAATTTAGATCTCAAATTGTAGAACGATATGAAATTGTTGCGAGTCTAATTAAAAAAGGGAATATGAATATAACGGGTAAATGTGCGGAATCGGGATGGAAAGAGGTGACAGCTCTCTATTGGGCTTTTGTAAGAGGCCAGAGAGAGATTGCCGAGCTCTTGCTTTATAATGGGGCGACTTTTGTAGCTCCAAATGCCGTAGAAACTGAATCACTTGCTGCACAGGAAAGTGCCAAGAAAAAGCTCGAGATTTCTTTGCAGGACTATGAGGAGCGCGGTAAAACGAATGCATTTTATCGTCATTTTTCGGAAGAATGTACATCCTTACTCAAGTTGCTTTCCCTATTTAACAAATTGAAAGATGGAGACCCTGAAGCCTGGGATACTTTGCTTGCTAGCTCTAAAATAGACAAAGGAACTTTCGTAGAGAAAATACCTGGTCCCAAGCCTCTATATAAAGAAAGCCCTTTGTATGATGAAAAAGCAGTAAATGTTTTATATGTAGCAGTACGAGATGGGAATTTAGGTCTTTTAAAACTCCTAAAGAGTTTTAAGAATCTGGGAATATCTAAAGAAGGGAAGGTTAAAACCTTTAGAGATCTACTGCTTCTTCGAGACAAAAAGTGGAAGCTTACACCAATGGAACATGCGGCGCGCTTTACACAGGTGCTTCCGTTTGAAAAAGCTAAGGACTACAAGGTTATAAAGGAGGTTCGAATAGAACTTTTTAATGAATTGATCGATTCTTTTGTCCTTAAAAAAGTAGGCTCCTCGTGGAATGATGATGAGGTAAATCTAATAGAGTCATTATTGAACCTTGATGATAAAACCGAGTGGATAAAAAAAGAGCTTGATAAATTTAAGATAAATCGAGATTGGGTTGATAAGCGCAGAAAAGAAAACAAGGAGCAGCAGGAGGAGACGGGTAAAATTCTTAATAATTTTGCGCTCAGCCTGCAAGCAATAGCACACGGATAACAATTAAAGTATAAATGCTCGGGGGCTTGTGGTAATAACAGGTCCCCGCAAAAGTCAAAATCTTCAAAAAACTTGCGCTTGACGTGTATCTGGACTATAGTCATCAGCAAGTTCTATTCTTAAAGAACAAAACCACCGCATTGATAGAACATCAATACGGTGGAAAAAGGAGAGTAGTAATGAAGCCATATTAAAGGTGAGAAGGTATTCGTCTGAATATCACCCACTTAGATACCAGTATGCCGATTCTTCAATAAAAGTCAAATTCTTTGGCAAAAAAATCTTGAGGGTTGTGCCCTTTTCCTTAGCTTTTGACAATAAGGCAGCTATTTTCTCTCGAGAAATCTTTGGCTCTTTTTATTATCTTCTTTTGTGTAATTTTCTATGGCAATACGTTAGGATTAATTTCTAATATGGCAAGGTCTTTATTGATATTGCATAATTCTTCTTTTTCATTCGCTCGCCTAAATCGCAACCGCTAGGAACTGTAAAAATTACTTGCCTTTGTGCTAACGAATGATTCTGTCTTCCACACAAAAGCTCCAAAAGACGTTCTGACCTTTGCTCATCAAAGTCGGTTATAAAATCATCGACTACTACAATGGTAGGTTTCTTAAGAAGAGAGAGTTGTGTAAGTTTCAAAAAGTAAACAATCAATTTAAGTTGACCGCGAGACGCAAATCGACGTGCGGATTGTCCATTAAATAAAATGTTGATCTCATCCAAGTGTGCTCCCATAAGCGATCGACGTACATAGGTTTCTCGTTCCAATGTACTATTCTGATCATCGCCTATCTTATACTGAAGCTCTATAGTAGGAATTTCACTCTCTAAATGTTCCTTAACCAACCGATTTACCTCAACCTGTAGGTCTGCTAAATACCTTTCACGTTGTGTACGTATTTCGGAGGTAACTCCTTGCAATCGCTCGGTCCAGATCTCATATACTACCCGGTCCAAGGCTCCTTGCGCCAAAAGAGCATTACGCTGTTTTAACGTTTTCCTAAAGCTTTTTAGACTCTGAGCATAAAGGGGATCTGTCAAAAGAACAGCATGGTCAATAAACTGCCGCCTTTCTTCTGGAGAGCCTGAAACTATTAAAAGGTCCTGTGCGCTTAGCGCAACCATGCGATAGAAATTAAAAAGCTCTTTATAGGACGATATTGCCGCTCCATTTGCTTTAATTAAACGCTTGGTATTTGAAATGACAACCTTTAGGTCCCAGTCTTTATCAACTTCCATTGAAGAAGCGTCACTCGCGCCTGTCAAAACCAATGAAAATCCCTCTTTATCCCACTGTGCCATCTCACGTGGCAAGTGAGTGCGAAATGATTTTAAGTAACAAGCGTAATAAAGAGCTTCAACCAAAGAGGTTTTTCCCGAACCATTTGGACCTTCAATAATAGTTATAGGAGCGTCAAAAGTAATTTGGAAGGATTCAAAGCACCTAAATTGACGGACAAGGAGGCTCTTAACAAACATAAGGGGTTCTTTTTATAAAATAAAGAATCGAAAGTTTATGTATTGCATCAACCCATTCGATACATTTTTTTCTACGAAAAAAACACTCAGCAGGGTGAGCGGATGCTAGCAAATACAACCCAGGTCGCATGAAGATATATTACCTAGCTGTTGGAGAAACTGGCATTACTAAATACAGCAATGAAGATGTATCCGAATTCGACTCGAAGATTATCGGCTTAGAGCTGTTCTTAAGGTGGAAAAGTATCTTATCCTCCCCAAATGCCTGAAGCCCCTCTAAAAGGTAAGGAGCATAAAAACGAATATCCAGCTCTTCCCCTGCGAAAGAGGAAAGAGCTAGTCGCTCATCCAAAGTTCCCACTCCCTTATTGGAGAAGGTAACTTGTAATGCATCTTTGTTAAAAAGAAAGCGAGTTGCTAAAAATTGCCCCGAAAGTAAGCAGGTCGATCGTTTTAATGTTTTAATAAAATGTTGTCGCTCAACGGTCCCCTGTACAAAGCCCTCACGCTCCAATACCGGACGATATTCAGGAAATGGTTGTGCAATAAGACGTGTAAAGAAATTAAAGAGTTCACCCGAAAATACCAAGTGCCCATCACACGTACCCAAAAATACAGTTGCATCTCCAGAGTTTTCAACTAATTTTTTCAATTCAAAAACAGCGCGACGCGGGATCAACCAATTGCGCTGATTTTCAAGGGTGTATTTTGATGATTTAACTTGAACTAACGAGTGTCCATCCGTCGCGGTCATAACTAACCCTGTAGGACCCACTTCAACAAAGAGACCATTTAATGCGGCATTGGAATTGCTTTGAGGAATTAAAAAGGCAACCTTCTCAAGCAATGCTAATAAGTCTTGAGCTTCAATATGGGTTAAATTTTCTATGCGCTCTGGGAAAGGGGGAAATTCTTCCGTTCCTTTTATGGCGAGCCTAAGGTCAATGTCTTGAGTTTGCAAAACTAACTGATTGGCATCAATCCGACACGTTACCATGCCCTCAAGTTCTTTTACAATATCAAAAATTCTACGGCCAGAAACCAGGAAAGATTCTCCCGTCTGGCACGAACAGTCATTAATAGTACAGCTGGCTTGCAAACTTACTTCTAAATCCGTTCCCTTTACTACTAGTTCGCGGTTACCTACATGCAAAAAAATGTGTGAAGTAGCATCTACTGTAGTTCTCTTAGAAACCAGCGGCTGGAGAGCCGATAATAACGGAAAAATCTGTTCACGTTCAACCGAAAATTGCAATTCCATATGACAGCCGTTCCACACTTAATAGAGCCGAAAATATAAAGACATCCACCATTGTTGCTTCAAGTATACCACACCATACAACAATATGCGCTATCGATTTTTATTAAACCTTATAGCGCATATCGTTGTATAAATTCAAACATTAGTACAGATTTTTTAAGCTTTTTATCTTAAATCTCTCTGTGAAAGAAACTATGTGTTACCAAAGTTTCATCACTAATTTCATCGAAAACAAGAATGCCAATACCTGCTCCAAAGCACGCCTTTTTGCAGGATTCATTTTTTTGCGCTTGCTTTACGTCTTCTAAGTATTTTTCAATCTTGGCATCGTCACCACTATTTACTCCAGTAAAAAACTTCTTAAGCTCTGCAAAATGGGTAATAGCACTATTGCCTGTAAATAAACAGCCTGGAAACCAGACTATTCTGCATGGATCAGGCAGTTTATTTGTTTTTATTCCATATTTTTTTATTATAGACTTAATCTCTGGAGACAGCTTGTTAGAGCTATACAATAATGATCGACCATGATTTAACAACATAGAATTTTGAAATAGTGGACGAACATGTTTATGGAACTTATCTTCTTTTTGGGATAAAAGCGTAAGATGATTAGGTGAAAGATCTTTTGTTTGACTCACACCTTTCTGCTTTTGCAAGACCAGGACAGAGGTCTTTGCGCCCCATTCTCGAGCCATAATAAGATAAGTATCTGTTTCTAAGGTTGGAGCATTTAAAAGAAGGGCTTTCCCTTTAAGCTCATGCTTATTAAAAAGGAAATCCTCATTTTTTTCTTTCTTCTCTTCAATTATCTTTTCTTCAATAGGAAACGGATGCTCAGGTTCAAACTCTTCTGAATTCTCTTTGAACAATGGCTTAGATTTATTAGATTTTTCATTTTCGTTTATCTTGCCTATTTTTTTAATGCATTTATCTAGGCTATCAAGCTTGTTGCTCAAAACGGCGCCTTTCCCTTCAAGATATTTTTCTATCTCTTTGTAGTCTTTTGATTTGGCTATCGAAAGTGGAGTTCTACCTTTAAAATCAACGTTATTAATATAGGCACCTTTTTCAATAAGGCACTTTACAGCTTCCAAGCTTCCACTCAAACATGCAAAATGGAGAGGGGTTTGATTTTTGTCACTAGGGATATCAATAGAAGCAGCATTTTCTAGAAGGACTAAAATATCTCGAGCACTTCCCGCCAACGCGGCCTCATGAAGTGGCGCAAGTCCATTATTTTTATTAAGGACATTTATGTTTATCTTTTTCAGTACAACAAGGTAACGAACAAGAAAAGTGCTTGGCTCACTCTTATTTTGACATGCAAAAAAGAAAGGTGTTCGTTTATTTTTGTCCACAGCATTAATATCAAGGCCGCTTTTAATAAGAAGATGCATTAAACACGCTAGATATGCAAAGTCATTGTTATGGTTTAACTTAAATATGTTCGCTTCACAACTACTGCAAACTAAATGAAGAAGTGTGCCATTGTTTTTATCAAGCACATTCAGATTCGCCCCCTTACCGCTGAGATATTCCAACATCTTTATATTCCCTCTATAGACAGCAGTTTGAACGGGAGTCATTCCCTTTTTGTTACAGTTGTTTAGGCTTGCATTTTTTGAAAGAAGAAAGTCAGCTATGTCAAAACTCCCTATTAAACATGCTTCTTCAAATCCAGTTCTTCCAAGCGTACCTGGAGTATCAATGTCTGGTATGTAATCAACCAGAAACTTAATCGCTTCCAAATCCCCATCGCAGAAGGTCTCAAATAAGGCATTCATTAGGCTTGTATCTATTTTAGTATGAGTAAGAATGGCTTTTGCCTCTTCAAAGTTATGCTCCTTAACCATATAAGCAAAGTCTTCAGTTTTATTTAGTTTTTTTAACTTGATTTTATGCGACTTCATACGCTTCAAGGTTCTCGAAATCTCAGGGGAATCGATTTTCAACTCTTCAAGGCATTTCCCCATATTCTTTTCTAATGTTCCGTCTAGAAGCAACTTTTTCATATTCTTATTTGATAAATTTTCTGCTGGCAAACATTCTTTGATAATTTTTAATGAATCTTCTATTGGCTTAGGCAAAGTCATCTTTTTAACAAATTGCGTACATAGCACAACTTGTGGACTATTAAAAATAGAAGGCGATGGAACAACAAAAGGTTTGTTTTCTATTTCACGCTCAAACCTCAAAAGTTTTTCTTCTAACTCAGAAAGCGGAGCAGGAATTTTCTCTTTTTGCCCTGACGCCTTTATAGAAAGCATTGCTGTCATATTAGCGGACCCTAAAAAACCTGCAAAACATACGAGTGCAATAAACTTGACTCTTTTATACATGATTATTTCCTTTTTTATTTTTATATTAGTATTAAATGTATTTGATGCCAACAGCAGTAAATATTAGTAAATATAGTAAATTTATGAAAATTTGTAAAGAAAATTAAGCTTTAAGATATCCCAACCATAGCACTTAGGGGTATGCTGTTAAAACCACATACCCCTTACCATAATTAAAGCGATAAGCGATTCAAGCTATTATTAGTAAGCCTTGGCAATTAAGATATCGCATTCACTAGGTTTTCCTGAATGAAAACAGATTCGAGCATCCTTACTTGGCAAGACGCACCGTACAGTTGCTCCATACTCCTTAAGAGCTTCAACCGATTCTTTACTTTTGTTCCATCCAACCTGATAAAATCCACCTTCTTCACGAAGACGTGGCCCAAAAGAAGTCAATAACTCATCCGTAATAAACCATTTTTTGGAACGGAGCTCATAGGCTTTATCAAATAAGGCCTTTTGAATTTCAACCATTTTTTGAGGAACTATATGCACAAGATCGCTTATTTTTACGATTTCTTTAGCAATTCCAAGTCGATCAACTATCGTAACACTATTTTTTTCAAGATCGCGAGGTCCTAGTTCTATGCGCAGAGGTATTCCCTTAAGTTCCCACTCATAAAACTTGGCACCGGGCGTTTCAAAATCTCGAGTATCATTATGAACACGAACAAGACCCTTAAGGCTTTCTGCAACCTTATGTGCAGCCGCCAAGATAATTTCACGATTTTCTGCCTTAAAAATAGGCACAATTACAACTTGAATAGGCGCAATGCGTGGAGGCATGACCAGTCCCTTTTGGTCTCCATGTACTCCAACCACAGCCCCAATCATACGTGTTGTTACGCCCCAACTAGTCAGATGTGGGTAAGAAACGCCACCATTGCGATCTTGAAACGTAATGTTAAATGCTTTGGCAAAATTTTGTGAAATAAAGTGGGAGGTTCCCATTTGGAGGGCTTTCCCATCTTGCATCATAGCCTCAAGTGTTAAAGTTTGGTCGGCTCCGGCAAATTTTTCGTGTTCCGGTTTAAAGGCTGCAACTACGGGGATAGCCAAATATTCTTCCATAAACTCTTGGTAAACATGATGCATACGATGAGCTTCTTCACAGGCCTCTTCATACGTTTCGTGAGCCGTATGACCTTCTTGCCACCAAAATTCTGAGGTTCTTAAGAAGGGACGTGGTCTTAATTCCCATCTAACTACACTCGCCCATTGATTGATTTTAAGCGGAAGATCTCGCCATGAGCGTATCCACTGCGCAAACATGTAGTGAACAATTGTTTCAGATGTTGGTCTAACAATCAAAGGCTCCTCAAGTTCCTTGCCTCCTGCATGTGTAACCACGGCAAGCTCAGGTGCAAAACCTTCAACATGTTCCTTTTCTCTCTTTAAGAAAGATTCAGGAATCAAAAGTGGGAAGGCCGCGTTTTGATGTCCTGTTTCTTTAAAACGAGTATCGAGAACTTTTTGCATCTCTTCCCATAGAGCGCATCCATAGGGGCGCATTACCATGCAGCCTCGAACAGGAGCTTGATCTGCAAGCTGAGAAGCATAGACTACATCTTGATACCACTCTGGAAAATTTTGTTGTATGTCTGCTAGTTTCTTCATTTTAAAAGTTCCCTTAAAAAACAGGATTAAATTTATTTAGAAGTTTATCCTAAATAAATTTAATCCTGACATAGAATTTCATTAAGCCCAGTGTATCAAAATTAAAAAGCTCTTTCGACTTTACATTTTGCTCTCTTTATTCATCATTATTTTTTTATGATAAAAGAGATGCGGAATGACAAAGTTAGTTGTCTTTGTATTCTTTACTACTATCCCTAAAGCTGCGCCAAATCGAGCTCTCTGTTTTGTTAATGTTTTATTTAACACATTCTTTTTAATTGTATTAAGATAGCTCTTTATGCTGCTTTCATTCCAGCTATTGTTTGTTTTATTAAAACATTTCTTGAGATTTGCAAGGTGTTGTGACGCTGATTTACCTGTAAAAAGAGATCCCGGAAACCAGACAATGTCACACGTGCTAGGAAGAGCATCTTCGTAAAGATCATAGTTCTTTATTAGAGACTTAGCTTCTGCGGTTGTTTTACCTTTGCAATATTCAACCTTACGTCCCTGCGAAAATAGATTAGGAGTATTAAAAATGATCTTAGAAACGGTATGGTATAAATCAGGCTTTTGAGACAATATAGTGACGTTTTTTATAGGCATTAATACATGATTATTCTTTTTTAGAACCAAAGTCCATGGCGCAGAAGATGATGAATTTGAAACAATAAAATAATTTTTAGTCTCACAAATATCTGTAGAACTAGATGGATTAGTCAAATCTAGGCTTTTTTCCTGATTATAAAAGTCCCATATCTTTGCATTTTCAAGGTACTCGTTCATATGATCGTTAAGAACAGAGTCCGTATGATCATCCTCTATGGAGCCATTTACGCCATCTATCTTAAGTTTCTTCTCTTTTACAAAATTAGTGTTAAGATTTTTTGAATTCTTTAGAGATGATGGAGTTTGTAAGTTCTCTTGTTTTTCTAAAAAATCTTCAATTTTTTTGTAGTTATCACGCTTTTTCTTGCTAATTTCTGAGCGAGCCATACTCCGGGCAAGCATCCGAGCTGTTTTTCCTTCGTCATTTGTCACCCATAAGTCAGCTTTATTATTAACTAAAAATTCAATTATTTTCTTGTTGCTTGTAATGACAGCTGCATGGAGCGGCGACGTGTTAAAATCACCACATAAAGAAACATTGGCGCCTAACGCAACTAACCTTTCCACCATCTCATAGTTGTTTTTCAAACACGCTATTATGAGTGGTGTTAATCCACATTCTGGACTTTTTAAATTAATATTAGCATTGCCTTTTATTAAAGCAGTTGCCATTTTTACATATTCAGATAGGCATGCAAAATGCAAGACACTATCGTCAGGGTCTGCCCCTTCTTTTAAAAGTATCTTAACTATCTGCACACGATCTTCAGATTCTTTCCTACATACACCATAAAGAGGTGAGCTTGTGTCATCGTGTTTTTTATTAACATCTGCCTTGTGTTCAATAAGGAATTTTACAATATTCAGATTCCCTTTTCGACAAGCAATATAAAGTGGAGTCCAGCCATCGTTAGTGCTTTTATCTACTTGAGCTTTTGAGTCGAGAAGACGCTTTACGATAAATTCATATTCATTTTGACAAGCAATATAAAGTGGAGTACAGCCAGCGTTTGTGCCGTTATCTACAAGAGCTCCTGAATCAAGAAGATGCTTTACGATAAATTCATATCCATTTTGACAAGCAATATAAAGTGGAGTACTGCCATCGTTAGCGCCTTTATTTACAAGGGCTCCTGATTCAAGAAGACGCTTTACGATAAATTCATATCCATTTTGACAAGCCAGATAAAGTGGAGTACCGCCCTTAATCTTTTCGACAATATTAACATTAGCTTTATATTTCAAGAGAAGCTCTACTATCTCTTTATTCCCGGCTTTTACGGCCCAAAGAAGTGGAGTATAGCCATCGTTAGTGCTTTTATCTACAAGGGCTCCTGATTCAAGAAGACGCTTTGCGATAAATTCATATCCCTCTTGACAAGCCAGATAAAGTGGAGTACAACCCATAGTCTTTTCAGAAATATTGACATCAGCGCCATGTTCCAAGAGAAGCTCTACTATCTCTTTATCCCCTCTGTTGATGGCTACAAAAAGTGGAGCAAAACCATCGCTATTGCACTGATTTACATCCACCCCCGCATTTAAAATTTTTCTTATTTTTTTTAGATTTTCATTTATTTCTTCCAGATTCCCATTAAGAATAGCGCACACAAATTCATCACTTTGATTAGGGTTTTCATTTGCTTTGACAGACTCTTTAAGCTGTAGCTGCAACAATTTTCCAAACGTATAACCTTTGTTTTCGAAGCCTTCAAACGATTGAATTGGTTTAAAAAATTTAGAACTTTTACCTATACTCTTTTTTCCAATTAAATGCTTTGTTGACACCATAGCATCTGCAGTATGGCTTACCATAGCAAGGCTTCCCACTACCAATGCAAGTAAGGATTTTTTTATTCTATTCATTCTTATAACTCCTATTAATTTGTTTTTTATTTTATTTTCTATTATTGCATAAATGTTTAATTGTGGCAACAAAAAACTTGATAGTTTTCCAGGTCTCTCACTCTATTATTAATATTGGCAAAGTATATGGTTAGATAAATCCATATGCTCTGCCAACTAAAATACATGTATAAACTTGCAAAGAAAAACTTCGGCGCTACATTAAGCAAGTTTATACATGATTAGTCAATGAAACTACCAATTAGCAAGTTAGTATAATACGTTCCTTTAGCCGACTTTTGGAGGGTTCAATCATTGTTTTTTATGAAAAAAGAGATGTGGAATGATAGTGTTAGTTTTTTTTGCATTATCTACTACTATCCCTAAAGCCGCGCCAAAGCGAGCCCTCTGTTTTGTTAATGTTTTGTTTAATGCATTATTTTTAATCGTATTAAGATAACTCTTAATACGACTTTCATTCCAGCTATTGTTCGTTTCATTAAAACATTTTTTGAGATTTTCAAGGTGTTGTGATGCCGATTTGCCCGTAAAAAGAGATCCAGGAAACCAGACTATGTCACACGTGCTAGGAAGAGCATCTTCATAAAGACTGTATTTCTTTATAAGGGACTTCACTTTTGCGGTTGTTTTATCTTTGCAATATTCAACCATCCGTCCCTGCGAAAATAGCTTAGGAGTATTAAAAATGATCCTAGAAATCGTATGGTATAAATCAGGCTTTTGAGACAATATGGTGGCGTTTTTTATAGGCTTTAGTGAATGATTATTCTTTTTTAAAACCAAAGTCCATGGCGCAAGAGATGATGAATTTGAAATGATAAAATAATTTTTAGTTTCATAAGCATTCGTAGAACTAGATGGGTTAGTTAAATCTAGGCTTTTTCCCTGACTATACATGCTCCATATCTTTGCATTTTCAAGATACTCATTCATATGATCGTTAAGAACAGAGTCCGTATTCTCATCCTCTATGGAATCATTTAAACTATCTATCTTAAGCTTCTTCTCTTTTACAAAATTAGTGTTAAGATTTTTTGAATTATTTAGAGATAACGGAGTTTGTAAGTTCTCTTGTTTTTCTAAAAACTCTTCAATTTTTTTGTAGTAATCGTGCTTTTTCTTACTGATTTCTGAGCGAGCGATATTATGCACAAGCATTCGAGCTGTTTTTCCTTCGTCATTTGTTGCCCACAGATTAGCTTTATTATTAACTAAAAATTCAATTATTTTCCTGTTGCCCATAGCGGCCGCTATATGGAGTGGAGACGTTTTAACATTATTACATAGAGAAACATCAGCGCCGAGATTAACTAATCTTTTCATCATAGCGTACCTGTTTTTCATACACGCCAGTATAAGTGGCGTTATTCCGCTGCCAAAATAATTTAAATTAATATTAGCTTTGCCTTTTATTAAGGCCGTTGCCATTTTTAAATGTCCATGTAGGATCGTAAGATACAAAGGGGAATAATCTGTATAGTCGTGTTTTGCGCCTGCATTTAAGAGTAGATTGACTATTTGCACACGGTCTTCAGATTCTTCCAGGCATACATTATAAAGAGGCGTGCTCGTGTCATTGCTTTTTTTATTAACATCTGCTTTGTATTTAACGAGAAGTTTTACCATCTTCAAATCACCTTTAAAACAAGCAATATCGAGTGGCGAGGAGCCTTTGTTGTTACTTTTATCTACAAGAGCTCCTGAGTTAAGAAGAAGCTCGGCGATATGTTCATATCCATTTTGACTAGCAATATAAAGCGCTGTCCAGCCATTAGCCTTTTCACTACTATTGACATCAGCTCCATATTTTAAAAGAAGTTTTACCATGTCTTCATCTCCGTCTGCTGTAGCTGAATGAAGCGGAGTAATACCATGACACTCCTCGACAATATTAACGTCGGCGCCATGTTTTAAGAGAAATTCTACCATGTCTTTATTCCCTTTTGCTATAGCAACATGGAATGGATCATGTCTATTGGACTGTGGAATTTTCGCTATATTAATGCCTTCATTTAGATGTGCTCCGTATTTTAAAAGAAGCTCTACTATATCTATATTGCCCTTAAAAACAGCTGAGCCAAGAGGAGTACTTCCCCTGTCATTGTATTGATTTACATTTATCCCTGTGTTGAGAATTTTCTTTATTTTTTCTAAATTGTTATTAAAAATAGCCTCAATAAATTCATCGATTTGATTAGGGTTTTCATTTACTTCGACGGACTCTTTAAGTTGTGGCTGCAACAATTTTCCAAACGTAGAACCTTCATTTTCGAGGCCTTCAAACGATTGAATTTGTTTAAAAAGAGGTTTAGAGCTTTTAGCTTCACTTTTTTTTCCGATCAAATGCTTTATTGAGACCATAGCATTTGCAGTGTGGCTTACTACAATAAGACTTCCCAATACAAATGCAAGCGAGGATTTGTTTATTCTATTCATTCTTATATCTCCTGTTAATTCGTTTTTTATTTTATTTTCTATTATCGCATAAATGTTGTATAAAGCCAACTAAAATACATTTATAAATTTGCAAATAAAACTTCGGCGCTACATTAAGCGTGTTTTAAAATGGTTAGTTAGGGTATTTGAAAGATTTAATCTTTGCTACATTCGTAGATAATAATAGGAGTATTAACATCAACCATCCGGGTTTCATTATAAGCTGGAAATTTTTTGACCTGTGTAAAGCCTGCTTCATACAACAATACTTCTAGCTCACTCTCTCTATATAGGTACTGCTGGAAGAGCTCATCTTCAGTAGCCACAATTTGACCATCTATGATAGATTCGTAATGGCAGACAGATTCAAACAACTGGTTTTTTAAAGAATAAGATGCTCGTGTATCAAGCGTAATCTTGGTACCATCAGTACGTATACGCACGCCTCGATGCGGTATCCCAAGAGAAGTTTGTGGCACCGAAGCAACAGTTTCTATCTCCAAAATCAAAAAACCTTGTGGTGCTACATGTGTATGTAATGTATGTAATCCTTGTAATGCATCCGCGCGATTAGTCACTAATCCCCATGAACCATAGGGAATGAAGATAAGCCCATAGGTTCGATCGCTTTTAAAGTTTTGAACAAACTCTTTCCAAACATGTGGCTGAGCCAAACCACTCCCTGCGCATTTTTGGAAAAAACGATCAATCATTGCCTGGGATGCATCAAAACCCTCCACGTCTAATCCCGCCTGCAACATAGGAATAAGAAATCGACCGGCTCCACACATAGGCTCTAAAATAGGACCTTGAGCTTCTCGGGCCTTTTTCATAAAAAAGGCTGTCGCTTCTGCATTGTTAATATGATCTGTAAGATCGTAAAACTCGGCAGACAGAGTAGAATAGGTGGTCATGCTGCCAATTCCCGTCTTCTTTGTAAAACTTTTCGTATTTCTTCAGTCCAAAACACCGTTGAAGAGACGACTAAACAGAGCAGTAAATCTGTTATTGAAAGGGGGGTTGTGTACAAAAGATGTTGCAAGAATGGGATATAAAGCGCCGTAGCCTGAGCCGTAATAACAGCACCCGTTAATAATAACAACCAGCGATTACTAAAACAAGAAATCGAAAAAAGCGATTTAGTCTCCGATCTACAGTTCCATGCATTCCACCATTGAAACATGGCCAATACTGTAAGCGCTATGCATCGAGCCTTGAAAAGATTTTCCAGGCTATACCACCAAAATAAGGACAATGTACCAACGGCTATAGGAAAGCTAGTCACCAAGAATGTACGAGCAAATGACCAGTCTATAAGTTTTATAGAAGCGGCACTCTTTTTAAGCGCTTGGTCATCTGGTGGTTCCATACCTAATGCAATAACCAAAAAGGCATCTGTTAAAAGATGTACCCACAAAATTTGAGTAGCCATTAACGGCAATGGTAGATTTAAAATTAGCGAAAAAGCTATAGTAAGCACTTCTCCTCCACTGGTTGCCAACATAAATATTAGTACTCGGCGCATAACCATAAGGGCATGCCTACCTAGTAAAATTCCTGAAGAAATACTTGAAAGGGTATCATCAAGAAGTACTATATCTGCAGCTTCTTTGGCAACATCTGTTCCTATGATCCCCATAGCAATCCCAACATCTGCTCTGACTAGCGCCGGCACATCATTAACACCATCACCTGTCATCCCTACAAAAAGGCCCGCCTGATGGTATGCATCTACTATAGCAAGCTTGTCCTGCGGTGTTACACGCGCTAAAACCGTCGCATGCATTAAGTCGTTTTGAGAAATAGAGGGTAAATCACGTCCTTCTATAATGGCATCAGGAGAGTCGGCAAGTCCCGCTGCTCGAGCAACATAGAGAGCCGTCTCTCGATGATCCCCTGTAGCAACGACCACTCGAACGCCCATCTTCTGGATACGCGCAATACTTGCAGGAGCATCGCTGCGTATTGCATCTTGCATGCCTACAATACCGGCTAAGCTAAGGCCATTAATTAGCGGAGGAATCATATCCAAAGAATCATCTTCTCGATAGGCAATTGCCAGAGTACGAATTCCTTCTTTAAGTAGAATTTTAAAGTTTTTTTGCAAACCATCCGGGATTTTAGTGCAATGTTCTGTTACTAATTCAGGCGAACCCATAACCACTAAAAGAGAGGTTGATTGTGGTGTTTTAAAAAGAACATGATGTAACCGTGTTTGAGCATCAAAGGGAATTTCATCTAACTTGCTATAGCTATGGTGTACAGAGTCGCGATCAAAGCCTGCTTTGAGGGCAAAAACCCCAAGGGCCGCTTGAAGAGGTTCCCCTCGAACGATAATGCGCGATGTTAAAGGGTCAACCGTAATATGTGATTCATCCAGAAGGGCCGACAATAATCCCATGTTTTTTAATGGACTGTTTTCTTTAAATTCTACCGGTTCTCCATCATCACTAAAAATAGATCCTTCAGCTTTTTCCAACTTCTCTACATTCTCTACGTTTTTTAATTGATATCCGCTTCCTGTTACGGTATACCGCTTATTTCCCACTAAAACAGCCGAAATCATCTGTTCATTTTTGGTTAAGGTTCCCGTTTTATCCACGACCAAAACCTGCATACGCCCCAAGGCATCAATAGCTTGTAGTTTTTTAACCAAAACATTATTTTGCGCCATTAGATAAGCATTTCTAGCCATAATAATAGTTGATACTACGGGGATTCCTTCGGGAACAATTGAAACTAGCAGGGAGGTCATTGTAAATAGCAACTCATGAAGATCTTTCCCCAATAAAACGCCCAAGAGTATGAAGAAAAAGGTTATAACCAGGACCACAACAAGTAGATAGTGCGAGAGACGATTTAAATCACGCTTTAGTGGCATGTCAGCCTCGGGTGCGGCTAGCGGTGCATGCATTTTCCCAATCTGTGTCTGCATCCCGATGGACGTTACTACGGCAAGCCCATGCCCCGTCATTACTGTAGTTCCCAAAAAAACCATGTTTTTTTGGTCAAATATAGGGGCATTTTGTGGTACTGAAGCATCTGCATCTTTTACCACTAAAACCGATTCTCCCGTAAGCGCAGACTCATCGGTCTTTAAGAAGGCGCTTTCTAATAGCCGAGCATCAGCAGGAACCCGATTTCCTTCTTGCAAAACGATAATATCACCAGGGACTAAATCAGCCTGATCTACGACCTGCTTGATTCCATCACGAATCACAATGCTATGGGTTTTAACAAATTGACGAAGTTTTTCAACTAATTGTGTAGCCTTACCTTCTTGCAAAGCGCTGACAAACGCCCCCGCCATTATAACAAAAAGGATAAAGAAGGCGTCGCCATATCCTTCTGCAAAAAACTTAAGTAATGCAGCGCAAAACAGCAGGATAGAAAAGGCATTATTTAGTTGGTTAATTAAAAGGTGAAAGAGGCCGCGTGGCTTTTTATAGGGCAGTTCATTTATTCCAAAGCGGGACTGTCTCAGTCTGACTTCTTCAGAGGATAAGCCGTTTTTAATATTAATTTTTTTTTCAGTCAAAAACTCTTTAACTGATTGGCTCCATTCGTTCATAAGACGGGTTCCTTTTGTTTTTCTTGCGGTACAACAAAGTGAGGATTTTTGTGATAAATCAAGGCACACATTAGCGCTAAGGAAGCGGTCGTCGTTCGAGTTATAGCACCTCCTGTTAATGCACCGATTGTTCCTTCTTTTTTACCGATGTTTTCGGTACCAAAAAAAGCGCTGGCGTACGAGTTTAATTCCTTAGGATGTTCCATAAAAGTTGCGGCTAGTTCAGGTGGCAGGTAAAACGAGGGGCCGCGCCCCTTGCCCATAAAGCCTTCTAATCCCATAACAACAGCCCAGGTTAACAGTAGGACTTCATGGCGTCCGGCCTTTTGCTCAACGTGCACACCCGACTCAATTCCTACCCAAAAGTTTGCGCTAGGCATGTGCAAGCGAGCATCCTCCACTCGAGCCATTGCACCATTTAATGCTTCCTCATCACTCATAGGTTGTGCTGGCGTATTGGCGTTACTTGCAATAGCCTCTAGATTAATCTCTATATCAGGAAACATCGCGGCAAAGGCCTGATGCGTAGCCAAAAGTTTTACAGGATTAGTAGATGCTAAAACAACATGGAATGTTTTCATAACGTTTTATACTCCATACCTAAAGGGGATCTCTTTAGCTTGTTAGTTTCTCATAAAGCACTCTATCATGCAAGGTCAGGACCTTGTCCTCGACCCTACTTTACCAAGGCTTGTCAAAGGCACGGCCTGTTTCTTTTGCGCCGTGGGCAAGTCTTGAATAAATCATTGCAAAATTGTTATTAAAATTGATAAACTGATATATATAAAAGATTTGTGATTTGTAAATAATAAACTACAATCAAAAAATGATAGACTACCTAGGTTTAAAAGGTGCGAAATAAATTTGAATGTTACGAGGGTGTGCTATGAAATTTTTTAAGAAAAGCAAAGCTGCGGATACGCGGGATAATCTAGGCAGAACACTTCTTCATAATGCCGTTCTTAAGGACAGCTTTTCTGATGTTAAACATTTAGTCGAACAAGGTGCAGATGTTAATGCATGCGATAATTACGGACAAGCGCCTCTTCACTTTGCCGTCACATTCCACAGCAACGTATCTTCAGATAAAATTTTATTAGAAATGGTTAAGTACCTAATTTCAAACGGTGCAAAAATTGACACAATTGCTAACGATGGAGAGACGCCTCTTCATCGAGCCGTTTTCGGCGAACATTTAGAAATTGTTAAATACTTAGTTGAAAGTGGTGCGAATGTTGCGATGCAAAATCGAGATGGAGAGACTCTCCTTAATTTAGCTATTTCAAACGATAAGTTGAAAATTGTAGACTATTTTTTTTCAAGAGGCGCAGATGTTAATAAGCAAGATAGCAAGGGATGGACTCCTCTTACTCGAGCTGCCTGTACACAGAATCCAAAAATTGTTAGATATCTAATCGCAAAAGGGGCGGATGTAAATGCAAAAGATGGTCATGAGTGGACACCTCTTCATAGTGTTCTTACAAACGAGTGGCTGGAACTTACTAAATACATCAACCAAAAGGGAATAGATCAAACTGATCAACTGGAAATTCTAAAAAGCCTTATTAGCGCGGGTGCAGACGTTAATGCATATGATGACGAGGGAGCGACCCCGCTCCATTATGCTTCTGGGCAAGAAATTGTTCAGTATCTTATCAGCCACGGAGCTTCTGTTAACCTACAAGACAAAGAGGGTAAAACGCCTCTTTTTAATGCTGCCTTATATGGAGACCTGACAACTGTTACGTGTCTAGTTTCCAAAGGAGCGGATGTTAACGTACGAGATAAAAGAGGTAGGACTCCGCTATTTTACGCAACTTTTATGGGGGCACTAAGGAATTTAGATGTTGTAAAATATCTAATCAAACAGGGTGCAGAGGTTAATGTACAGGATAAAAACGGAGCAACCATACTTCAACTTTTAGGAGAAGGAAGCTCGAAAGAAATGGTGGACTATTTGATTTCAAAAGGTGCACACTAGAAATTAGTATATGTATGTTTAATTAATCAAACGCAAAGGATTATATGAAGACCCTTACGATAAAGCTCCTTTATATTATTGGAATTGTATGCAGTGCAAGTCTTAACGCTACGGCTGTACCTGCACTGTCTCCTATAAAAACTTCCAAACCCTCTGAAGAACTGAGCACAACCTATGTTAAAAAGATAAAAACTCAAAAAGATCTCGATGATTTGATAAAAAGTGGAAAAGCAGGTGTTATTAAATTCCATGCTCAATGGTGTCCACCATGCAAGGCAAATGCACCATTCTTTAAGGCTGCAGCACAAAAGTATGGGGATGAAATTTACTGTGCAACCATTGATATAGAAAATCCAGAGTTGAGCGTAGAAGTTGAAAAGACAGTTACAGAAGGGGTTCCAACTTTTGTCTTTAAAAATAAAGAAGGAAAGACTGAAAGTATCCACGTTGGTGGCTACGATGGAGATCGTTTTAATCAGGTAATGGAATCATTTGTTAAGAAGCATAAGTAGAGCTTTGTAAAAAAGGAGAGAGTATGAAGAATGTATCAAAACTATTTTTTTAAGACGTCAAATCCCATCAAAATAAGATGATCATTAAAAACTGGAGTTTTTTCACAATCGTCTTGATTCTTGAAAAAACTCCAGCCGTTTTTTTTACACATTACAAAATTACTGTAAAAGCCTTACCAAGCAGCGTTAAGGCACCACAAAAAATTACGAGAAATCCCATCTTAAAAAATGCACCCAAAATTACTAGGCGCCGTTCTGCATGTTCTTGATCTTTGCTAATAAGTGCAAAGAGTACAACGCATAGCCACCAGAGAATGCTTCCTATAAATATTCCTCGAACCACAGTTCTACCCGCCATACCCCAAAATAGATTGGCGATAAGATCGTCTCCCATAATCAATTTAATTAACGGGTGTTTAATTAATGCTGTTTTTGCAAATAACATTACCGCGCGCTCAAACACAAAAATTAGCGAGTAACTCATCAGAGCCGCAAGCGTAAATGTCCAAGGCGAAAAAAGCTGTGCTAATGCATCTTTTAATAAATGAAACAGCTGAATAAAAGGGAACGATATACCTCGTATTATTCTGTCTAATAGCTTCTTACCAAAGATCGCTACCAAAAGTAAAAGGACTGAAGTTATATAAACTACCGTTAGAGCTAATGGATAATTAAACATTCTTGGCAATGCAAAGTGGGCTCCATCGACAAAAAAGATAAATAGGTAGGTAGTTATAAAAAGGGCTAAAAGAGCTACAGCGGTAAGAAGAGCCTCTTTTAGAAGAGCTTTTACGCGCTTCCACCAGTTCTGTTGTTGCCACGCCACAATAACGTAAGAATCACGCTCCTTAAAAGCTGCCAAAGCAGCCCCAACAATTATAATCCCTAAAATAATCAACGGCATAAAATGTCCTAAACAACGGGTTAAAACTTTCTACCTAAATTCTAACACCTCTAAACTATCTAATTCAAGGGTTAAGTTTTTACCCCAAAACCAAAATTAATTTGCCTTGCGAAAAAACGTCAACAAGCTTCCTGATTATTAGGCCTTATTGGTGAGTATCAATAAAATATCTATGCTATAGTTTAAAGAGTTGTTTTGTTTAAGTTTTTAAAATCAATGTTAAATTATACGACAGCGCAACGCGTGATGATAAAAATACACCCTTATTTTCTATGTTAATAAATTAGGAATTGTTAACATAGAAAATAAGGGCATCAAAAAGCTTGGCAGAAGCTTTCAATTGTCGCATAATTCTTGTTTTTGCTTGAATTTTACTAAAACAAGAATTATTTTAAAATCGCTTAGTATTTCTTTTGCCTCTTCGACTAAGAACTAGCTATAGGAAACATTATTGAGGTTTTTTTGCTGAGGGCGTATAAAATTTTTAAAAAAGAAAAAGCGCCGAGGCAACATACTTTTCATGCTCAATTTCCACTAACAATTGACTGCAAACTTTTAGACGATTTTGCCATAGCATCTTCGGCTAAGGGTTTGTTGCTAGTCTGTAAAAATATAAGAAAATTAATTATATCTTCGTGTCCTTTTGCCCACTCAAGAGCCGATTCCTCTTTTCCATCTTTAATTGTAAGATCTGCCTTTGCTATTTCAATGAGGTACTTAACTAAGGCTAAATTTCCTTTTCCCCAGGAAAATTGCTTTTCCCTCTCAAGAAGAAATTCTATCAAAACACGAAAAGAGAAAACAATGAATGCTCAAAAAACTAAGAAGAAAAAGCAATAGAAAACCCGCGGAGTAACTTTTAATTTACTCCGCGGGCTACAAAAAACACTGTAATGAGTTTTGTAGGTCAGATTATTTTATTGGTTGATGTTGCATGAAAGACTGGAGCTGCGGGCCAGGGACAAGGTCTTCAGTTACCACATTGTTATCCGGCTTATATCCTTGAGGTTCGTTGCTCACAAGGTCTGGGACAAGATCTTCTAAGGGTTTCTTCCAATATGCTTGAGGTTCGTTGCTCACAAGATCTGGGACAAGATCTTCTAAGGGTTTCTTCCAAGAAGTAGTTTCTATTACCGCATCCTTTAAGAAACGATAGGGCTCTTGGACAAAGGCTAGTTTTTTTAGCCACTCCACTTCTTCTTCAAAATTTTCTATTAGGGGAATGGCGTTCTCCTCGCTTAGGACCTCGAAGTCAAAATTACTACCTCTGCAATACTTCTTTTGGTCCCTTGAAAAAAGGAGGGTTTTAACACTCTGCTTGTCAAAATTCGGGTCAAAGTCCGTAGTTATCATCAGCTCACCGGAACCCTCAAAAATGACCTGATCATTATTAGTTGACAGCAGTGCATTATCAAGATGTTTGATGTAAAATAATTTTCTTGCCCTAAGATTCCGCATGCCAGAGAATTCGACTATCAACCTGCGCACATCAAGCGGTTCGTCTTTGTTTTCTAATTGAAACTTTTCAATAATGTGAAACGTATCACCAGGAATTGCAGATAAAAACAATGTTATTTCAAAAATGCTGAAATCCTTTTGCTGTATCGTACAGGGAATAGTATTGGCATAGAGCAATACCGTTTTTACCGTTTTTGGAATGTTCAGGACTCCGTTTTTGCATGTTTCTATCTCTTTTTTGCCTATCCTTATAAGCCATGGATAGGGTATTTCTACAAAATAATTTGCTTCTATAGGTTTATACACCGGGATGTTATTGAAATCGGAAGTAGGGCCTTTTTTCAGTTCAGGTCTCAATTGTGCAAAGGCATGGCTAAGACTATCGTAAACGGGTTGGTAGGCTGCGTTGATTTTCTTGTAGGCTCTTGAGAGCCTGGCAGCATTGGTACCCACTTTTCCCCAATCGATATCAGGCTCTGTGAAATCAAGATCAAAGAAGGTTTTAAAATAAGCATTCAAAGTAGATTGCTTTTCTAGGTCAACTACCATATCTCCTACTAACGTATGTGCACCAATAATAAATTTGTAGGGAGGGATAACACCCGTCTCCACCTGACGTAATAGATCCCCCACATTTATGCCGCCTCCATAGCACGTTGATATATCAATGAAACGTATGGTAATTCTCTGGCTAAGATCTGATATTATTCGTGAAAAAATGTCAGTATCCAGGCATGATATAGTGCCTCTTTTGGCTAAGAAATCAATAAGATTCCCCTTTTCGTAATTTTTTACCAGAAGATCTTTTTTCTGAGGAATGTACTGGTCTCCATGCCCACTAAAATATAGCATCCACGATGGTGGGGCCTGATTAGTATAAAAAGAATTTACAACAAAAAGCCGCTTGAGTACATAGCGCAGTGATTGCGCAGCTCTGGCAACGGTAAGATATTCTTTAGGAGGATTACTGGTTGAAATTGTATTTTTGTCCATCCATGACTCGGAAGCCAGCTTATTTTTAAAGTCATTGATATTCAGCATCTCGACTTCCTTGAAATGCCCAAGGAGTAGGCCACATTGCTTTTCGATTTCTGTCACCTGGGCAGGCATAAAGTCCTGCTCTTCAGAGGATTCTTCTTTGATAAAAGGATCACTTACAAACTTTATTTGATTTTTTAAGAGTTTTTTAGGATAACATAAATAGAGCTGAATATTGGATAGTCCACCACGAGGCAATTCAAAGAATCTAAAATTTGAATAAGATGACTCAAACGTTGACTTTGAAATCGTAATAAACTCATACAACATTCTACCTGGTATTATAAAAGGAATAGAAGCTTCAAATGCATAATCTACTTCTCTCAACAAAGCGCCTGATTTATCTGCGCTTTCATAAATATCAACTAAAATAATTAGGCCATGCGTTACGAATTTTGTCTGGGTTGCTCCACAATCTGGAATCAATAAAACCGCAATGAATAGGCAATATGCAAAGTGTTTCATTCTACTCCTCTTTATTTGTTTAAAAAATATCCGTTGCGAACTTTTTCCAGAATAACTCCTTCTACCTACCTAGAGAAGAAACTACAAAAAACTAAGAAGAAAAAGCAATAAAAAGGCCCACGAGGTAATTCTTCGTGGGCTGCAAAAGATTCACTTATTATAAGAATTAGGATTAGATCCTACTGTTTTTTTAGAGCTTTAATAAAGTCTATGTTATTTGTTAGAAATGCAAACTCTTTTGGACTCTTGCCGTCTTTATTTTCTGCCAAAACATTAGCTCCGCGTTCAACAAGAAGTTTTGCAAGTTCAAGATTATTTGTATGAACAGCCCAATGGAGCGGCGTCCAACCATCTCCATCCACCTCATTAATATCAGAGGCTATTTTAATAAGATGTTGCGCCATTTTTGTGTTTCCATCTTTGATAAATTGGTGCAAAGCAGGAAGATTAGTCTTATTACCCTTTATAAAAAGATTAACGGCCTCATTTGAGCTACTATTAGAGGTTAAATCTAAAGAAGTATTTGTATCTTCTGTCCAATCCAAAAAATTACTATTTTGCGCATTACTATTATTTGAAGCACCTAAGCCTGCAGCACTTACTAAAGCACCGGTTACCAATAAGGTTTTAAACATTGTTTTCATAATTTCACTTCCATTTTCAGGATTAAATCCTGTTTTTTAAATATAAAAATACTAATTAAGCTTAGCATATTTACAACAAAAATTCAAATATGGCTTTTGTTTAAAAAATATTAAGAGTAAGGAGTTGGAGAAAGTTTTTTCGTCCAACTCCTTACTCTTAATATAAAATATCTAACCTTTTACTTCTGTTTTTCGGTTAAAATTTTTATTATTTTATCATAATCACTAACTTTCCAAAGATAAGATTTCGCCTTCATCGCTTCAAGTGGTGTCAATCCACCTTCATTCTTTGCATCAAGGCTAGCCCCTTTATCAATTAAATATTTTATAATTACTGGGCTTTTTTTCATTTGTAAGGCTACGTGTAAAACACTATCCCCGTCTTTAAACTTAGCGTTTATAAGCTCAGGATTTTGTCCTAGAATTTCCTCTAACTCTTTTAAATCATTACGAAATAGGCTTTGTAATAACTCCATAGGAGTTCGAAGCTGTGGCGTTCCACCTTGTTTTTCTTCCAAAAATTTAATTATTTTTGCTACTCTACCGCCCGTTTCATTTTGATCCTTTTGAAACTTTTTTGCAAATTCAATTAGAGAAAGACCATTGCTATCTTTCACATTAAGATCTGCCCCTGCTTTATCTACGAGATAAGTAAATAATTCAAGTTTTTTATAAGTAATCGCTAGGTGTAGAGGGGTCAACCCTTCACTGTCTCTTGCATTAATAAATGGTGGTTTTTCAGAAAACAACTGATTAAGCTTTCCCAAAAGATTGTTACTTAGAGGCCATATTCGATCTGCAATCAGTTGGAATAACTCAAATTTTTTTTCCGTAGACAGATTACTTTTAGTGTTAATTGGTTCAGACTTTTTTTCACCCTGTTGTGTTGACTGGGGAGAATCTGTCAAATTTGGCAATTTTGCCCCCACCGGTAAATCTAAATTTGGATCTGATGCTTTTGTGCTCCCAGCTCCCACTAAAAGTCCTACAACCAAAAGACTCCATGAAAGTCTTTGTATAGATTTTATCTTCATATTACGTCCTTCCTATTATAATTAAACAACTTCCATCTATATATTTTAGCGTAGCAATTTTAATATCCAATTTGCAATATTTTTTAAAAATATCTCCATCTTATTTTCTACGACAAAATCGCTTATATCATTTAACACCATTATAGCGATCCACCTAATTGTTAACGCATTTATAAAGCAATTGTTGCATGAATTCATTGACCAAATCGAAAGCTTTGTGCAAAACTGATAAAAGAAGTAAAATCAGACTGTATTTTGTAGAGAGAAATATTCCATGAAGCAGCAACCACCTCCATTACCTCCATACCCTCAATCTAAAAAAATCAGAATTTCTGCTCCTACTCCTCAAAAAACCCTAACCACAAAAAGCGACTCATTTACTAAACTTATAGATCAATTTATTGAGGCACAAGATGTAGCCATTTCTTCAAAAAAAACTTATAAAAGTGCCTTGTTGCAATTTTTTGTCTGGTTTGAGAAGCGGCAGATTGCAAAGCCTACTCGAGAGACTATTTTAGAATTTAAAGAATGGTTAGATAAAAAAGGATTGCAGCCTTTTACACGAGCCAATTATTTGGTTGCAGTGCGTCGGTTTTTTGAATGGGCCGAAGGAATGAAATATTATCCCAATATCGCAAAGGGTATAAAAGGAGCTAGGCGACTTATTCGAGCCCACCAAAAAAGCGCCTTTGCGCTGCCTCAGATACAAAAAATACTAAACTCTATTAATCAGGATGATCTAGAAGGGTTACGTGATTATGCACTTATTAATCTGCTTTTTAGAACGGGGCTTCGGCTTATAGAAATTAAAAGAGCCCTTGTATCGGACCTAGAAGCACACATCACCGTACAAACTATCGTGCAAAAAACAGATGGAGAGAGGGCGTTACTCTGGGTTCGCGGTAAAGGACGAGATGGGAAAGATGATTTTGTCGTGGTAACTGCGGACGCCCTTACGCCTTTGGTACGTTATCTTGAAAAACGTATACTAAAAAGTTCAAACGAGCCACTCTTTGCATCACTTAGCGACCGCAATTGGGGCAAGGCGTTAACCACTAACTCCCTCTCTCGCCTCATAAAAAAAAGATTACGTTATGCTGGATTTGATAGCAAGCGCCTAACCGCACACAGCCTTCGTCATACTTTCGGCGTTATGGCCATTTCTGCCGGAGCATCTTTATATGAAGTCCAACTTGCAATGCGGCATACCGCTCCTGCAACTACAGAAATTTATTTAGGGGACATTGAACGTACTAAACGACAAGAAGGCGGTCCAGAACAGTTAATTAGTGCTTTAATGAAATCGCTGGTTACACCATAGCTACCCTGCAAAACAGAATAAAATGCCAGCTTGAGTGAAAAAAGTTGCGTTTTTGTTTACTTTTCAAATAAAAAAATTGCTATTCTAAATAAAAAGGTGGTAAACAATTCAAGCTAAAAACTAGAAAGGCTGTTATATGAAATATCTTAAGTATTTGGTTTCAGTAGTTGGTATGAGCACCATGCTTATAGGCGCTTTAAATCGGGGGGTGGCCACGGTAGGCGTAGAAGGATCAACCTACGATGACAATATAGGTGTATTTACCTATGAAGCTGTTCCTGCTGTGCAAGAACTTTTTTCCGATGGCAAAACGCTGGACACAACAGACTATAAAGCTGCGCTTGACGTTTTAGATAGGGTCAAACGGGTAATAGATTTTGAGGCTAAGGGCTCGAAAGCAGCTTCCAAAATTCGACCAAAACTCGATAGTGCAGTGAATTTTTTAAGAGTATCTCTGGAGAGTTTAAATGCGTCAAAAAATTCCAATACAATTCAGAAAGTTGCTCAGGAGCAGGTAAAAAAACTTAAGTCAAAACTGGGAGATCTTAAGACAAGCATGTGGGATGAAACAACACCCAGAGACCTAAAGAAGGGTATGTCTGCAGTGATTACGGCTCTTATTGAAGGTTTAACACCTCAGTTGGACGCTCAGACATATGACAATGCAAAGAAAATAGCGAAAGAGGGAGACTCTCTTGCAAATAGTTTGAAGACTTTGAGGGAAAATAAGGAAAAGGTTCCCAGCGTGCTTGGTGATGTAAAAAGATTTCATGCGAATGTGACAACATTGATGGCCTCTGATAAAAGGAAAAAATCAATAGAAGCGGCGTTTGAAGCAATTGAGCCCATTATAGAAAACTTTAAAAATCTTATCAAAGGCAAAAACAAAGAATTAACAGAAGTTCGAAGAGCTACCATGAACCTCGATGAGTTTACTTCATTATCTGAAGCTTTAGGTAATCTAGAAGGGCGGGACCCTTTAATGATGAGTGTGAGAAATCTAGTAGTTGTAGTGAAGGATTTGGTCAGCTCGCGCAATTAATTAATAACTAGGATAGGGGGTTTGACGCTTGCTTTTTCACGCTACTTTAAAATAATATTCTTGCATTGAGGAATCTGTTACCTTGCTACAACAAAAAATGGCGTAGAATTGACAAAAAATACTATTCGTGCATACTTAATGCATCTTTGTCTTGTTCAATTTGCGAATGGAGGTTTGCGATGTTCGAAGGTTTTTTGAAACTCAAACATTTTTGTGTTGTTTTTATAGTCCTATGCTCAATCGCCACTTTTAAAAGTGGTCTAGCAATGGGAGATAGCGATGAATGTCAGATCTGTGCCGAAAAGTTTGGTTTTTTTACCCATCAAAGGATTGCTTTACATAAAGACGCTGCTACCGATGAGTTAAAGCATTATGTCTGCGCTGACTGTTTTGAGCACGGTTGCCTAGTCCAAGATAGAAACCAAGGAATCCACGACAAAATTCTCTGTCCATTTTGTAAAGGAAAGGTGCACCCTTCTAGCCTAACTCAATGCCAAAAGATCGCCCAGTCCGCACGCCAAAATTCTTACTCTATCTATTTTGGCGCGTTGTCAGGAATCTTCAGCCACCTACTTATTGGACGCACGTACGCTAGCTCCGGTGGAAAACGTTTTGGATGGTCGTTCCTCATGGTCGTAAAATTTTGTTTGGATGGCGTTGGGATTATTGCTAAAGTTGGCGAACATACTTCAGACAATAGCCCTGCCTATTTCTACGCTGGATCCCAACTTGCAACTATCGTAGCCTTGCCACTAGCACGTAGACTTCTGTTTTCAACTAAAGTCCTCAATGCCCTACGCAATGCATCGCACTTTTTAAAAAAAGGCGGGGGACTACTTACACCTTTAGAAAATCCAGCGCGAACCAACAACCCGCTGCTACTTACTGCAGTATCTACACAACCACTCAGGGTTTAAAATATAGTCCTTGTTACCCCGCCCAGACCAAGGTTAACCTTAACCCCACCAAAATCACTCTCGTGCGCTGGTACCGCAGGCTGCCCTATCTAATAAAAAGCCTGCTTTTAGGCCGTACTAAACCGATACATCTGTTTTTTTTGTAATATACCCTTGTCTAAGCTCTTCTTCATAAAAAAGAAATAACCCACTTGCAACCAAAAGAGCGGAAATAAATGACGAGCCCGTAAGTTCCTCATTTAAAAATATCCGACCTAATAATGCAACAAACAAGGGGCACATTAATCCCGAAAATGAAATAAACGTTGCTGTATATCGCCGCAATAGGACCGAATAAAGGTTAACAAACAGTATGTTAGCAATAAAAATCATAAGAATGGTAAAAAAGATAAAGTTAGGCCAGGAAAAGACGGGAAGTGGGTTCCATCCTTCCATTACCCACGAAAGCCCTAACGCCAAAGAGCCTCCAATGGTCATCGCTATTCCATTGATAAAAAAGGGAGAAAACTCACGCGTTTTGACAAGCTCCCGTACTAATATCCATCCATAGGCACTACTTAAAACAGAGGTTAGTAGGGCAAAGATAGGTAAAAGTTTCCATAAGGGAAAATGGGTAAGTACCGATTCCCCGCCGGTAACAATCGGAATAATGGAGGTAACTGCCACCACCATTCCTAACCATTTTTTGAGCGTCATGCGTTCTCCAAACCACCAGTAAGAAAAAAGTGCCGCTGCAAAAGGTGAAAGATTAAATAGGAGCGCCGACTCTGAGCTTGATAAATACTGCAAAGACCAAAGGTCACATGCATAAGCAATAAAGACGGAGAAAAATGCAACGCCCAAAATTAATAATAGATCGCTACGGATTAGACGTCTAAAACCTCGCCCTACCACCGCAAAAAGAAGTAAAAGCAAGCCAGCAGCAAACATACGAACCCCCACATAAAACAGGGGGGATGCAAAAACTAGGGTTAGTTTAGCAATAGTAAAAGTTAATGCGCAGATAGCATAAAGAAGGATAACTAAAAACACGGCAATGGTGCCTTTCGATTCGAATTAAATTATTGCCAGACTTGTGGCCTTTTTATTTAGAGTGTACTGGTAGATTAAGAGAACGTCTATTCGTGCGTTAGCCACGGCACCCTACCTTTTTCAACCTACCTACATCACACCGCTAAAATCAACTACTTACAAACTTTTTCCCCCAAACTATTGCGTTACCTAGCGCGATTTTGTAGTTTGAAACTGTAATCTAGCGCACAATGCACCCTTTTTATAAATGGATATAGCAATGAGAAGTCTTTTCTTTTTTGTCGTTTTTATAGGTTCTTTAGTTCAAAACATGGCCGCTCAAAATGATTTTGAACGGTTATTAACTGCGTGCACAATAGGTGATATAGAAACCGTCAAGCGAATCATAAATAAGAATAACGAGCTTGTTTCTGAGCAGACTGTTTTTAACGATACACTCTTACACCTAGCGATGACTAGCGGAAACAAAGAGCTAACCATCTATTTAGTAGAAAAGGGAGCCCGATTAGGCAGAATAAATGCTATGGGACAAACTCCTTTTGAAAAAGCATTTGATAAGGTTAATAGTACAAAAATCCATCTTCTTGCCTATCTAGCTTCAAAAAAACCTCATCTACTTTTAAAGAAAAATAAAGTTGCTCTGCCCAATCGAAGCCCTTTGGATAGACTCTGTACATTACCGCAAGAATGCCACTACTTTATAGAAGAGTTCTTCCCCTTTAAAGAACTCCCTCAAAAAAAAGAGTTGATAGGACAAGAAGTAGTAGAACTTTTTACACCCTTGATTAATCTCTTAGGCTTAAAAAATCAATCAAGCTTTGAAAAAAAACGCATTAAGCTACAAAAAACGTTTGCGGAGCTTTTATATAACTCAGCTAAATGTGGATCTTTCGAACCCAAAAGCGACAAAGATTGTAACTCTCCATTGCACGCTTTATGTCTAAAGTATGTTGCCGCACTTAATAAAAAGAGTTTAGAAAGCTTTTTTCTCACGGCACAAGAGGAGTGTCTGTGCAATAAAATGTTTACCGCAACTCCCCTAGAGTTTTACTACAAGCTTCATGGCAAAATGAAAAACAGTTATCTACCTCCACTTAAGTTTGATCCATGGTACATTGGGTTAAACATAGAGAACGTTTACTAAACTCATTCACCATAACTGCGCAGATCAGCTTCGCCTTTGAGAGTTTTGTTTTTGTCAGTGCCAAAAGAAATTTCGGTATCAATAACCCTAAAGCGCTCTATATGAGTAGCTTTACCCGTTGCAACATCCACGTCAATTACAACGCCGGAGATAACAAAGGGTCCTTCGGTGTCCACTTCAAACTTAGTCGGCATTTGGGTGAGGAGCTGATTAATCAGCCCCTCTTTTTTCATCCCAATCATAGAATTAAGCGCACCCGCCATACCTAAATCGGTAATAAACGCCGTTCCTTTTGGTAACAGGCGCTCATCGGCCGTCTGCACATGAGTATGGGTTCCCACAACGGCAGTTATCTGCCCCTCAAATGCAAGTGCCAGTCCAATTTTTTCGGCTGATGCTTCTGCGTGAAAATCAACTATCGCAATAGGCGTATGATGCCGCGTATAACTGAGTAAAGATTCAAGAGTCTTTAATGGACACTCTAGGTGTTGTGACATAAAAACCCGACCCTGCAGGTTTATTACGGCCACCTTTATACCCTCATGTTCTATAAAGCCTACGCCTTTACCCGGACACCCACTAGGGAAATTTGCAGGGCGCAACAGATCAGAGCGTTCATTAAGGTAGGAGTGAATATCCCGTTGCTGAAAAATATGGTTTCCACCGGTTACCATGTCTGCGCCACAATGACGCAATGAGGCAACCACCTTAGGGGTGATACCTCTTCCATTTGCAACAGAATTCTCGCCATTTACAATTATTAGAGACGCTTTAAACTGCTGCTTCAAGCGGGTGGCATACTTCTGAAAAAGTGCACATCCAGCTGTACCTACAACATCTCCAAAGCAAAGAATCCGTATCAATTTCACCGCGAACAACCTTATTTTGCGTACTCAACAGCACGTTTTTCACGAATAACATTTATCTTTATCTGTCCGGGGAAGTTCACTTCTTCCTCAACCTTACGAGCAATATCGCGCGCAAGCTGCATAGCTTCTTGGTCGCCCAGAACATCTTCTTCAACTACAATACGAATTTCTCGACCGGCTTGAAGCGCATAAGCACGCTTTACTCCAGAAAATTCCGCAGCAATGGCTTCAAGTTTTTCTAGTCGTTTGATATAAGCAGCTAAGGTTTCGCGACGTGCACCAGGGCGCGCTGCAGAAATGGTATCCGAAATAAGTACCAATGAATCATAGACACTTTTAAACGGAACTTCTTCGTGGTGCGCCGCAATAGCATTAACCACAATAGGGTCTTCGCCACATCGGCGTGCTACATCCGCTCCAACTTGAGCATGAGGACCTTCATGTTCAGACGAAACCGCTTTGCCAATATCATGCAAAAGGCCTGCTCGTGCTGCAAGATCAGGCCGCGAAAGCCCAAGTTCTTCGGCTAGCATGCGTGCCATAAGGGCAACTTCAACGCTATGCGCTAAAACATCCTGCGAAAAACTCGTTCTAAAATGTAACTGACCCAAAAGAGATACTATCTCTGGAGCGACGTTATGCATATTCAGCTTAGTGATAGCAGATTTTCCCTTTTCTTGAATAATCTCTTCAACTTCGCTTTCCATTGCCGCAACAGTCTCTTCAATACGAGTAGGGTTTATACGACCATCTTGAATAAGTTTTTCAAGGCTGCGTCGAGCCACTTCACGTCGAATAGGATTAAATCCAGACACCGTAATAATCTCAGGAGTATCGTCGATAATGATATCGACCCCGGTAGTCATTTCGAGTACCTTGATATTCCGGCCCTCTTTCCCAATAATACGTCCCTTCATGTCATCATTAGGGAGCGTCACTACACAAGAAGCATTGCCCGAAACATACTCAGAAGCATAGCGCTGCATAACATCCACTACTATACCCGTAGCCCGTTCACGCGCATTAATACGAGCATCGTCTTCGACTTTCTGCAACCACTTTTCGCTAGAATGGCGCACTTCAGTTTCGAGAGTTTCAAAAAGAACGTTTCTCGCTTCTTCTTGCGTCATATAGGCAATTTTTTCGAGCCGGCTTGTCAGCTCACCTTGCATTACTTTGATTTTTTCTTGGCTGATTCTAAGTTGATCTGAAAATCTAGTAAGCTCCCGCTCCTTTTGTTGCACTTCATTTTTAGCGGAGCCTAACCACTTTTCTTTCTCCTCAATAGTCTCTTTTTGCGCCATTAACTTTGACTGAAGTCGTTCTACTTCGGTCTGTTCTCGTTTGAGTTCATTTTTAAATTCAATGCGCTTCTTATGTAACTCATCCTTTAACTTAAAAGTTGCTTCCTTCCGCTCTGCAGCCATCTCTTTTATAGCAACAGAACGTTCAAGCTCAGCTTCATGTAATAGCCTCCGCATTTTTGCAGATCGGCTTGCTGCGATAAACGCAAAAACACCGCCCACAACAAAAAGGCCTATTCCTCCAAAAAGTAACAAAGGTTCCATTGCTCCCCCAGTTTCGTTATTTAAAGCACGCACAGGGAAAACAGCGTTCCTAAAAAGAGTTAGATACTACCAAAAAACAGTCAACCCAAGGATTCTGGCGCTAGCTCTCGCTCAATCCGTTTGATAAGCCCTAATCCACACTCGTATTGTTTAGCAGCGGACGCCTCTAAGAAAGAGACGTCCCGAGCTAATTTTAGCGCCGTTAGGATAGCGACTTTTTTTGCATCCGGATTTTTGAGTCTGTCTGCAGTCTGGCGCATCAAGAAATCAACTTTCCGCACCAAATCATCCATCTCAGCTGCACCTTCGTCACTTGCTAGAGTGAAGGATTCACCAAAGACTGTAACGTTAAAATACTCAACCTCTTTTGTCATGGTTGTAGCTCTTTTTCCAAAAGCACATCTATGTTCTGGATCAACTCGTCAACAGTCATCTTGGTGATCTCCCGCTCTTCATCAAACTCTTCACGAGTCTTTGCCTGAGCAAGAAGAGCTTCTTCAAGACGCGTTACCTCTCCGGAAAGTTTTTTATTTTCTTCCCGAAGTGATAACTGCTCCCTCTTTAACTGCTCGATGATCTCAAGATCTAACTTCTTGCTCTGAATTAACTGAGCAATCTTCTCTTCAAGAACACGTAAAATTTCCACCGGCGTCTCTCCTTTTACCAGTTAAACGTCCCATCAAGTGACGTCGCTGATTCTAATAAGAAGAGAACACATATGTCAAGCGTATGCTTATTTTTTTGCCATGCCGATTAGCTGTGTAAATGCGGCATCGTCAAAAATAGCGATCTGGCTAAGCATTTTTCTATTCAGCTGCACTTGAGCTGTCTTAAGCCCGTGAATAAAGAGCCCATACTTAAATCCGTGATTCTCCACTGCAGCGCTTATACGGGAAATAAACAATCCACGCATATCACGCTTCTTAAGTTTGCGACCCTTAAATGCGTAAGCCATTGCTCGCAAATAAGTTTCTTTAGCGCGTCTGAAAACGTTTTTGCGTTGTCCCCAAAAACCTTCAGCTTGTTTAAATAATCTCTTGTGGCGTTTTCTGGTTTGAACACCGCGCTTTACCCGCGTCATAATGATTTCCTTCTGTTTTTTATAAATTTATACATTTATTGTTGTTTTTAGATCTCAAATAAGAGATGCTACGTGGCCCGCATCACACTTGTTAAGATAAGAGCCCCCGCGCAGCTGACGCTTGCGTTTAGCTGTTTTCCCTGTTAGCAAGTGCCGACGGTATCCCCGTGAAAATTTTATTAACCCACTCTTTAGTTTCTCAAAGCGTTTGCTTGCTCCGGAGTGTGTTTTTGCTTTTGTTGCCATGTTTACCCTATTTTTTTACAACAAAGACGCGAGTCCATAGGCTACCTGCCTGCGTTTCACTTTCCTGAATCACAGTCTTGCCGCCTAAATCTGCGCTTGTTAGTGTCTTAAATATACGATCAAATAAACTAGTTCCTTGCTCATCTTTCATAGCGACTTCACGTCCACGAAAGAAAAGCGTTACCTTAAGGTGTTTGCCTTCCGCAAGAAACTTAATAGCCTGATTCATCTTTGTCTGAAAATCATGCTCGGCAATTTTAGGGCGTAGTTTTATCTCTTTAATCTGCACAACATGCTGTTTCTTCTTAGCTTCAGCTTGTTGTTTTTTACGCTCATATTGAAGTTTGCCTAAATCTATAAGCTTTGCTACGGGAAGACCTTCGCCCCCATTTTCTGCAATTACTACAAGATCTAGACGCGCTTCTTGAGCCATTGCAAGCGCCTCTCGACGGCTTACGATGCCGCGATTTTCGCCGTCTTGCATAATGAGCTGAAGCTTTTCAAACTTAATTCGCTCATTTGCTAAAGGAACGTCTTTTTTTTGCCGTCCTATCATTCTGAACCTTTACTAGAACTATCAAATTTTACCTCTCCGCGTCCCAAGGCTTCAAGCGCTGCAGCACGTATACGATCTGCAACCTCAGGCTTCTCTTTTAAAAAGAGTCCGACTGCTTCACGACCTTGACCAATCTTCTCGTTTCCAAAGGCAAACCATGCCCCTGTCTGAGTAACTATCTTGCTATTAAGAGCGGCGTCAAGAAGATCAAACTCCCGACTGACACCATGCCCAAAAATCAGATCCACAACTGCAATTTTAAATGGCGGAGCCATTTTATTCTTTGCTATCTTAATCTGTACCCGATTACCGCGGTCTGACCCGTCCTTCGCTTTAAGCGATTCAATACGACGAACTTCAAGGCGCAATGACGCATAAAACTTTAGCGCCTTGCCACCAGTAGTCACCTCTTTAGGAGCAAAAGCCATAGCGCTGATATTTTGACGAACTTGGTTTATAAATATAAGAACCGTTTTCGACTTGTGAACAACCGGAGTAAGCTTACGAAGAGCTTGCGACATTAAACGCGCTTGCAATCCGACATGCTGGTCTCCCATATCACCATCAAGCTCTGTTTTAGGAACTAAAGCTGCGACAGAGTCTACCACAATCACATCAATCGCCCCAGATCTAATAAGCATTTCTGCAATATCAAGACCTTGCTCACCATAATCAGGCTGCGAAATAATTAAAGAATCAATATCAATGCCTAATGCTCGTGCATATTGCGGATCCAATGCATGTTCTGCATCAATAAAAGCACACGTTCCACCCTTAGCCTGAGCCTGGGCGATAACTTGAAGTGCTATAGTCGTTTTACCAGATGCTTCTGGTCCATAGACTTCAACTATACGTCCACGAGGAAATCCCCCCGTTCCTAAGGCCATATCAATAAGAATAGATCCTGTAGGAATAGCATCCGCTAGAACAGATGGTGTCTGCCCTAGTGACATTATAGAGCCTTTGCCATATTGCTTTTCAATTTGTGCAAAGACCGCTTCAAGCGCCTGGTGACGTACGTCACCAGTGCTTGCTTCTGTACGTTTCTGTTTTTCTGTCACGAGTTACTCTTCATAGTAAAGTGGTTCCTGCCGCTGTACGTTATCATTGTATTTAATTTTACCAGAATGGTTTAAAGACGCAATGAAACCAGCGGAAAAAAGCTGGAGATTCAGCTGGAAATCTTCAGCAGGGAAGCGAATCGCAGATTGAGTTTCTACGCTTTTTACAGGTAGAGATATCTCTTTTAAAACTATCACAAAGCCCTGATCCTTTGCCATCTGTTTTATAGAATAGCCCGCATGTACCATTTTTTTCATGCGTTGAACAGGAAGACCTTCCTTCTCAAAAACTTTCCATTCTTCTTTCCCTGCGGTAAGACCTTTTACAGTCCGTACGCTTGCACCCTTCATTTCGCGAACTTGCTTATCAAACAGAGCTGTGTCACTGGTTCTTGCCAACAATGTAAGTTTTTGTAAATCTTCAGCAAGCTTCTTTCTAGCCTTATCCTTTATAAAGTCCTCACGCACCTGTGATTTAACTTCTTCAAATGGACGAGCTGCCGAGGGCACAATAGAATCAAGTTGAACAATTACGCCCTTCCCGTCGCGAGTCAATACCTGAAGCTGACCTGCGCGTAAAATCTCAAAAAGAGTCGCCTCTTCAGGGTTCTTTCCTAATTCCTTGCGGGTAATGTTTGCCAATGTTGCCTTAGACGCTTTATGTTTTTGTGTAAATTCTTCAAAAGTCTTGGCACCTTCTTCACCAGCAACCTTGCCTTGCGCTAGATGTTTAGCTTCAGTCGTGAAACGTCGCTCAAATTTCTCACGCGTAACCGCTTCTTCAACCTGCGCTTTTACAGAGTCAAATGTTTTCTTTTCAAACAGCTGTGCATGTGAGGCAAAGAAACGTCTTAATTCAGGCTCAGTTGCAGTAAGCCCATAGGATGAAGGAGCAAAAGTCCACACAGTTCCTGATCGCTTCTCAACAGTCCAATAGGCATGATCCGCTTTATTTCTTTCTTCAAAGAAGGTTTGCAATTCACGATCTGAAATAGCAACCTGTCCTTGCTGACTTATGTATTCAGAAAGAGGCAGCGTAACTATAGAAAAGGTGCGTTCGCCCTCTTCCTGTAACTGTTTGTTTTTTTGGGCAATGGCTGGACTATAGACTGCGCTTGGCAAAAGAGACTCAAAAACAGCTATACCCAAAAGCTCCTCAAGCCGGTGTTCAAAATCAGGTATCGAAATACCATTTCGACGCAGATGATTTTTAAGAGCATCTTGACTTAACTGTCCAGTGCCCGTAAAAACTTGCTGGGGCAAAAGCTCTGAAAGATAACTCATTGCAAAATTCACATCATTAATCTTCTCTCCTATAAATTGAGGAGATAGATAATAAATCCCAGATGCCCGACAGGCGCTTAGTAAAAGCTTCTGCTGAACTAATTCTTGCAAGGCTATCTCTTGCGGCTTGCCTGAAAATCCACGCATCTTTAAGAACATGTCTGCATAGTTTCCAAGTCGCGCACGTATTTCGTTAATCTCTGCTGCAATATCTTGCTTGCGCTTCTGCAAAGCACTGTCCATGATTTTGTAGCCGTTCACGGTCGCGATAACGCCAGCTTTACGACCACCTAGCCGGTTGAAAATGGCAGCAATCAGCGTGGTCCCTGCTATAGAGATTAAGGTTACCCACAACACGCCTTTATAAATACGCTTGCCCATCGAATTGCGTAACATCGACATCATACGCCATACCCTCAAATTTCGTTTTATTACTCAGAAAGATCTACAATGGTCACTTTGGATAATTTATCTTGTTTTTTTATGCTCTCAACAAGATCGACCAGTTCTTGCCGATTCATAGTCTCCGTTACTACCTGGAACCAGGCAACCTTGCGTCCGCGTCCAGATTTACTCGTCTTATCAATAATTCGAGACTTAATTCCTCGCTTAGCAAGTTTATCTAAATAGCCCTTAGCTGCAGCCTCTGTGGCAAATCCACACAGCTGTGCATAGGCTTGAATCTCAGGCTTTTCTTCTGCCTTCCCGTCTTTCCCTTCATCACCTGGCGTTGCCGCTTCGACAACCTCTCCACCTTCCTCTTCTTCATCTGCCATAGACTCTTCAGCTCTATTTGCAAAATTGGTAAGAGCTCGATGAATTTTGTCAGCAAAACGAACTTCGTCACCTTGCGCAAGCTCCTCACACATCCGTCTTTTTCCCAGGAAATAGCCCGCTAAGAAGACTAGAAAAACTCCCAGAACAACGATGACCGTTACCTGTGCCAACTCTCTTTCTGAAAGCGCAATTCCATCCCCTCCCTTCTCTCCATTTTTTTTATGCTCATGCTCACTCATTGCCACCTGCCCCCCGTATTCATAGTATGTACCCGACACTGATCGGAAATGGTCTGTTTTATATATAGAGGAAGGGGCGACAATGTCAAGTCTAGCTCTTCAATTGAACACTCCTCATTCCCCTTCTTTATCGAACATACAAGCTCTTTTTTTAGCTCTCTCTTTAACATACGCCAAAACGTCATCTGTCTTTTGGCATAGCGCCGCGTTCGTTGCTGGATGCAAGATACAAGCGTTTCAAAACAAGGAGACGACAAAGTTTTATCACATCCTTCTTTTTCAAGTTCTTCTAGATAGGTAATTATCTCAGAATAGCCAATTAGCTTTTTCCGGCTTAAAAACGCTCTCCAGTCAGCAGAAAGCCCTTTTACTTCCTCGATCCATCCTGCACCAATCATCTCAACTACTCGACGATTTATGCGCGCATAAAGATCCTCGCGTTCACGCGTTAGAAACAAAATTCTATAGTGCGCCAACGGCTCATACTTCAACGTTCGACTTGAGGGCAGCACTCCGGCCTCCAGTAGTTCGAGTGCTCGTTTTAAACGATAAGTATCATTAGCCGATTCAAGTTGTTCCGCGCGTTGTGGGTCTTTGGATTGCAATATTTCCCATGCAGATTCACGATCAAAATCAATCTCTGGCTGAGATCCACGCTTGGAAGCTAAGCAAGAAGAATCATAATCCCCTGGAACAAAAAAAAGCATTCTAAGATAAAACAAGGAACCACCAACCACCACAGGAATGTTTCCTCGCTCCCACACTTCTTCCATGCACGTCTTTACCCGCTCACGGTAGTCCAATGCTGTATAATCCACAGGTCTCTCTATAATATCAAAAAGGTGATGAGCAATAGGAATAGATTTCCAATCTGGTTTTGCGGTACCTATAGATAAAGGTTTATATAGCTGCCCCATGTCTCCATTGATAAACTCAACACAACCTGTTCCAAAAAAATCTTGAGACACCTCCGTTTTCCCAACTGCCGTTGGACCGGAAAGTACAAAAAACAGACGATTATCTTTGGACAAACTATGTGCCACACTATCCCCCTTCTTAAACCTCTCTACTTTGCTGATAGATAGATCTCAATTTTTCCATCACAATATTCTGATCAAGATTGTTTATTAAAGCTATCTCCTCAACCAGCAATGTTTCTGCTTGCATAAGAAGATGCTTTTCTCCAAATGATAAAGTTTTTCTATCTTCAATGGCACGGAGATCTCTATAAATCTCCGAAAGCTCTTGCAAGCTACCTGTTCGAAGTTTTAACTGATATCCCTTATTACGCTTATTCCAACTACTAACCGAAAACTCCGCAACCTGCTCAGTACGAGCCGGCTGTGAAAGAATACAAAAGACTTTTTCGACACTTTCTGGACTGCTCAACCGTCTAAGCCCCACCATATCTGCATTTTCTGTAGGGACCAAAACGGTCACATCCTTATTCAAAAATGCTAGTTCATAAAAAGTTGCAGATACACCACCAATCTTCTTTTCGATTATGCGGCTTATCTGCGCTACTCCATGACCGGGATACACAACGTTTTCATGACAGAGAAACACGAGCGACTCCTTTTTGTAAGGACATCTAAATCCTTATAAAGGCCTTCACCCGTTGCCACCATACTACAATAAAAAGAAATAATCGTCTAGGCGCACTCGCGATTATTCACTATTAAGCCGTCCAAAACCATCCAGGAGCTGGCGCTATGTGCCGGGATCTATACCACCTTATAAATGCAACAATACTCATCCCTACAGCCATGGTTGGAAGCCACCAATTCTCTTGAATCCACTCTTCGGCAGTTTCTATTGTTAATGGCTCTGAAGAGTAGTCTTCAAATATCATCTGATATCGAATTAAACACTCCTCAAGTATGTCAAATAGTTTGTTCAACGGCATTGAATTTAATTTCATAAAAAGCGAAACAAGGCCAAACCATGGGATAGCCCGCGAATGTCCTACATGTAAAACAAGGTTCTGATATACCATAATAAGAAGCATTGAAAACTCTCTTAATGCTTCAAGGTCATCTAAAATAGTCGCGCGATGCTCATGCCACGTCCACGCAAGAAAGTCTAAATTCCCCTTATCATGAATAGCTTGTCGGCAAAATTCAACTTCTTTTGATTTGAAACCTGAAAACAGAAAGTAAAACCCTCCTTTTACTTTCTGCGTAACAAGAAACGAAATGTGGCGTTCAAGAGCCAAAGAAAACCCTAACCGATCTTTTAAAACTACTCCTTCTGCCTCTTCCTCAAACCCAAAAACACCAGGCCTAGCGTTGTCGCAATTTCCAGAAAGCGATTCTACCAAGGAAATACTTAGACAAAAAACCAACCCTGATATCATGCCAGACACCGCGCCAAACCACATATTTTTTGTTTGCATACAAAACTCCCTGCTTTCCAAAAACAAGTCTTATTCATCATTCCTCTCTTTTCTCGTCACACTATACCATGTCCAAACCATGAAAAACAAGGCAATCATCAGCACATCACAGAGGCCCTACGCCTGAGGCAAAGCGAGCCTCCCCCTATCACAAAGCTCGTAAGAAAAACTTAAACGGGGGTGGCGAAAGCGAAAGGCCGAAAGCGGCGTAAGGGCACCACTGACCAAGAACCGAAAGCCTCCTATCAAACTCACCAAAACATACAGTGTATACAAATCTACCCATCCGGCAGAGTAATTATCAGACACGAGACGCGAGCTGCAAGAAATTTAAGACAAAGTTGAGTGTAAGTGGCTAAGATTTTTTGCGCGTCCCCATTGACATTATTGACAAAGAAGGTTATAAAGAAAAAGAGAGTTAACAGGTTTAAAAAACAAAAATCTAGGAAATTATTATGGGAAAAATAATTGGCATTGACCTTGGCACAACCAACTCGGTCGTCGCTGTCGTAGAAGGTGGAAAACCTATAATTGTAGCAAACAAAGAGGGACAAAACACAACCCCCTCTATAGTTGCTTTCACTAAAGATGGCGAACGCTTAGTCGGAGTCGTAGCTAAGCGCCAAGCGGTAACCAATCCAGAAAATACTATATATTCGGCTAAACGATTTATTGGGCAGCCGTATGATGCAATAAAATCAGAACTTGGGCGCATTCCTTACCGCGTTGTCAAACAGAACAACGATGTGGCAATTGTAGCCCAGGGCAAAGAGTTATCTCCGCAGGAAATTTCCGCGGCAGTTCTCTCATATCTAAAACAGGCCGCTGAAGATTATTTGGGACAAAAGGTCTCCGAAGCGGTCATAACGGTTCCTGCTTATTTCAACGATGCTCAAAGACAAGCAACCAAAGATGCAGGGAAAATTGCAGGTTTGGAAGTTAAACGCATAATCAATGAACCAACTGCTGCTGCATTAGCCTATGGAGTTGATAAGAAAAAGAATGGTATCATCGCAGTCTTTGACTTTGGCGGTGGAACTTTTGATATATCAATCCTCGAAATTCACGATGGAGTCATCGAAGTCAAGTCGACCAATGGAGACACGCACCTCGGCGGAGACGACGTTGACCACACGATTATAGATTTTCTCATAGCCGAGTTTAAAAAAGAGCAAGGCATAGATCTTAGCAAAGACAACATGTCTCTGCAACGCCTAAAAGAAGCAGCCGAAAAAGCAAAGATCGAGCTCTCTAATATGCGTGAAACCGAGATCAATCTACCTTATATCACTGCAGACGCCTCCGGGCCAAAACATTTAGTAATGAAACTATCACGCGCAAAGCTCGAATCTCTGTGTCAAGATATTTTCAAACGCCTTCTAGAACCCTGCAAAAAGGCTATGGCCGATGCACGCATGTCCAATTCCCAAATTGACGAGGTTCTGTTGGTAGGTGGATCAACGCGCATTCCAAAAGTTCAAGAACTTGTTAAAGAATTTTTCGGGAAAGAGCCTAATAAATCGGTCAACCCAGACGAGGTAGTAGCCGCAGGCGCTGCCATACAAGGTTCCGTTTTAACCGGAGAAACAACCGACGTACTTCTTCTCGACGTAACACCGCTCTCGCTTGGAATTGAAACTATGGGTGGAATTGCAACTCGCCTAATCGAACGCAACACCACGATCCCTACACGCCGCTCCCAAGTCTTTAGCACCGCAGAAGACAATCAGACAGCCGTAGATATAAAGGTCGTTCAAGGTGAACGCGAAATGGCAGCTGACAACAAGATATTAGGCCAATTTAGATTAGAAGGAATCCCCGCAGCTCCACGTGGCGTGCCTCAAGTTGAAGTAACCTTTGACATTGATGCAAATGGTATCGTCCATGTCTCTGCACGCGACAAAGGTACGGGTAAAGAACAGCGCATTTCTATCACATCAGGCGGCGGTCTCTCTAAGGACGAAATCGAGCGGATGGTCCAAGAAGCCAAAGCGCACGAAACCGAAGATCACAAAAAACGCGAAGTCATCGAAAAGCGCAATAAATTAGATGGCGCCATACTTGAGATTGAACGTAATCTCAGGGAACATCGCACAAAAGTAGGCGAAGAAGAAGCGTTAAAATTAGAGCAAGCCATAGAAAAGGCTAAAACCACGCTCAAAGATGATGCAAACGACAGCGAAAAACTGCAAAAAGGTTTTGACGAGCTAATGGCAGCTTCACACAAACTCGCTGAAATTCTGTATAGTCAAAAGGGTTCGGCAGAAAAAGATGGCAAGGAAGCCTCTTCCGACAAAGGCCCTGAAAAAGAAGGTCCTAAAGACGAACCAATCGACACAGACGCAGAACAAAAATAGTAAACAAAAGCTTTTAAGAGGCTGTGGCGTAAAAACCACGGCCTCTTTTCATTAATATTTAATGCGAAAGAACCTTCATGAGCATAGCAGCTGGACTCGTAGGCCTGCCAAATGTAGGCAAATCAACACTCTTTAACGCTTTAACAAAATCGTCAGTTCCCGCAGAAAATTATCCCTTTTGCACCATCGACCCTCACAAGGCCATCACCACTGTCAATGACAACCGCATGCCCCGGCTTCAAAAACTTTTCAACTCACAAAGATTAATTCCTGCAACGACTCAATTTGTTGATATAGCCGGGCTTGTAAAAGGCGCTGCCGAGGGGGAAGGCCTTGGAAACCAATTTCTAAGCCATATTCGCGAAGTAAATCTTATTTTACACGTGCTTCGTTGCTTCGAAGACGAAAATATAACTCATACTACAAACACCATAGACCCTATAGCCGACTTTGAAACCATCGTCACAGAACTAGGACTCAAAGACCTTGAATCTCTTGAAAAACGATTGCAAAAAATCGACCAACTTTTAAAAGCATCCAAGTCAAATCCTGCACAAGAAAAGCTTCTTCACCAAGAACGTCAACTTTCAGAAACTATAAAAAACGCGATCAACCAATCCAATTGGCAAGATGTAAGAGATCTTACAGCCTCCGCCACGTGCGAGCTAATACCGCTCCTCTGTGCAAAAAACTATCTTATCATTGCTAACATTGCCGAACACGAAATTGCAGATGATGGCTACAAACAAAACCCGCACTACCAATCGCTAGTTAATAAGTTTGGCATAGAACGAGTTATTCCCATTTGCGCTCGAGCTGAATACGAACTGTCGCAATTATCGGACGAAGAGTCTGCCGAATTTATGGCCATGATGGGATTAAAGAAATCCGGGTTGCAGACGATCATAGAAAAAACCTATGAGAACCTAGGCCTCATTACCTTCTTCACCTGCGGCCCCCAAGAAATACATGCCTGGCCCATTAAAAAGGGAATTTCTGTACGACAAGCCTCTGGAGAAATTCATTCAGACCTAGAACGTGGTTTTATCTGCTCAGAAATCTATAACTGTGAAGATCTATTTAAAACCAACAGCATAAACGCTCTCCGCGACCAAGGGAAAATAAGGACCGAAGGACAAAACTATATCGTCCAAGACGGTGATATCATCCTGGTAAAATTTAACGTATAAAGTAAAGGCACTCACCATGAACAAGAAAACACATCGGATCTGGAAAATTATCGGACTCGCCCTGGTGGCACTAGGCATCTATAAAATATTCAGATTTCTAGCAACTAGAGGCGAGAATAAAGGCTTATAAACGCGCATACCTAAAGATCATCCCTCCTTTTTTAAACCCCGAATACGCAGAATTTTTGTCAAATAACTTAATTATTTTTATTTTACTTTAGAAATAAAAATAATTAAGTTATTTGACAAAAAGGTAAATCATTCGTATTCTGATAAAGAATATTAGAATCATAAAAACTGCTGCACTCATAACTCAAGACCAGATCTATTTAATCAACGCAAAAAACAGACAAAAGCAATGCCTTTAAAGGAACCTTAACATGTTTAAGTGGATAATCGGGCTCGCCTGCGCCCTAGCTTTCTCGCTCCAAATTCACACACTTCCCCTTTCATCTATGCGTGGATTTGATACTATTACCGAAAAAGATATTTTACACCCCATGATTGGATATTGCACCGCCAAAGAATTTGTAGCAAATATCTACGAACACGGGCAACCAAAGCATCTACTAACGATCCTTGTTAAAAGCCTTTTTCATACTCCGGTTCCTGAAGAATCTCCACACCCAACCATCGTGGGTTTCTATCCAAAAAGAAGTTTTTACAGCCTTGGATGGCTCGCCGCACTTGCCACACAAGAATCAATTACAGCAGAATTAAAAGCAGCAAAAAAAGATTCCCGTCACAAAAAAACCGCAGACTACACATCTCTTTTAAACTTCGCTTCATACTGTTCTCGCCTGGATAACAAGACCCCTACTCACACACTATTCTTCGAAACAATCGCCCAACTTGAAAGATTTCAAAAAATCCAAAAAAAGGGCTGCCCCACATTCCATAGCTCTGACAAAAAAACTAAAACACCTCTCCCCTTATACAGCAAACATATACCTCTTTATCTACTTAACGCATTTGCAGGAGCTAAGGCAGAGACAAAAAAAGATTATATTAAATTCCTCCAGGGATTTTTCGACCACTGTTCAGCAATTCAAAAAAAATGGTTTAAAACTAACAATAATCCACAATCATTTGCCACAACTGAATTTGAAAAGCTTCGCTACAGTTACAACGACTACAAAAACCTACGCGACCAAACATTCAAAAACCCTTCAACCTGGGACCTCCTTTATCTTTGCACAGAGCGCTTCGAGCCTATAGAACCCATAACATTAATATTCAAAGGCCCTCATTCACGCAACTATACAGAAGGAGATTGTTGCGAGACAGGAATTATTGCGGCAATTTTTCTCATACTATCAACAGAGCTCCCCCACACCTTTACCACCTCATTCCTTCCAAAAAAGCTCCAAACTGCGCCGCTTGTACTAGATATTGTAAAACGCTTTCAAGACAGAGATTGCAATGATAATAAGCTTCGGAATGAACAGTTTTTTGTTTTCTCAGATCCCTTATTCAAAAAAGGAAAGGGTAAACTAACCTATGAATATCCCGAATTTTTTAGTTTAGAAGCAAGCCTACCCAACATTCTTAACGGACTAAACTATATTTTCGGTCTCGATGCAAAGGATTTCATAGAACTAGGCTCCCTCCTCAGCTCAAAAAAACGTCAGATAACCTTTACCGAAAATCACCACCCTAACAATACAAAACTAGGAGCCGTAGTCTTAATTATTAAGGACTCTGAAAAAAAATGTTCAAAGAAAATTTCCCTCGAAGTCAAAAAAACACCAAATACAAACATTTCCCATGTCTATACTTGCCGCAACGAACCGGAAGAAAATCCACTCGTCAGAGAAAAATCTATTGCGAACGTACTTTCCAGCCATAATATAAAGACCGAAACCTTTCCATTCTCCATGGTCTTCTATACCCCAATACCCAACACATGCAATCTCTTCCACATCCTACCCAAAAGAGAAATTAACCATCTCTTTCGTATATTTAGTGGCCAAAACCGTGTTGAACAGTTTGCACAACGACAGCTAAAAATGCTTATTAATTTCGACACCTTGTGTCACCCTGTCCAAGACCTAGAGGAAGATGTAATTAAAATAATCGTTCTCAACGCCAAAAAATTTCCTTATACCAATTTTATAAAGGGTCATTCGCCAGAACACCTTGCAAAAATGGTCCTCAAGGCAAATCTTGCTGAACTTTTCTTAAAACAGGTCGATCCTGAATGGATCCAACAGAACATGTCATGCAAACTGCACAACCAGTGGAAAAATAAAGAGACAGAACTTCTCTGGCTCAACGTTTTTATTCCACCTTCTTATCTTTTCCAACTCAGCAAAGTCTTATATGAAAACGAAGCATCAAACGAAATAATCAAACTAAAAAAATCAGTAGAAACAGTCCCAGACTCATCGGAAGGGATGCCCGTAATAACAGAAAGTTAAAAGACGTGAACCAAAGCCACTAACACAGTTCCAGAATCTTCTTCAATACCTTGGGGTCATTGCACTCTTTAGAAGCACGCGCAAATGTCGCTTGAACAAAAAGCTCAAGACGTCCCGCAGACTCTGCAAGCTCACTCTCCAGATGCGTAAGTTTTTCTGGCTCACTAAAGTCGGCAGCCCCAGCCAACACAGCTTCTGCTTCTGGAAGCAACTCTAACACTAGACGATTATAGTCCGTCGCATCTGCAAAGGTTTCTGGAGAAAAAGCCATAAATCGGGTTAGCTTACACGCTTCAAGTTTAGCAATTTCGCCACGACAAAAATCTACACGCTCCGCCAATAATTTTTTGGCAAGCGCCTGTCGGACCTGCTGTTTTGATGACTCTTTAAGAGCAAGAGCCTTTTCCTCACGTTCTCGTTTTGCACGCAATTCCTCGCGCTCACCATCCAAAAAAGCCTCTTCATAAGCAGACTTGCTAACAAGCTCACCCTCAATACGCCACGCATCGGTTACAACCCCATCGAGAGAATCGTGTATATGAACAAACAAACGTCCATTAACCCGCTCCTCGGTTTCAATACGAGTGTAATTCCTAATTAGCTCACGCGCTGCAATCTCTCCGCACAGAATAGACATTCCTAAAAGAGAAACTCTAAAAAGAGAATCTTTCATCCATAATAATTTCATAGTAACCTCCCAGATCTACCCGTTTTTTACTCATCAAATTTATAATTTTATACTATACTGTAATAGAGAGAAAAAATACAGGCGTTGGGCAAAAAATGAAAAAGAAAAAAGGCTATTTCTCCATATCTGCAGTGGCCGAAATGTTTTCGGTTCACCAACAGACTATTAGGCTGTACGAACGAGAAGGTTTAATTTCTCCACGTCGTTCAGAAGGAAACACACGCCTGTTTTCTGAAGAAGATATTCAGCGTCTTGAGGAAATCATCTACCTTACCCATAAGCTAGGCATTAACCTTGCAGGGGTAGAGATGATACTAAAGCAGCAGCGTCGTATCAACAAGCTACAGCGAGAGATCAATATCATGTTTAAGCGTTTTCAGCAAGAACTTGAAGCTGAAAAGCTTGAAAACAATGATGAAATATCTCACGCAGCCAAGCGATTATCATCCCTCAAAAGCTCTCAAAAAGAGACACTTGATATCCCCCTTTTAACAACGAAAAAAAATAAAGGAACGTAACTATGGAAAATCAATTCCCCTTCGATGAAAATCAATTGGTAATCTCGTTTGAGCTCCTAAGCCTCATAAACTGGATTGTAAAACATCAACCAGAAACCGTTAGACGGCTTGTTGAAAATCTTTTAAAAACGGGTTTACAAGAAAAACTAGCCAAACAACGCAAAACCGATCTCTTTGATGAAATGAATCTACAAGAGAGCATCGTCGAATTTTTCGGACTCTTTGAACAGAGCCTTGTAGAAGCCACAGAAGCGCGCAGTATAAATCAACCATCCCCTCAAGCCCTTGCGGCAACTATAGAATCAATTGATTCCAGCAGCTGTGATCATGACATTATTGCATTGAGTGCACAACGGACCACACGTGCCTTAAAACGGAATGTCGGCCAAGATGCTAAAGATCTCTTTTACAAAGAACTTTTAAAAAGCTGGAACCCACGCAACAAGCGCTCATACCACTAGAATGGGCAGGGGTTGCACGCACGCCTAACAATAGGTACCATAGCAACAAAATCAAAAAAGTGGTATAATAAAGCCACTTTTACAATTATCATGCACACAATCATCCCAATGACATCCTAGACAAATCACCCCGACACGAGTGCACAAAAAATGGAAGGATAAAGATTATGCAAAAGAAACTTTTTTTTGCTGCCCTCTTAGGGCTCTGTACGCTGAACGCAACCTCAATAACAGGAAATGAATTAGCCACAGAAAACAGTCAAATCGAGCTGCTAAATAAAATTGAGCAAAAGTTGGAAGAGATAAATTCTGCTGAGGACAATCCCCTTTTTGAGGTAGAGAAGATCCTTGGTTCCAAGCTCTCCCCAAAAAATGCGACTACGTTACTAATTACAGCACTTAAAAAAAACTTCACAAAACCCGTCATTAAATTCCTCGTCAAAGATTGTTCGGCAAACCTGGATGCAACCGATGAAAATGCCATTATTAAGATTGCTCTTGAATTTACCCCTTCTTCAAAGCTCAAGGTTTTTAAGTACCTACTAAAACAAAACCTTCCATTTCCCAACAACATCAACACAGAAACTATAAACATCCAAGACAAACGGACTCCTTTTTTTCTGTTTTTCGCAATTCGACATGACAAAACAGAGATAGTTAACACCCTCGCTGCAAAATTAAAAAACGCTAACCTAAACATCGAAGATTTAAAAGATATTCAAAATAGTATAAGTTCTGTAATTAAAAACAAATATAAAGAATCAATAAAACACTTCACATGCCTAGAAATCTTACACAATTACAACATAGTGGATTCCGATGATCTTACTTATATTGTGCTTAAAAACGACAATCTAGACATCCTAAAAAATCTCATAGAAAAAAAGATAATCAATCCAAATGGCGCCCTGCTTAAAAAGGCACTCCTGAAATCATCCACAAAAATCATAGGCTACCTTCTCTCAAACAACTTCTCCTACAAAAAAGGAACACTAAACCTCGCCTTGCAATTTCTCAGCAACGAAAACTCCGAACGCCTAGGCTTCACACGCACACTCTTAAATCGAGGCGCCAACCCCAATTGATTGGGGTTAAAATTTTGTAGCGACGAGACAATTAGCTTAGCGCTAGATTACGGGTGGGTGCCAAACTTCTTCACCATCCATTATTCTCTGACGACCAATCGTAATAAGGCGATAGAACTCTTCCTTGAAGCAGGGGGCGATATAAACAAACTAAAAAACAAACAAACTGTTTTGGACCTAGCAGCAGCAAATACTATCGACATAAGTTCGGATGGAATCGCGTCAATCATACTGCACGGCGGCGCTTGTAAATCATATCTCAAGGACAGTATCATAACAAAAATCTTTTATAGTCAACGTTGCCAGCTCGACAAACTCTATGACTGCTGCAAAATCTTCTACAAAAAACTACATGAGGCAGAATCACATTCCAATGTCTTTACCTACTTCACACAAGAGATTAAATCGCTACTTGACGACAATAAATCCTGGATAGAAAACCCCAAAGACGTATGTTTGTCAAACGGCTACAGTCTGCTACATGACGCTATCATGCGCGGCGAATTACAAGACATTAAAAATGCATTGCCCTACTGCACCCTGGAACACAAGGGCGTAAATGGCTGGACAGCTCTCCACTATGCCATAGCCTCAGGTGATGAAAATAAAATCGAATACCTATTGCAACAAGGCGCCAATATCAATGCACGAGACTATGCTCTTCGCACACCTTTACACCTGGCAGTTTATTATGAACGCCCTAACCTTATAAAACTCCTTATTAAACATAAAGCCGACCTACAAATCAGAGACATACTTGATATGACCGCAGAAGATTTAGCGCTCTATCTCTGCCCTCACGCTGAAACTGAAGAACAGATCAAAGATTCTCCACTTCTACCTAGTATTAAAATGCTTCAAGAAGCCCTATTAGAAACCCTGACAGACCAAAAAACTAAGTCAGACAAGCTGAAAAAGCAAGACCTGCAGGAAATAGTAGAAAAAGAAATCAAAGAAAAAGTTAAAGAAGAAAAACCTGCACAAGAAACACCTAGCCAAACATTACAGACCATAATCGCGTACAGAAAGCTAGAGCCCATGGTCAAAAATGTTCTTGCCTTCTCTAACTTAAAAGTAACTACCCAAGAGATTATAGATGCGGCATACAGGCATGATGCCGACGCGCTCCTAAACCCACGCACCCTGTATTTCTGGACCCTGTTAAGCCAAATTGCCAATGAGCCTATGCTTGAAAACACACGATGGGAAGAGTGCGAAAACTCTCTATTTAACGCCCAAATTAATCCGTTTGAATTTCTGGAATTTGCAATGACAAAGCTCCAGTATAACAACAACTCACCCGCAAACCTTATAAACAAAAACGGCTATCTACATACTGCCGCAAAATCAGGCGATGCAACAACCTGCCAAAAGCTCCTAGCATGGGGAGCAAACCCCGTTATAGGACTTGAGGCGGAGGCCAGCTCGCTTCACCTAGCTCTACAGAGCGAAAACTGCTCTTTTGACCTTGTAAAGCTTCTGGTAGACGCCATGAAAAAATGCGACGACAAACCGTATAAAAATGTAATTCATGCACAACCAAGTGGTATGGACCAACCTCTTTTTAGCACAGGTTTTCCTAACGAGAACCTTCTGTTCAATTGCAAAGAAAGTGCTTCATTACTAAACCTAGCCGTCATATTTCAGCACAAAAACCCAGAGCTCGTTAAAATCATAGATTACCTACTTAACGCAGGATGCCGTTTGGATGCGGTCGATCTTTCAAACAAAATACCTAACACGCTCTACCTCATCGCGCGCCAAGGGCAACATGATCTTATCAGACTCCTGCTTGAACATAGCGGTCCAGACATCACCCATTTAATTATTGATAGCTTTTCAGAATCCTATACCCCACTACATGCTGCAATCCAGAGCAAAAACTTAGAAACTGTAAAAACACTCCTTGAATTTGGGGCAAATCCATTTATCACCGTTAAAACCACTAACCAGACCCCGGAAGAGCTAGCAACCTTCCTTGGATGCACTGCAATAAGTAAATTAATACGATGCTCCACAGAGGGAAGTGATACGGACGAAGATGAGACTTTTGAAGAAGAAAATATTGGCTACGAATCCGATGAAGAAAACGAACCCGCTGAACACAATAATGTAGTAAATCCTGCGCCAGTACCTGTAGTACCCGCCGGACCTATCCCCGTTCCACCTATCGTTATACCGTCCGCTATGCTTCCTGCACCTGCTCCACAACCAGATCGCAACACCTTTTTGGCATCATCAGGCTGGGGGATGAATGGACTCATGCGAAGCGTAGGCGCATTAAATGAAGTTATCTGTGAACCACTAGCATGGGATGAAGCGTTAATAAGCATCGCACCGCTACTCCTTCCAGCTCGCTACACTACAAAAATAAAAGGGCTTGACTCTCTACTCAGAGCACTCCCATTATGTGCCCACGCCTTAAAGGCATTCAGAGGCGCACGTCAACCATCCTTCTGCGCAAAATCTTATTCAATCCTTGATCTTATTACCCAATACGGAGTAATTGCAGCAAGCGCTGCTCAATTATGGCAACTCAAAACCAGAGTAAATACTAGCTATAAGCTTCCGCACGGCGTACAAACTGCCGCCAACACGTCTCACATAATTAATATAATACGGGGGCTTGTTATTCCATTACGGATTTATAACGGATAGGCGATTTTACGCAAACGCTAAAAACAGCACCCCGCGAATATCTCAGCCACAACAACGCTTTAGCGAAGAGAGGAGTTTTGGCGAAGACGAGAACTTTAAAATAAAGGTAGGTCGAAAAAACCTAGCTCTTCGAGCATCAGGCGCACTTCCACCATAGGCAGTCCAAGAACGGCTGTATAAGAGCCCTGGATACCTTTAACAAACTGTGCCCCAAAGCCTTCAACAGCCAGAGCTCCCGCGGTAAACAAGAAATCTTTATGACCCGATAAATAAACAGGAATCCATGCATCTGGTAGATCAAGTTGAACATCGGCACCCACCACTTCACACCGCTCACTTACTAACACCCATGCCTTTGCCCTACGTTCAAGCCGTCGGCAACAGACACCAGTAACAACACGGGCTCCGCCACGTATCTGCTTTAGAACTTCAACCGCATGGTCATAGTCCCGAGGTTTGCCAAAAAGCACCCCATTAGAATCTGCAACCAACGTATCGGCCGCCACCACTATAACCGCATCGGCATCACCACTAGTATCTAGATTTACTGATCGCGCTTTGCACTGGGCCAACATTTTCACTACCGCACCGTGGTGACCCTGCTGGTCTATAAGAGTCTCATCAAATGAATGCCCCACGGATTTAAACGCAATTCTTGCCTCACGCAAAAGCTGCTGCCGTATAGGCGAAAAAGAGGCTAAAAGAAGCTCTATATTCCCACTACTCTGTTCCATAAAAACCTCTAAGCATTTATTTTGGCCATAGTTCTCCGGGCTTCTTGCCCTGCGCATTTTTCACCTGCAATGAAGCACCCTTTTGTTCCAAAAGTTTTCTTAATTCAAAACAGCCGCCATTACAGGCAAAGTGCATAGCTGTCCATTTACCAAAACGCCCCCGGCCCTCAACGCGCCCATTAACCGCAACCCCCTGTGCAAGCAAAAAATTAATAAGTTCTATAAAGACTTTATCTAAGCCTTCGTCCACTTGTATTACTGAAGAAGAATAATCACTAAACCCCTTACACAAAAGGGCAAGGGGAGGATAACTAAATACATTACCTACTTTTACAGGCTTATTAACATCCGCTCCCTTTAAAATCAGACATTCTATCTGTTTCTCATCTATATTCTTAAACAAACAGGAAAGTGCTAACAATTTTTCTTCAAATTCTTTCTGCACACCACGCTTGCGCACTTCTTTACGCCACTGAACAAACCTATAGCCCCCATAAAAGCCCGCTATACTCGCTCCCACGCCCAACCCAAGCGCATACCAAGGGTGGCTTTTACACCACAAAGCAACGGCAGCAGACCTCGTAACCGTAAGCTTAGGAATAACTACCCCCCCACCAGCTCGGGGCAGAACTTCCTTTACCGTAGACGCTGGTATAGCTCTATCTCCACGAAACATCACACCAAAATGCGTGGCGCCCTCCACATAGAAGCTCCCAAGGAGACTACTAGCAATCCCTATCACATATATAAATTTCATGAAAAACCTCACATTTATTCATTAGAAAAAATATCTACAGAAAAAACGCCAGTAAATTAACTGGCGTAATCTAAAAAAGATTGGCTGGGGCGGAAGGATTCGAACCTACGAATGCCAGGACCAAAACCTGGTGCCTTACCACTTGGCTACGCCCCAAAGCGTAATCTATTAAATGGGCAGTGCGAATTATCTATTCGCCGGAGCCATCATCATCACTGCGTGGACCTGTCCAGCTGCCTGCAGCAACGCTCTCAGCAACTTTCTGATATTCAGCAATAATGTGCTCTTCAATCTTCGCTCTCATCTCTGAGTTTAGCGGATGCACTATATCCCTGAACGTCCCGTCCTTCCTACGCCGTGAAGGCATCGACACAAAAACACCTTTGTGTCCTTCGATAATTTTGAGATCACGTACAATGAAGCAATCATCAAATACAATGGTAGCGTACGCTTTCAATCTTCCACTGTCGGTAGCCGGATAGACCTTAACTTCTGTAATCTTCATAATCTGCAGCCTCTATGCTTGCTTCACGTTTTGCCTGAGGTAATACCGCTCAATCTAAAAGCGACATAACCCATCAACTCTATTCTCTGAATAGCGTACGGAGACTGCACCCACTTGTCAACAGTTTTTTAAGAGGTTTTTTAAAAAACAGACTCTTCATTCTATTTTTCAAACACTTGCTCTTCTGGCGCCCTCTGGTATAGCCTAGCATATTAGAGGCAAAAATTCTTTAGAGGCATTCTGTAAAAAAGGAAGTTTGTATGAAGTTTAAAATAGTAGTCCTGGCCATATTAGCCCCATTGTCCCTGCTCAACGGACGAACCCCCACGCCTACGATAGCCGAAGAAGCGCTCAAAGTAAATCTTGGGGAGCAGTCCTTTCTAATGCTCTTCGGGGCCCCCCGATTAAAATATGAATTAGCCAACTACACTCTAAAAGAATTTAGTAAAGATCGAAGCGCAAATGCCCTCCGGCTACCAAAATCTATAGATGACCATTACAACCTTCTTGCCAGCGCATTCGTATCAACATCCCCTCTTTTTCAACAAATCAAAACCATTCTATCAACCATGACAGACACCCAGAAAAAAACGGCTTTTACAAATTTATTCAATACTCTTTCCAAATGGTACAAAACCTCTAACCTCAAGCCCACAAACAACAATGCACTTACACCCCTTTACACATGGTTTAAAAACCAGATAAGCTTCTATTTCAATCCGTATAACTTTTCCCCTCAAAACACCCATATATCCGCACTATTCCACTCCCTCTATAACAACAACCCCACAACAAACATTAGCAGACTCCCCCCCCTCGTCTACTTCCTGCTTGGATTTAACGACCTTGTAAAAGAAAAGTACGAGACGGCTCTTAAAGCCTACTTAGACGCCGGGGGCGATACCACTCTACAAGAAAACTACTACACTACCTGCGCAACCTTTACCCAAAAAGACTGGGACAATTGGGAAACTAAAACCCCAGACAAAACACCATTTGAAAAAGCAAAAATTGATTTTGAAGACGCCTCAACAAAATTTTTTGACCAAAAAAATATGATACCCCCTATAAGCGAAACCATTCTCAAAAATTACGCTCAGGCCACTGAATATTACATTGTCACTAAGTTAGACGAGCCCGTATCCGCAGAAGAAGCTAAAACCAATCTCTTCGAGCTCATACAAACCCTCGCAGCAGGCCCCTGGGCAAACAGCATGGAATATTATCAACACGTCATGATCTGGTCACTTTTTGCTTTAACCATGCAATGCCTAAAAGATGATGACCTATCACCCCTCTGCAATTTATTTGACACAAACTCATCCTCCCCATTCACAGGAGCCGCAAAAGCCCTAGAAACAGCCTCACAAAAAAACTATTACACAAACAAAGGGACATTTATCCCAACCTACCCTGACTTTCACCCCCTATTTAAAGCCTTATGCCCAACCACACCAAAATCCTCATTCCTAGAAGAGACAGCACAACCCCTACTTATCGCCTTTGACCTTGATAACGTCACCTCTCTTACTGAGCTAACACAAAAATTTGAGGAGAAAAAAAAAGAGATAGAAGACCTTATAACAACGATCACAGATCCAAACGATAAAAAAATCAGCACCTTCCTTATGCAGGGCTGGGAAGAACTATGCAAAGATCTCTTACAATCCCTTGATGACAAATCGGGCACACTAAACGTAAAACTCACCACAGAATCAAAGAAGCTACAGACAACCTTCAAAACCTTTGAACTTCAACCTACAAAAAATGCAAAACTCAAAACATTGCTCAAGGATAACAATACTCCCGCACCTCTGGCAGCCTACTCAATTTTATATGCCGCCATCAACCTACCCACGACCAAAAAGTCCTTGACCTCGCGCTACCCCTCAATAGTCAAAAACTACCACGGGAATAAAAAAGACGTCTACTCCCTCGTTAGAAAGCCCTTCAGCCAAGCCTTTACATTTGAACTTGCAAACAAGTACAGCTTTCTCTTGAAGTTAACCATCGAAAACAACCCCGACGCCTTCACGTTAAAGAACCTAGATTTAAGCCGCTTCGATAAAACTCCATCCGAACGCAAGGATCTTGCCATTATCTTAGGAGATTTCGGAAACGAAGAAGCAATAAATTATAAACAAAAATTCCTACTTGAAATCGCCTCTGATCGGCTCTCCAACCCCTTAGTACTTCCAGAATTCCCCAAAAAAATTGTTACAGACTCCAATGCGGAGCTATACAACATAGTCCTAAACCTATCAACAGAAGAATGCCTACTAACCAAACTTGCCCCGCCGGACATAAAAGACCATCCTGCAAAAAAACTCCGAGATAAGCTTATAACAACGTTGACGGATACCACGTTTCAAACAACACACACAATTTCGCTTTCAAAACTTGAGGAATTTACTAAAGATTGGCGCGCACTAATCCAAGAAAAAGATAATGCAAAAAATCTCAATGAACTGCCAAAAACCGCGTCCTTTATCTTCTACCTCATTATCCTTACCCATCTTTCTCAAAACAGCATGCCTTCCTCAGATTTTTTCGATTTTATCATACGTTTTAAGCTCGATGGTCAAATTCCCGATACAGCATTTGATGGCCTACAAGGCTTCTACAAAAACAAATTAACCGCACCAACACAATTTTTGCTGGTTCTATCCGGACTAAAAGACGCTAAAAACGGAACAGAGATTCTGCCCGCCCTTAACACAAGAAAGAACTTCATCTCATCCCTCACCTCTAAAGAAGGAGCATCCATTCTCGGCGAATCGATCAACAACTATCTAAACAGATTTTACAATCGCATGAAGGAATTAAAAAACCTCAGTTTAGACCCTGGAACCATCAAAATGCCTGCCGCCTTTGAAACCTTTTTCAAAAAGCCAGACCCCACGACACTTGATGATTTATTCTCCGCCATAAAAGATGATACCGAAAATATGGGGTACGACGGTCCCACAATTTTTGAATTTGTCGCAAACGCCATCCTCCTTGAAGCGCTTTATTTTTATAATAATGCCTCCTATGATGCCACAAACGATATCTTCAAAGACCACTACCCAAAGCTAGCAAAATCCTATACCTTAACCTATCTCATGATGCTTAATGCGAGCATATTCGAATTCCTTCAAAAGCCATTCACCACATTTGCGCTATTTAAATATTCAACTTACAAAACACAATCAGAGAGATCAAATTTTGCAAACCTTTTGCTCGCAAAAAATAGAACTGTAGAGGTAGACGTCAAAGAGCAGGATTCAAAAGGAAAAACAATAACTGTGCAAAAAGGCTTGGCATTCTCATTCCAATCGAAAAAAGAGCTAAAAAGCGCTGTGGCAAAACAGTTTCCTAACAACCAACTCCTCTATATAGCCTTAGGCCTAAAAAAATCTACATCTCCCACAGAATGGTCAATGGCTCTAGCTCAAAAAAAGAATGATATACTAGCTCTCGCCACAACAAAACCTCTCTCTTTTCTTGCCAATAGCACACTAGCACAACTCGATACTCTCGCAAAAGTTGTCCAACCTGACGCTACGCTGAAGCTAAACCCCACATTCAACGAGCTTGAAACCCGCTACAATGAGCAACTAAGTGATGCAAACCATCTAGGTGTTTTTTTAACCGCCCTAGCCCCATTCTGCACCCCCACAACCAACGTTCTATGCAACCATTTTGCAGCATTTACCATCCTCTACAGCGCGTTAGCAAAAGCCTCATCCATAGATAGCAACACCCTGTTTGAAAGAATAAAGCCGTTAATAGTTTACAATACGCACAAAGATTATAGCTCTCTATTCGCTCTTACAAATGAGCCACTTTCCACGTTTGCAGCTCTTTCGCTAAACGAAATAAAGGACCCAACAAAAGCAGATATTTTCATGACAGACCTGGTCGCCTTGAACAAAGACGCAGGCTACAACGCCTTCTCATTTAAAGATAAATCAGACCTCAAGAATTTAGTCCTAAACCTGGCCAAAAAAGAAGAAAAAAAACTTTTTGAGAACCTTGCCCAAAGTCTTCGAAAAATCGCACTTTAATCAAAAAAGGAAGTTTGTATGAAAAATTCTCTAAAAATCCTAGGGCTCTTAATAGGGATTTTAGCGACAGCGCCCGCTATTGCCGAGCGAGACCTGCCAACTAACATATTAAATCTCTATTCTCCCAAGATAAACAGATGGGAACAGAGTGCCCTTCTACTGTTTTGCGCTACCGCACTACGATATGAATTAAAGACCTACCCCATAATTGAATTCAAGAAAAATGTTGCCACAGACAAGATCATCCTTCTTAACACCCTAGATGACCACTTCGACTACTTAACCTCTCTATTTACAAAAGAATCGCTCTTCCCCCAGCGCGTCCAAACCATTTTAAAGAGCTTAAAATCAGAAGAAGAAAAGAATGCTCTAAAAGCTCTATTTAATGCCCTCTCCGCGTGGTACAAAAAAGCAGGCAAAAACAATAGATTGGTAACCGTACACGACTGGATAAAACCCCAACTAAGTCAATACCTTGTTCCAGACAATCAAAAGCTCTATACCGCTTCGGCCCTACTACATTCAACCTGGAGCAACAATCCGACCACCAGCCCTGACAGAATCGGCCCTCGTATCTACTTTTTATTAGGATACAATGCCGCCAAAGAGGCTGAATATAAAAGTGCTCTTAAAAACTATCAAAACGCCGGAGGGAAAACGAACCTTCAACAAAATTATGATAGTGCATTTGAAATCGTCTTTCGAAAAAGCCAAAGCGCCTGGGGAGATTCAGACCCTGACGTAAAAAAAGGGTTTGAAGAGGCTAAAAAGAAGCTCGAAGAGGCAACAACCGCACTCCGTAATCAAACAACCATAAATAACTCTATCATTGACGCCTACATCAAAGCCACAAATCGTCATTTAGCAATTAAACTAAGCGACAGCAAATTCTATGAAAAAGATAATACCGACTCAAACGAAATCGCCACAGAACTCTCCCTACTTATTCGCACGCTCGTAGAAACCCCCTGGAAAGATCTTATAGCCCCCTATCAAGATCTTCTTATTTGGTCCTTTTTTGCCCTAGCCATCCAGGGCCTAGAACAAAAAGATCTCGCTCCTTTTTGCGCTTTTTTTACTGAAAACCCATCCCCCGATTACGCTCAAGTAGCTTCGGTCTTAAAAGATGCCTCACAAAATAGTTATTACACTAGTAAACAAGTCCCACCAAACAACATCATCTACCCCACCTTCTACCCCCTATTTAAAGCCCTCTGCGCCGCCACGCCTCAGGAAGAAAAAAAGAGCTCACAGGAAACAACCACTCCTCTTATAAAAGGGCTGGAAGAGGAACAAGAACAATTAAAAAACAACATCGCATACAACCCGGCCCAAAGAGCGTTAGAAGAGGGTCTCCTTGACGTAATATCGCAATTATTGGATCGAGCAAAGCAAGAGGGGAAAGCCTTAGAATCACATCTCAACATCTTCAAAACCACCCCTCAAAAATACAAAGCCGACCTTCTAAATCCATTAAATCCACAAAAACCAACAGAACTTGACATCATCTTTTTAGCCTATGCAACACTGAAAACAGCTATCAGCAACCTAAATCTATGGCCTACAGGAATATTAAACACGATTTACCCTGGACCCTTTTTTAATCAATATTTAAAAACTGCATGGGAGAAAACGGAACAAGCAAAACAAAATGAAAACAGGGCATTTGATAACTTTTCTAAAAATCTTTACACACAACAACTAATACAGGCCAACAAAGAGCTACAGGTCCAACTTAAAATTGTTGCCCCACTGTTTGCCAAGCTAAAAACCCCATTCTCTCGATATCTCATCACCATTATTGGCTCCCTGTACCCCCAAAAAAACAACCCCCTCTACATGAATGAGCTCAATGCCATTGCATCCATTTGTAAACAAATTCCCGACGCCTTCACCTTCCCCCCAGGCAGTTCTATCTTAAAATTGCTTGCACCTGAACGCATCAGAGACCTTGCCATTGTGTTGGGATACACCCCTACAGAAGAAGCCAAAACTCTATACAAAAATATGTCCAACCTGATTGCCGTACATAAGCTCGCACCATCAACACCAACTGAATTCCCCAAAGACTATGTGGTCCCTCTGGCTAAAACCATCTTTGGCACCCTAACGGCGCTTGATAAAGAAACAGATTTTCTAATCCTTGATACCCAAAAACCCGATATGACCAATCACCCTGCCTTCATACTGCACAACAAACTAATCAAAACCATAGTCGACATACAGGCAGGAAAAAAAATTAATACTGCGCACAACAAAGAGCTTGTAGAAGATTGGCTAAAACTGGTCCAAGACCCCGATCCAAACAACGGCCTAGTCCTTCTTAAGGGCACTACCTCCTTATTATTCAATCTAATATTGTTTGTGTATACCACACAAAATCAATTCCCCCCCAGCACTTTTTTCGATCCAACCATTGAATCCACACTATACTGGAGACTTAGAGGATGCTGGAACTCTGATAATGATTGCAAAGCCTTCATTTCTGACTTCAGCGCGCTCTACACCTTCCCTAAGATGGCCGCCCCACAACTACTGTCAATAGCCTTAGGACACTCCTTTATTTCGGCCAACAAGATCGCTAGCACTATTCAAAAGAAGAAAAAGGAACTAAAATCAGGTAGCACATCAGGAACATGGGGGCCAGGAGCCTTTACGCTCATTTCTGCAATCAGAAAAACCATTGATGAATTGGCGGCCTTTGTAGGAACCTCAAACAATTTAAACACCACCGACTTTTTTAAAAACAAACTCCTCCCTGCATTTTCTAAACTTGAAAACACCCCCACCTCTAAAAACGTCACTAATTTATTTAACCAGATAACCCAAAATCAAAACGATCCCCTCATCACTAAATTCGCTGCGCACTGTCTACTTGTAGGGGCATTGGGCTCTTACAAAAAACTAGGAGATGCAGTAAAAATCTTTGAAGACTTTTACCCAACACTTGTCATAGAATCATTCAATCCCAAAGGCCTCTATTTAAACCTCACAGACCCACTAAACCTTTTCGCCTCATACCTCAAGGGATTTTCAACGGATAAAAACCTCAAAGAAGCCATCGATAATGCAGGAGTGAAAAGCATAGCAGGGGAACGCGCATTAAATGAACCCCGAACAGATGGCTATGATAAAATCTCCGCCTCCTTCAGCCCCGACGTTCAGCTCTTATCTATACTCCTTGGCATAGATAAAGCCGACAACAAAACTATATTCGACCAAAAGGTAAAAGAAGAAATTAACCTTATAAATGAATCCCTCTCTCTCCTTGAGAAAAAAGGGCTCAAAGAAGCCGGACAACCCTTTGCCACCCTGATGATCCAAACGCTCAAAACCTTTGCACAATCAGTTCCTGAGATAGGTATTAACATCGACCCCACCTTTACCCCTCTTCGCAAAGCGTTCATAAAATTTAAAGCTAAAAAAATAGAAAAGAACCTCCTCGATCTATTAAAACCCCTCAATGCCCTTGCCACACTTGATTATACGCAAAAAGCTATTGATCAATTTACCGCCTACGTATTCTCAAATAGAGCTCTTGTTATCCTTAAAGTAAAAAAACACCCCGCAAACTATCTCTTCTCAAAGCTATACCCTGCCAATATCGCAGGATACAAGCGAGAAAAAGAACTCACAAGCCTCCTAGACATACCCTTAGGCGCCTGCGCAGATTTTGCACGTAACAATCCTTCTAAAGCAGGACTTAGTAAAAAAGATCTTATTTACAAGTGGGTTCCCCTCTCAATTACTGAACAACTACAGGCGACTCTGCTGGTCGTTAGCAAAGACAATACAGCCTCGCCAGATAGCTGGAAAAAGGAACTTGGAGAAATAAAATCAGCGCTATCGAAAGCTCAGTCTAAAATCAAATTAGAACCTCTAGCACTCGCCGCTCGTAAAAATCTTACAGCTCTTATTAAAAACATCCCGCCCGACGCAACTCTAATCCTTGATCCCACATTTAGCGCACTACAGAAGGCCTACTCCAATGCGTTACTAGACCTATCCGATTTGCCGTCATTCTTGGATGAATTAAACCGCATTTGTACACCAGAGACCGTCGAATTTTGCAACAATTTTGCGGCATTTACTATGCTCTACGCTATGACAAAACACAAAAACAGAGCCAGGAAAGATCTAAAGTCTATAAGGCCAAGCATAATAAAAAAACATTACACAAAAAACGCCACATCTCTCATCGAACTTCTCAAAAACCCTTTAAGCACCTTTATAGAACAGTACCTAGGGACAATCAAAACCCCTGAAAAGACTCGTAAAGTCATAAAAGATATCATCAGGCGAAACACCAAGGCTAACCAACAGGCCTATACGTTCAAAACTGAAGAAGAACTCTCAAAATATTCTCCCGCACTAGAACAAGAGAAATTAGAAAAAGAAAAACTTAAGAAAGAAGAAACAGAGAGGCTAGAGAAAGAACGAATCGAGCAGGAGAAACTTGAAAAAGAAAAATTAGAGAAAGACCGAATCGAGAAAGAACGAATCGAGAAAGAACGAATCGAGAAAGAACGAATCGAGAAAGAAGAAGCAGAGAGGCTAGAAAAAGAACGTCTAGAAAAATTAGAAGAAGAAAAATCGGAAAAAGAAACTCAAGAAATCCTTAAAAAGCTTGCGCAGAGCCTACGCGCTATTGCTGCAAACGCATAAAAACCCACAGGAGGCGTGTACAAAGATTAAAAATACTTTGTACACGCCTCCTGCTCGCAATAACCGATTATTTAGATATCATTTAGGTATTAGTGCCAAAAACTCAACTGGATTGCCCGTGGTCCGTACCAACGGCAGCTTACAAAGATCCCATAACTTCTCAACCATCTTAAAGTACGCGCCCAGATATTTAAATCCAACAAACGCGCTATCGCCCTCTACTCCCGTTTTAGGCACCCACTTGTTCTGCGTGACATTGTACTCATAAATTGTCCAGTCCTTGTCTGCAGGAATTGTATTAAAGGTGCGTAACATCTCGAATGCGAATGGATAACCGATAATTAATTCTAATAAATATTTAAGACCTTCATCAACAATCTTGTCAAACTCATCCCGTTGTGATTCTACAAAAGACAAAGATATATTCCTCAAATTTGTATCACCCAAGTCTTTAACGGCCTTCTCAAGCTTCTCCATTTCCATGGATTTGAACTTGTATTTTGCAGAAACTATCACGAGAGCAGCATACACATCCTTTATCGCCTTTTGCATAGCCCGCGCTTCATTTTGCCAATCCGCAAGACATCCATTTTGGGCGATTTTTTCAGCCTTTTTCAATACCGTGGCCATTTTTGTCGGCACGCTACCAAAATCATGCCCCTGCTCCATGTAATGCTTTTCGTAATAGATATAAACCTCTCCAAGCATCGCCATAGCAGTTATCCGATCATCAACATCTTTCAGCAGCCCGCACAGAATCGTATTTAAATAGGCAAAATACTCGATTAAATGGTTCTGTTTCTCCAGCTCTTTACAAACCGGCATCTTTGTAGCGACATAAACCGTGTGCTCACCACCCGTAAGACTATACCAGTCATAGACATAGCGCGTCCAATCCGGATCCATCAAATTTTTCGTTTTTTCGCTTACAAGCTCATCACACAGATAAAATAAGAAATCATAGAAATACCGACGTTTTATAAGCATAGAAAGCCTGGATACAAGCTCCTTGGGCCATGTATTTTGCACAGAAATGGGCTCTGTGAACGCTTTCCAAATTTTATCATATGCATTATCAGTCTTAAGTATTTTGTGCTTAACATTGATCGCATATATGTAATTATGATACTCATCCTCTAGCCTTTTCAAGCCGACCGCATCATTAAACTCAGACTCCGTAAAAAGGTCTCCTAACCACTTCTGCTCTATCGCTATTTGCGCCATTAAATGGTAAACAAAGTTCGCCGCTATGCGCGAATTTTTGATCCCTTCCGCCACCTCGTCATAGGTATAAATCTCATTTATCCCTGCAGGGAAAGGAATAGTTGATTGCACCCCAACAACCTTATTTGCACTATAAAAATCAAAAGTATGCGATCCTCCTTTGCCCGTAATCTCAACAACAGTTTCCCCTTTAATAATAGGCTGCAAAAGGTTTTCCCAATAATCGGGGGATAATTCGGACAGGGCGTTAACAAAGAGAGAGTCGTACACATCCCTCAGCACACGCAAAACCACACGTTTGCGACACTCCTTCGTCTGTTTTTCCTTTAGCTCTTTCTCTAGCTTCTCCACTTTTTCTTTCTCGAGTCGTTCTTTTTCTAGCTGTTCTTTTAGCTTCTTCTTCTCATCCTCAATCTCTTTTTTTTCTTTCTCATCGTCCTCGGCAGACTTAAAGGAAACATTTATAACCGGACCCACGACCTTCCCTTGACCCACCCCATAAAGAATATCGGCCAGAGCCGTTAGTTTGGTGGATACAGTTTCCCCTTTAGAATACTTTGTTTTGTCCGCCTGATGAGCTTTCCAGCTTCCCGATATCTCACTAAAGAAACTTGCAAACTGTTTAAAAACCCCCTCCTTCTCAACCACCGCTTTAGTTAAATGTAAATTCTTTAAAAGAACTTCAAAACCATCCGTAGCCGCAGCAACCTTCTTCGCCGCCCTTTTCATAAGAGGAGCCAGTGGGTCCTCTGGATGCTTAGGATCCACTGGCTTGTTCAGATCTTTTTCATCATCCGAAACAAAGAATTTTACGATAGCTTCCTTATACAAAGGTGTCAGCTCAACCGTCATTTTCCCCATAACAAAGATTCCAAACAAGGGCCACAGAACCTTGTTGATCATAAGATCCGGCGTCAACGATGCAAAAAACTTCACCGCCGCATTTTTGCGCTCTTCTTCACTACCCAATTTTGTGGTGTCAATTATCCCTTTAAGTTTCTCAACCTGCTCCTTAAAAAACTGCACCTCACCAGTAGTGTCATTTTCAGGAAGTAGCCCTACATTATAGTCGAGTGCCTCTTTTAAAAAATCCCTAGAATCAAGATCAAAAAGAATAAGTGCATTTTCAAGCACGGCTGCAGCATTTTTAAAACTCAGTCGCGACACCGTAGAGGTATTTCCAAACTCTTTAACATTTTCGCGCACCAAGGTTGTAATCGGATGCAAGAGAAGGAAAGCCTTAATAACAAAGTTCCCCTTATCATCCAAGGGAATTGTGTTGGTTCCCCCAAGCTCTTTAAGCTCCACCCCTTTAGCTATCGCCGCAAGGCTACGCGCCAGGTTATCAAGCTCATCATTGCCCTGTAGCAGAACAGGCGCGGTAGAAACCAACACCCCCAACAATGCAATTAGAATACAATGTTTTCTCATCACATACTCCCTCATTATGTAAAAACAGTAAATTCACTAGACCTGTAGCAAGCCTAGCAAATAGTACGAGGAATTGTCATAAGATTCAAAAAAGATGCGGTCAGCCTAATTCCGAAACTATCTCCGCAGCACGCAGCTTGGCCGATCGTGACGAAGGATTTGTAAATCGCTCCGCCTCATCTGCAATCACCACCTTAGGCGTCAGTTCAATAAATAGTTCTTTATGGCCACGAATAAACTGCTTAACAAGCCGATCTTCAAGCGAATGAAAACTAATACAGACCGCACGGCCTCCTGGAAGCAAAAGCTGCTCAAGATGCTTTAGAAATGTCTCAATATTCTCAAGTTCATTATTCACCTGAATGCGCAAAGCCTGAAACACGCGCGTTGCAGGATGAATCTTCCCCCGTATAACCGGCGTAATAGAGGTTATAACATTAACAAGATCATGCGTCGTTTTGAATGGCCGCCGTTTACGTGCCTCCACTATAAGCCGCGCAATCTTTCTGGAATTACGCTCTTCGCCATATTTCCAAAAAATATCCGCAAGCTCCGCCTCAGACGCCCGATTAACAATATCGGCCGCTGTAATGACAAAATGTGACGTCGACATACGCATATCAAGCGGTAAATTCTGTTTAAAAGAAAAACCGGGCACATTAGTAATCTGAAACTGGGAGGTCCCAAAATCAGCAAGAATTCCATCTACCTTCCCATAACCCGCTTTTTTAAGAAGGTGCGGAAGCTGGGCAAAATTACCCCAAACAAAATCAATCCGATCCCCAAATTCCTCTTTTAACGGAGGAATGTTGGTATCAATTGCATTACGATCCCAATCACACGCAATAACACGACACGTAGGCTCATGTTCCAAAATAGCGCGTGTGTGCCCCCCTCCGCCAAACGTGGCATCCACATAGACGCCCGAAGGCTTGGGCGCGAGGTAGTGAATTACCTCGCGCACCAAAACACTTTTATGATAAGTTGTACTAGACGTTGTAGATTCTAAAGTCACAGAGCTAACCGATCAACTAGATGTTGTAATCCAATGCCATTAGACGCCTTGACCAAGATGGCCTCATCGCCCGACAATGTCCCTTCAAGTACCTTATGTGCCTCTTGCCAGGATGAAACAATCTGGTATCTAAGTCCGCGAGGCAGAGTTTTTTCCACCGCCTTGACCTGTTCACCAACAAAGATAATACGTTGAATAGACGGAGTTTTGCGCAGAGAGCGGCCCAACTGGCGATGCCAGAATGAACTATTAGCTCCCAAGGCCAACATATCGCCCAACACTGCTATCTTAGCTCCATGCACTTCAAGACGATCAAATGCAAATAGCGCCTCGCGCATACTTTCAGGATTGGCATTATACGCATCATTTATAACAAAGCCCTTACCCGAAGAAAGAGCTACGGTCTGGAATCGACCTTGCACAGCCGCTGCCGACTGGATACCCGCCACAATGTAAGTATGCGGTATATCAAGGAAACAGGCCGTCGCTGCAGCCGCTAATGCATTTAGCAACCGACCACGATGCGGCATAGGCAACGTAATTGCATGGCGCTCATTGTACAATTTTAATACACCCGTAATCCGCATTCCATCAATAGAAATACGGCGAGCTTGCACTAAATTAGTAGTTTTAAACCCAAACTTGACGACCGGATGGGAATAAGAAACCGAAGCCAATACCGCCTGGTCTCCATTTATAATCCCAATATTGTCCGGTTTAAAATACTTAAAAATATCACGCTTTTCAGCCGCAATATCCGTAAGTGCACCCAGCCCATCCATGTGCTGATGCGCAATGGTAGTTATAACCCCCATTGAAGGGCGAGCCATATCGGCCAACCGGGCCATTTCACCTCGTAAGGAAATACCCATTTCAACAAGGGCGCAATGATGCTCTGGCCTCATCTGAAGCAGCGTCAAAGCAACCCCAAGATCTGTATTATAATTCCGTTCAGAAACTACACAACTTTTGCCACTAAGACGTATCATCTCAGCAAGCATCTCCTTGGTAGAGGTCTTACCTATAGACCCCGTAATACCCACAACCGGATACGAAAACTGAGCCCGCCACGCAGACGCAAGCTTAAATAAAGCCTTCGACGCAGACGGAACCATGGCAACAGAAACCTTAGTTGACCACGCAGGTACTCGGTTTAAGCAGTCACGCCTATCAGCATCGATAATCAGCATCGTTGCGCCACGCTCAATAGCGTCGGCAACGAATAGATGACCGTCCGTAGATGCTCCCTTCAAGGCCACAAAGGCCGTCCCAGGCTGAACCAACCGTGAATCAATCACAAATCGTTCAACCACTAACTCATGCTTTCCAGCCCATTCGACTTCGGGGACCGCGAAAGAAAAAAACTTCTGATCTAGCCTCATACGCATTCCTGCCAATGAAGTTGCACATACTTCTCTTTTGAATATGTTGAAGATAAAACTGGCTGTATTTAGCACATTTGTCAAGAAGGAGATGCATCTCGTTGCACTTTTCTCATTTTCGCACCCGTCGCAGGCGAGATTACTCCGCGAGCTTCCAAAGCCTCAACCAGACATGCCGCCCGGTTATATCCCACCCGGAAGCGTCGTTGCAAAAGAGATATAGAAATCTCATCAACCGACTGTACAAATAGAACAACTTCAGCAATCAAAGGGTCATCGCTGCCACCCTGATTTTCGGTAGCTCTATTCTCTGCAATTGTCTCATATTCCACTTTCTGCTGTGCCCGTAAATGTGCTGCAACTGCCGCAATTTCTTCATCTCGCACCAGGGCTCCATGCATACGTTCAAGCGCTCCTCGTGGGTTTAAAAAGAGCAGATCGCCTTTCCCTAATAATCGCTCAGCGCCCAGCGCATCCAAAATCGTACGCGCATCAATTTTAGAGGCCACTTTAAATGCAATACGTGCAGGAAAATTAACCTTAATAAGTCCGGTAAGCACATCCACCGAAGGCCGTTGCGTCGCAACAATTAAATGAATTCCAGCTGCACGAGCCATCTGTGCAAGCCGTGCAAGCGCCGGTTCAACTTCTTTGCCAGCTACCATCATAATATCTGCAAGCTCATCCATCATAACCACCAGATAGGGCATTGCTCCCGCTCCTTCACGCTGTCTAAATTCCTGTATACTCCTAACGCCCGCCTGCGCCATCTGGCTGTACCGATCCTCCATAACCTGCGTTAGCCAGTGCAAAAGCGCAGGAACACGAGGGACATTAGTCTCGACCGGCACCAGAAGATGAGGAATATCGGCATACATAGCAAATTCAAGTCGTTTAGGATCAATGAGTACCAAACGAACCTCCTGAGGAGTCCTTTTATAAAAGAGGCTCATGAGCATGGCGTGCAAAGCAACCGATTTTCCTGACCCTGTAGAACCTGCAACCAATAAGTGGGGCATCTGCGCCAGATCAACTACCACATCTCCACCCTGCGTGTCACGCCCCAAAACAAGGGGTAATGCAGCCAAACTGTCTCTAAACGCCTTGCTGGTAACCAATGTTGAAAAATTCACCGCCTCGCGCACCCGATTTGCCACTTCAAACCCCACCACTGAACGGCCAGGAATAGGCGCAATAATACGCAGACTCAATGCTTTAAGGGCCAAAGAAAGGTCGTCCTCAAGCGCCAAGATTCGGCTCAGTTTAACATCTTCCGCAGGGGCATATTCAAAGAGTGTCACAACCGGACCCACTATAGTAGCCAACACGCGGCCATTAATTCCAAAAAAGCGTAGCTTATCCTCAAGCTGCCGCGCCCGCTCCTGCGCATCCCGCGCACGCTCATCAGCACCCCCCTCTTTGGGAGGATAGGCAAGCAGACTGTCAGACGGCAGTGCAAAAACTTCCGGCTCCGCCCCGGGCAAGACCGAAGTTGCTTCCCCCTCTGGCAAAGATTGGACGCAACTATCACCACCTCCATCCCCTCCATCCCCTCCATCCCCTCCATTCCCACCATCCAACTCCCCTGCATCAACTTGGGCGCCCTCAAATAGGGCCATAGGAATTGTCTTAAGCCGCCCTTGAAGTTCTTCCCAAAATTGATCATCAAATACTCCGTCGGCTGTCTCACTCGAATTATTGGGAAAAACACTATTTTCAACACGTTTCTCTCCCGCGATCCTCTCTAAATCCTTTAGAGTAAAGACCCCGACAACCGCATTTTTCATCTCATTCCATGCCCTATGCATAGCTCTAAAGGGCGGTAAAACATAGCAATATGCCAACTCCTTCAACCATCGCAACAAATGGCCAGCACCTACCTGGCGCCCGCAAAAACAGACTGCATGGCACAGGTGTGAGGCCCACGCAAACCGCGCAACCAATATAAAACCAATCAGAGCAAGCACCATGGCCGTTGCATAAGCAACCAGGGTGTCTGACCAGGAGAGAAGCAATCGCGTAGCTACAGCGCCAACCTTGCCCCCTGCAGACCCCAACCTTACAGGGTCATAGCCCTGCTGAAAGAAAAAAAGCGATTGCGCAACAAGTAGAACCAAAAAGCCAAAAATACGGGACCAGTCTGGTGAATGATGAGTTCCTTTAGGATGGCTCCAACAGAAAACGTCCCATCCTAACCATAGAAAAAAAGGTATTAGCCAGAAGACGGCACTTCCACATAAAAAAATTAACCATGCGGCCACATAGGCCCCAACCGCTCCTCCGCGATTATGCATAGGTACCGGATCTAACGAGGCAATTTGAAAAAAAGGAGAGGGATCATGCGGATTAAACGTCGCGAGTATAACGGCAAGAAACAGGGACACTCCTATAAAAAACAAGCCACATACTTGAGTCTTTGACAGTATTGATCGATGCACCATGGCACGGCCCCCTTCCCTTAACATTCATCGGGACTATCCACCTTTTTCACTTCTGATCAGTCTACAAAGTTATAGAACGGAAACTCAAGACTTATACACAGGGAATTTGACCTATCCCCACAACAAGGCGGCGACCATCGGAGCTATCATATAAATCCCAAGGTACCACAGCGTCTCGCGCACCATTAACATTTCTACTACCCATAAAAGTAGATAAGCTCCAACGCTGGCTGCCAGCATAGCAGGCAGACCCCACCCACCCAAAATCGCCCCAAGCTGACCTGTTTTTATGACCCCTGCCAACCCCAGCAATGCCGCTCCGCCAAAGAGAGGGACCTGCAGCGCACACGAAAAACGAAAGGCCTGACGAGCACTAAAACCCAACCACCGCCCTATCACATAGGTAACTGCTAGCCGAGATACCCCAGGTACCACCAAAGAAACTCCCTGCGCCATCCCTAGCCAGAGCCCATCTGACCATTTTACACTCCTACCACTCGAGCTGTTCAACGGCACTCGTTTTAAAGAGAGTAGTAAAAGAGCAGTACAAAAAAAACCTACCACAAGAGGTGGTCGCTGAGGCATTACACGAGCTAGTAGGAAAAAAAGCGCCGTAATCCCCTCTGCCGCACCCAGTATACCTGCCCATCGCCACACCGTCCGACTACTTTTAGTAAGTGCATCTAATAAAGGGCTCCATTCCCCTGCAAAATAAATAAGGAGCATCACAGCCGTAGGGCCATGAGCAAAGAAATCGATATACCAGGGAGCTTCAAATCCGAGTAGATGGAGATGCCCAGAGCTACTAATAGGAAGTGACTCTAGTAAAATTTGCATACACAGATATAACTGAACCATTTCAATTTCCTCGTCTTTCCAGCGCTTTTTTCACAAGCCCTTCTACGTCGACAAAAAATTATTAAATATCGTTGCTTTCTGAACCCGTTTTTACTAGATTATACCTCATACAGGAAAGTTTTATCAGCGCGACATGAATGAATGTAGTCGAAAGGGGGGACTGACAGGCACATCGGATTAAAATTTTAAACATTGCATATCGGTTAGAGTTTGGCTTTCTTTAGATCGTTTAAAGATACGCCAAGCTGGTTTTAGGTTCATCAGGAGTACTTTATGAAGAACCTTTTTAGGTCGTTTTTATGCATAACGCTGCTGTCCACAGTTGGCGTTGTGCTAGCAGATGATTGTGGAACAGGGGGATGCTGTTGTTCATCTTCCGGTTCAACAACAACAGGCACGGGCAGCTGCTGCTCAGAACCAAAAACATTATGGTTCCCTCGTTCAGCCGGTGATAACATGGTCATAGACCAGCATCGCTTTGGTTACAAATACAACGAAGAATGCTGCACATATGGCTATTTTGATGTTTCATACCGCTATCAGCGCAGCACCAAAGACTGCCGCATAGCAAGCAGCCTTTTTGGCAGCAACACCCTCAACTTTGTAGGTAGCCAAGACGCAACACGCGGAACTGGTGCATCTCCAGCAGTGTCATCTACTGCACTTCTAGCTGACAACTTTGGACTTTCACAAGCTCAAAGCAGCTACACCATCAAGTTCAATCCTCGCGTGCAAAACCACTGCATAGACTTCAGACTCTATGTAGGCATGGATGAGCTTCTTGAAGGGCTCTACATGCAGCTTAATTTCCCCTTGATTCATACCAAGTGGAACCTATGCTGCGGTTGCAACAAAGACTGCTGCGGTAGCTCCTGCAATGATTGCTGTGGAAGCTCCTGTGGAACCACAACATCAACCACAACAACTACCACAACCGGTAGTCTAAATGGTTGCCCAACAACGGGTACACTCAGCACCGTTCAGTTCCCTGCAGGGTACATGAGCAAAACAGCTGTAAACCCTCAAACAAGCCTTTCAGATGCGCTCAACGGCAAAGCCTTTGGTGATTTCCAAGGTCGCACCTATGGCAAGTTCTCTGGCTGCTGCGATTCAACTAAGCTTGCAGGCGTTTACTTTGATTTAGGTTACAACTTCTGGGAATGCCCTGACTACCATCTCGGCGTTTACCTAAAGGTTGTTGCTCCAACAGGCACCGACATGAAATGTGATGCACACGTTAAAAATATCTTCCATCCTATAGTTGGTGATTATCACTGGCAATTGGGTGCTGGTATTTCCGGCGCTGCAGAACTCTACAACTGCGAAGATGACTACAAGATCACTGCTTACCTCCAAGGTTATGTAACTCACCTCTTTGAGCGTGAGCAAACTCGTGCATTCGATCTCAACAACGGCGTAATGAGCCGCTACATGCTTATGAAGGAATTTAAGTCCTCTACGGACCTTTCCTACAACGACAAGCTATGGTCAGTAATTGACTGGTCTACACGTAAAGCCAAGGTGCAAGTTGCAGCCAAGGGCGAAGGCTTGATCGAGTTTGTGTACAGCAACAGCTGTGGTTTCTCAGCCGGTATCGGTTATGAAATCTACGGCCGTTCAAAGGAAAAGATCTGCAAGTTCTGCGCACCTTGCAACAGCACCATGGCCAGCAAGACCCTCGGTCTTAAAGGTTGTGCACCTGTCTATGCAAATGGATATGTTGCAAATGCAACCCCTCTCTTCAACGCATTCCCTGCTTCAACCTTTGTGCCTTACAATGTCTCTGCAACTCAGAGTGCAGCAACCGCATACAAATGTGGAGCTGTAGATAGCCCCGTTCAGTTAATTCTTCCACAAAACCCATTAACTGGCGCCCTAAACGACAGAGCCTATGTTAATCCACTTACCTTCCCAGGGCTTACTAATCCAGCGGTAGTAGCGACTGATGCAACAAACATAAGCAACAATGTTCTTTCTGAATCAGCAACTGGCACACCTACTATCAACGTAACAACCGGTGAAGTAACAGGTCTAACACGTGCTCCAGTTATCCTCACAGATGACAACATCAACAAGTGCTCAGCATCAATGCAAAGCTATATCACCAACAAGGTATATGGCCACATCGACTACATCTGGGATGACTGTGACTGGAAGCCATCGGTTTACGCCGGTGCTGAAGGTGAATTCGCCAGCGACTCCAAGAAAAATGCTATGAACGCATGGGGTATCTGGATCGGAGGCGGCGTAGCCTTCTAGTAGGTTAGTAGCCTTTCACCTAAAGACAGACAAAAACAAGCACATGAGGCTCGGGATTATCTCCCGGGCCTCATTAATTTAGCCCTGAAAGAATTATTGTGATTACAAGAAAAAAAAGAGTAACGGGTCAAGGGCCCACAGCCCTTGTTTTATGCCTAACACTGTTTTTTGCAGTTGGCGCTATAAATGCCTGCTGCAGCGTAGAGGGCGATGGCTGTTGCGGTTCCAATTCCAATGGAACCATCACAGGCTCAAGCAGCTGCTGTTCGGAGCCAAAAACCTTATGGTTCCCCCGATCAGCCGGCGACAACCTAGTTCTAGACCAACATCGCTTTGGCTATCAATACAATGAAAGCTGTTGCACCTATGGTACCTTTAGCGCGTCCTACCGCTATCAACGCAACTTCAAAGAATGCCGCATAGCGCAGAGCCTTGGAATCAACAACCTCAGCTTTGTAGGCAGCCAAGATCCTACACGCACCCTCACTCCTACTACCGTAAAGTCCAACGCGCTTATAGCCGACTATTTTGGACTTTCACAAAAACAGAACCTCTATACCGTCGCGTTTAGACCTCGCGTACAAAACCATTGCATAGACTTCAAACTCTATGTAGGTATGGACGAGATTATTGAAGGCCTCTATATGCAGCTTAACCTTCCCTTGATTCATACCAAGTGGAATTTGTGCAGTGGTTGCTGTAACTCAGGATGCAAAAACGACTGTAATAACGATTGCGGCTGCAGCACAAACAGCACTACCGCAACGGCTACTACCTCAACGTCACTCTGCGGAATGGGCAACTGCCCTACAACCGGAACTCTCGATTCTACACCCTTTCCTGCCGGATACATGAGTAACGTTACTGCCGGCCCTGTTGCACCGTTAACCACAGTTGCCGATGCACTCAATGGCAAGGCATTTGGCGATTTTCAAGGTCGCTCCTATGGCAAATTCTCTGGCTGCCATGACGCAACCAAAGTTGCAGGCATCTACTTTGACCTCGGGTACAACTTTTGGGAATGCCCTGACTACCACCTAGGAATATACCTCAAAGTAATTGCTCCAACGGGTACTAACATGGACCATGATGCCCACGTTAGAAACATCTTCTATCCCGTAATTGGTGACTATCACTGGCAACTAGGGGCTGGTATTTCTGGCGCTACAGAACTATTCAACTGTGATGATGACCACCGCATTACGGCCTACCTCCAAGGCTATGTAACCCACCTCTTTGAGCGTGAACAGGTCCGCGCATTCGATCTTAAGAGTGGCGATTCCACTGCAAGTCCTATGAGCCGTTTCATGCTCGCTAAAGAGTTTGTATCTGCCGACAACCTAACCTACAATAGCAAACTATGGTCCGTTATTGACTGGTCAACCCGTAAAGCTAAAGTCCGCGTAGATGCTAAGGGTGAGGGCTTAATCGAGGTTGTCTATAGCAACAACTGTGGGTTCTCAGCTGGATTAGGGTATGAAATCTACGGCCGTTCAAAAGAAGAGATCTGCGGAATCTGTGCACCGTGCAATAGCACCATGGCCAGCAAGACGCTTGGTCTTAAAGGAACAGCGCCGGTAGGATCTGATGGATATCTTTGGAATGGCACTAACTTTGCCAAGTTCGTCAACGCAAACTATATTCCTTACGTCGTTTCTGCAACGCAAAGTAATGCAACAGCCTACAAGGCCGGAACGGTAGACAGTAGTGACATCGTTGCAAATCCTAATCCATTAACCGGTAACCCAGGCAGCGCCGGGTATGTTAATCCGCTTATTTTCGCTCCCGCAAACCCTGCAGCCGTTACACTTACCGAAATGACGGCGGCACTTCTTCAAGAATCTGCAACTGGCACCGCACTTATCAATGGAACAACCGGTGAAGTAACAGGCCTAAAACTTGCGCCTACGATTCTGACAAGCGACCAGCTATGCAAGCGTTCAGCTACCATGAAGAGTTATATTACCAACAAAATCTTTGGACACGTTGACTATATCTGGGATGACTCTGACTGGAAGCCATCCGCCTGCGTAGGCGCTGAATGTGAATTTGCTAGCGAATCTGATAGAAATGCTATGAATGCATGGGGCATCTGGATTGAAGGCGGCGTTAACTTTTAAAAAATAATGTTTAAAGGATAGATATAACAACAAGCTCTTGAGGCTCGGGATAATATCTCGAGCCTCATTCAAAAATACTCAAAACTTCAAAAGGGGAAAGGATAAGAATATCGCTTTTCCAACACAAACCCAGCAGATACCACCTCTGGTAATTTCCCATAACATAACTAAAGAAACCATCGCACACACGGGCTTTGTCTCTGCACAAATACCACTCTACCAAATATCGATCATAAAATTTTCTAAAACGTAGTAAGCTCTTGGCAGAGATAGTAAGTTGTTAAAACTTTGATCGGGAGTATGTTTTATCATGAAGAATCATCTTATAATTATCTACAGTTGTGCACTTGCATGGCTACTGCCTATGGCTAGCGCCCTATGCGCAGAAGAATGCTGCACGTCGTCAGAAGTCTCTGGCAGCGCATGCACCCAAAAAACCCTCTGGTTTCCCCGTTCTGCGGGCGACAATTTGGTTTTGGACCAACACCGCTTTGGATATCGATATAACGAAGAATGCCGTAACTACGGTGGACTGAATATTTCGTATCGCTATCAACGCAACTTCCACGCATCCCGCATTGCAGAGAGCTTATTTGGCAGTTGCGGTCTAAATTTTGCAGGGAGCCAAGCCACTAGTCGCAGTGCAAATACTGCACCACAAAATGCTCTGTTAGCTGATTATTTTGGCCTTTCGCACAAACAAGATAATCTCGCCATCGTATTTAAGCCGCTAGTACAAAACCACTGCATAGACTTCAAACTCTACGTAGGCTTAGATGAAGTTTTTGATGGACTTTACATGCAACTCAACTTCCCCGTAGTTCATACTAACTGGAACTTGAGCGGCGGGAAAAGCTGTTGCACATCAGCCTGTAATGACTGCTGCAATCTTTGTTGCGGCGGCTCTTGTACCCCTGCGCCCACTCCTACTTGCGGCGTAACAGCCTGCCAGCTAGGCCTACTCAACACTACCCCATTCCCTGCGGGATACATGAGTAATATGACAACCGTTGTTTCACCGCTTTCTACACTTATTGATGCACTGAATGGTAAACCCTTTGGCGATTTTCAAGGCCGCACCTATGGGGGATTCTCCGGCGACTGCCGTAGCACAAAACTAGCGGGCGTTTATGTTGACCTAGGGTACAACTTCTTTGAATGCCCTGACTACCACCTCGGCGCTTATATTAAGGTAGTAGCTCCAACAGGTACCAACATGAACTGCGACGGCCACGTCAAAAACATCTTCCACCCTATAGTAGGCGACTATCACTGGCAGCTTGGAGCCGGTATTTCTGGAGCTGCAGAACTTTATAACTGCGAAGATGATCACACCATCACAGCTTATCTACAAGGATATGTAACCCACTTGTTTGAACGTGAGCAAGTCCGCACATTCGACCTCAAAAATAGCGATTCAACGCCAAGCCCTATGAGCCGCTACATGCTTATGAAAGAGTTTAAATCATCCACCAATCTGGCATACAACGATAAACTCTGGTCCGTTATTGATTGGTCAACACGTAAAGCTAAGATAAAAGTTGATGCCAAAGGCGAAGGACTGATCGAGATTGAGTACAAAAACAGCTGCGGGTTATCCCTAGGCGTGGGTTATGAAATTTACGGCCGCTCAAAAGAGAAAATCTGCAAAACCTGCATGCCCTGCTACAATACCATGATCGGGAAAACCCTTGGTCTTAAAGGCACGGCGCCTGTTTATGCACAGGCTTATCTAGCCACCCCTCTCAACGTTCCCGTATGGGCCCTAATTCCTGGGACCGGCAACCCTGCCTACCCCTACAACGTATCGGCAACACAGAGTAATGCAACAGCATACAAGGAAGGAACCGTAGACAGTGCAGTTGCAATTAGCGTACCTAATCCAGTTACCGGAACTCTATTAAATGAAGCAGCCTATGTCACCCCTCTGACCTTCCCTGGACTTACAGGCATTACCGCCACAGACACAGCGAATATCAATCTCTCGCAACTTCAAGAATCCTCATCAACACCTGTAACGGCTATCACTCCGGTAACGGGAGCAATAACAGGCATAACCCGCAATCCAACTCTACTTACCGACGATAAGCTTGATATATCCTCTGCGGCATTAAATAGCTACACGACCAACAAGGTCTTTGGCTATGTCGACTATGCATGGGATGACTGTTGCGACTGGAAACCTGCCGTTTATGGTGGCATTGAGGCCGAGTTTGCAAAGAAATCTGATAAACATGCCATGAATGCATGGGCCATCTGGTTTGGCATGGGGTTAGGATTTTAGAACGTTATTTAAAAGTTATATGAAAGTTTTGGAGTACTAGTTATGAAAAACCATCTCACTATTTTCTGGTGCATCGCTATAGCAGGATTACTGCCACTAGCACACAGTCTGCGCGCAAATGACTGCTGCGGCGGATGCGGATGCTCAAATTCGACCGATACCAATAGCGTCTCAAGCTGCTGTTCTTCCGCTAAAACGCTCTGGTTTCCTCGCTCGGCCGGAGATAACCTCGTCTTAGACCAACATCGTTTAAGCTATGAATACCACGAAGAATGCTGCACCTATGGCAATTTTGGCGTCGCCTACCGCTATCAACAAAGCACCAAAGGACGTCGCATTGCAGAGGGACTTTTTGGGGGCAGTGGACTCAGCTTTGCCGGTAGCCAGGCTACTAGCCGCCTTAATAAAACCGTTAAAGCAAGCACCCTGCTAGCGGACAACTTTGGTCTTTCACACGTTCAGGATAATCTTTCCATCTCCCTCTGCCCCAAGGTGCAGAACCATATCGTAGATTTTAAGCTCTATGCACGCCTAGACAATCTTGTACCGGGACTATTCATGCAAATAAAACTCCCGATGGTTCACACAAACTGGAAACTATCAGGCAAACAGAATAAATGCTGTCCTGGATCCTGTTTTGAATCCTGTTGTAACAGCTCCTGTTGTGACAGTTCATGTGCCACCTCTGCAACCTCCTGCTCTGTAGCGGGATGTCAAACGGGAACCTTAAACAGCACGCCTTTCCCTGCTGGATATATGAGCAATCTACTAAATGAAACCATAGCACCCGTCTCGAGTCTTTCAGACGCTCTTAATGGCATAGGCTTTGGCGACTTTCAAGGCCGCGCATATGGCAAGTTTTCCGGCTGCCACGAAGCTACACGGTTAGCCGGTGTCTATTTTGATTTGGGATACAACTTCATGGAATGCCCTAACAAACACTGTGGCTTCTATCTCAAGGTTGTCGCACCAACCGGAACTGATATGAACTCAACCAACCACCTTAGAAACATCTTTCACCCCGTAGTGGGAGATGATCACTGGCAACTAGGTGCGGGTATTTCAGGCCATACCGAACTTTATAACTGCAACGACTGCCATTCCTTTGCCGTCTACTTACAGGGATATGTGGTTCATATGTTCGACCGCAATCAAGTACGTGCTTTCGACCTTGTAAATGGTCCTATGAGCCGTTACATGCTCATGAAGGAGTTTAAATCTGCCACGGACCTTTCATACAACAACAAGCTCTGGTCCGTCATCGACTGGTCGGCACGCAGAGCCAAAATACATGTGGATGTAAAAGGCGAAGGTTTGATTGAATTTGTGTACAAAAACGACTGCGGATTCTCTGCAGGGATAGGCTACGAAATCTATGGACGCTCACGAGAAAAACTCTGCAAACTCTGCATGCCGTACAACAGTATTATGTCGGGCAAAGTGTTAGGCCTCAAAGGCTGTGCACCCGTCTATGCCCCTGGATACACGTTTAATGGCGCCAATTTTGTAGGCAACGGCGTGGCAACGGGATACAATGTTTCCGCAACACAAAGCAATGCAACCCCATATGTCTGTGGACCAGTTGATAATGCACGCAACGTATCAGACCCTAATCCAATAACAGGAACCACCGCAAACCTCGAAGATATTTACGTCAACCCCCTAACCTTTGCGCAAGCAGGCGCCAATCCGACCGTAGCTGAATTAAATAATGCCGTTTTACAAGAATCTTCGGGCCCTATCATAACTATCAGCCACACCACCCATCTTGTAACAAACGCAGCGGGATATCGCAAACCCACCCTTCTAACAGACACCGCCATCAACCCCTGCTCTGGGGCACTGGGTGGTTACTTCACCAACAAAATCTTTGGGCACCTTGACTATGTATGGGAAGATCACTGCAGAAAGCCCACACTCTACGCGGGTGCTGAAGGTGAATTTGGCCGCTGTGAAGACAAAAATGCTATGAATGCATGGGGCGTTTGGATTGGAGGCGCCCTTAGATTTTAGTGACAGATTTTAGAGAATAAAACTTCTGTAAAACCATTATAAAGACCTTCTGAGGCTCGGGATAAATCTCGAGCCTCACCTGTTTGTAATCAAACTACCGTCATTTTGAGTCTCAAAATGACGAAAGCGTCGTCATTTTGCAAAAAACATTCCAAAAGATGCTAGGCGACGCAGATTTCAGAGCCACAATCTTTCAAAACGTTGTCATTTTGCAATCATTACTTGAGAGTTTTTTTATTATTCATGGTTGACATTCTTAAATTATTTTCACATCATTAAATATATATAAATAAAAATCAATCTTAATAATACAAACAATTTAAAAGGAATCTTTTATTATGAAAAACAACAAACAGATTAACTATCTCTCCCTACTCATGCTCTCACTCTTTGTCTCGACACAAACTATGAGTATGACTATAAACATTTCAAATCAAAACTCATCCCCCTCAACAATTCCAACTCAAAAAAGCCTTCTTTGCCCTAACATTTCAAATCAAAACTTATCACCCTTTGTAATAACACCTCAAAGAAGCCTTCTTCCGCTTCCCACCGTTCCAAATCAAAACTCATCGCCATCACTAAACCAAAAAGTCTCTGATGGAGCGTATGCGCCCAGCTCTCTTTTGATTGAAAACTTGGGCTGCCAACCGGTAGAAACCTTTTCAGTCCCAAGTAAATTAACCACTTCAGCACTTGCGCCATTGCTTCTCGATTCCCTAAAAAACGCATCAATTTTTAAAAAAGACGTACACGCTTTTTTTAAAAATTTTCAAAAACCACAGGACCTTATAAATGCCTTACTAAGCACAGAATCACCTCAAAACCAGACTTTCCTCAAATATTTAATTTTAACCAATAATATATATTTTCTAAAAGCCGCATTGGCTCAAGTTGTACTCCTTATTCAAAAACCAATTATGACAACCAAATCACTCACCACATGCAAATGCAAGCTCCTCAAAGAACTTGCCGAGCTTGCCCCACTTATAAAAAACGATTCTTCACTCGTGATTTTCTTTAACAACGTAATCCAAGCGTGCTGTCAAAACTAAAGTAAATAAATACATCCATAAAAATGTCACTCTCGTGAAAAGAATAGTTTTATTATTCACGGTTGACATTTTTAAATTATTTTAACATTATTAAATATATGTAAATAAAAATCAATTTTAATAATGAAAAACAATTTAAAAGGAATCTTTTATGAAGAACAACAAGCAAATTAACTATCTCTCCCTACTCTTGCTCTCACTCTTTGTCTCGACACAAACTATGTGTATGAATATAAACATTATTAACATTTCAAACCAAAACTCATCGACCTTAATAATTCCAACTCAAAAAAGCCTTCTTTGCCCCAACATTTCAAATCAAAACTCATCACCCTTAATAATTAAAACTCAAAAGGGCCTTCTTCCTCTTCCCAAAATTTCAGATAAGAACTCATCGCCATCACTAAACCAAAAAATCTCTAATAGAGCCTATGCGCCTAACTCTCTTTTGGTTGAAAATTTGGGCTTCCAACCGGTAGCAACCTTTTCAGTCTCAAGTGAATCAACCCTTTCAACACCTGCGCCGCTGACTCTCGATTCCCCAAACAATGCATCTATTCCAGAAGCGACCGCAAACATTTTTTGCATACGCTTTCAAAAGCCACAAGACCTTATAAATACCTTACTAAACACAGAATCACCCCAAAATCGGACTTTCCTCAAATATTTAATTTTAACCAATAATATATATTTTCTAAAAGCCGCACTAGCTCAAGTTGTACTCCTTATTCAAAAACAAACTATAACAACAAAATCGCTCACCACATGCAAATGCAAGCTCCTCGAAGAACTTACCGAGCTTGCCCCACTTGTAAAAAACGATTCTTCACTCGTGATTTTCTTTAACAACGTAATCCAAGCATGCTGTCAAGACTAAGGTAAATAAACATACCCATAAAAATGTCACTTCCGTGAAAGGAATATTCTTTATTATTCACAGTTGACGTTTTTAAATTATTTTCATATCATTAAATATATGTAAATAAAAAAACTAATTTTAATAATAAAAACAATTTAAAAGGAATCTTTTATGAAGAACAAAAAACAGATTAACTATCTCTCCCTACTTATGCTCTCACTCTTTGTCTCGACACAAATTATGAGTATGGATATTACACAGACCTCATCGCAAACACAACGCGCCTTTGTAATAAAGCCGATAACGCTAAAACCCATAAAAACTATAGGTTTTAAAAGACCAAACAAAAACAACAAACGGAATCTAACTACTTTCAATCAAGACAATAAGAATCAGCAAAAATCCAACGGAAAGTTTGTTAAAATACGCCGCATCTCTCCTGTGATAATTGCAATTCCAAAAAACAGTCTTTCCCAAACTTCAGATAAAAACTCGTCGCCATCACTAAACCAAAAAGTCTCTAATGGAGCGTACGCGCCTAGCTCTCTTTTGGTTGAAAATTTGGGCTGCCAACCGGTAGAAACAACCTTTTCAGTCTCAAGTGAATCAACCCCTTCAACACCTGCTCCAGTGAATCTCGATTCCACAAAAACCACCGCTATTTCCAAAGAGGCAGCAAACGAGTTTTTTATGCGCTTTAAAACACCACAAGATGTCATAAAGACCTTACTAAAAAAACTACCAAATCAAAGCCAAACCCTCTTAGAACGTTCGGTTTCAACCCATAATACATATGTACTAAAAGCAGGGGTAGAACGGGCATTAACCCTTCTTCAAGATCAAACTACATCAAAAACAGAATCGCTCACCTTTGCATGTGGTGAGCTCATCCCAGAACTTTTCAAGCTTTTACCATGTGTAAAAAACGATTCTTCACTCGTTAATTTCATTATAAACGCAATCCAAGAGTGCGATCAAATCTAAGGTAAATAAACATACCCATAAAAAAGGTCACTCCCGTGATGTGACATTTAATAACGACGGCGATGTTGTCATAATGAATTGACAACATCGCCATCTCTCTTTAATTCATAACGTAACACCGCTTCATTAAGCCTCTATAAGTTACGTCTCATTTTATATGCGTAGCTCACATCGAAGTTATTACCACCGCCTACCAAGTAACGAAGTACTAGGCAAGCCCTGACCAGGGTATCATAAAATTTCCCAAAACGTAGTAAGCTCTTGGCAGGAGCACTGGTTTGTAGAAAAATCCATCGGGAGTATTGTTTTATGAAGAATCATCGTACATTTATGTTCTATATCGCCCTAGCATCCATACTACCAGTGGCCAGCGCCCTGCGTGCAAGCGGAGACTGTGGGTGCTGTTCTATTCCTGGAAGCACTTCCACTACATCAGACGGATGCTGTGTAGACCCTAAAACACTCTGGTTCCCACGCTCCGCTGGAGACAATCTAGTAATAGATCAACATCGATTTGGATACAAATTTCATAACGACTGTTGCACCTATGGCAACTTTGGCATCTCCTACCGCTACCAAGAGAGTTGCAAGGAACGCCACATAGCAGAAAGCCTATTTGGAAGCTGCGGGCTCAGTTTTGTAGGCAGTCAGGCCGCAAGTCGCACCGCAGGCACCGTTGCAAACAATGCCCTGTTAGCAGACTACTTTGGGCTGTCTCAAAAACAGGATAATCTCTCAATCTCCTTCTGCCCACGCGTACAAAACCACGTCCTCGATTTCAGATTCTACGTCGGCGTAGAAGAACTATTAGAAGGACTATTTCTCCAAGTCAACCTCCCGTTAGTTCACACCATCTGGAACCTAAATGGTGGCAACTGCTGCACCATCTGTTGCGATAACTGTAATTGCGAATGCCCATCCACCACCACTGCACCAACCTCACCTTCCTCCACCACTGCAACTACCTGCGGTGCACTAGGATGTCAAACCGGAGTCCTGAATGGCACCAAGTTCCCGGCAGGGTATATGAGCAGCATAGCAAACGATGACATAACCCCCGTTGCAACACTTGCAGATGCCCTTAATGGCCATGGCTTTGGAGATTTTCAAGGCCGCACCTATGGTAAATTCTCCGGCACGCATGATGACTCGAAATTCGCCGGCATTTATGTTGATTTAGGCTACAACTTTTGTGAAACCCCAGACTATCGGTGCGGTGTCTACCTCAAAGTTATCGCTCCCACCGGCACGGATATGGGCAGCGACGCACATGTCAAAGAGATCTTCCACCCCATCATAGGAGACTATCAATGGCAACTGGGAGCCGGTATTTCGGGCTCTGCAAACCTCTACTGCTGTGATGATGGTAGTCAGCTTACGCTCTACGCACAAGGATATGCAACCCATCCCTTTGATACCGACCAAGTACGTGCCTTTGACTTAACCAACAGCTTTATGAGCCGATACATGCTTATGAAAGAATTCGTATCGCCCACCGACCTCTCGTATAACAACAAATTGTGGTCCGTTATAGACTGGTCTACCCGCAAAACCACCATCAAAATGGACGTTAAAGGCGAAGCATTAATCGAACTTGCCTACCAGGACGGCTGCGGTTTTGGTGCGGGTATTGGCTATGAAGTGTATGGCCGTTCAAAAGAAAAAATCTGCAAAATTTGCGCTCCCTTCAACAGCACAATGGGCAGCAAAGTACTAGGGCTTAAAGGCTGTGCACCGGTCTATGCAAATGGATATGGCGTAACCAACCCTATAACAGGCCTCCAATGGACCCCCTTCCCTCCTGCCGATACCTTTGGACTCCCAATCTCAGCGACGCAAAGCACTGCAACTGCGTACAAATGCGGCAGTGTAGACAGCGCCGTTAAAATGAGTGCTCCCAATACCGTTACAGGCATACTAAGTGATGCTGTTTATATCAACCCACTCACCTTTCCAGGAGGAATTGCAGGTGACAATGCCCACCTTGTGCAAGACACCGCCCTACTTGCAACTGCGGCTAACGTCCTCATAGAATCCGGAACGGTAACTACTCTTGCAATTAGTGCTACAACAGGCGCTGTATCCGGCCTTACCCTCAACCCCACCCTACTAACCGATGCAAGCCTCAACCTCTGCTCAGCAACCCTAAGAGGCTACCTGACCAACAAAGTATACGGTCACCTTGATTACATCTGGAGCGACTGTTGCTGGACCCCATCCATTTACATCGGCGCCGAAGGAGAATTTGCTAGCAATTCTGACAAAAATGCTATGAATGCCTGGGGTATTTGGTGCGGTGGTTCTATCGACTTTTAGGAGCTAGAGCCTTTTAATTAAAAACATAGTAAACTCTTGGCAGTGCATAATCGGTTGTCGCTTGGCCAGCCTAAAAAAACTGTCAAGCAGCTAGGTTCATCGGGAGTACTATTTATGAAGAACCAACGTAATTTCTTGTGGGGCATCGCCCTTATTATGGCCTTTAACGTCGCGGGTATTCGCGGGGAGTGCGACTGCTCCTGCTCACCAGCGCCCACGTCTACAACAGATGGCTGCGGACCAAAAACCCTCTGGTTTGGACGCTCTGCAGGTGACAACCTGGTCCTTGATCAACATCGATTTGGCTATCAACACCATGAAGACTGCTGTTCATATGGTGACTTTAGCATGTCCTATCGCCACCAAGAAAGCGTCAAGGGACGGCGGCTAGCAGAAAGCCTTTTTGGCACTAACATCCTCTCCTTTGCAGGAAGTCAGGCTACAAGCCGAACTGCAAAAACGGTTGCCGCAAACACCTTACTCGCTGACTACTTTGGACTAGCGCAGGACACCGACAATCTCTCCATCTCCTTCTGCCCTGAGGTAAAGAACGATGTTCTAGACTTCAAACTCTATATAGGCATAGATGAACTATGCGAAGGGCTTTATGTTCAATTTAACGCTCCTTTAGTCCATACCAAATGGAGCCTAAATGGATGCAAGGACGGGTGCGGTGGAGGTAATGGAGGTAATGGAGGTAATGGGTGCTGTAATTCTTGCTGCACGCCAGGCTGCATCACGTCAAACTGCTACACAACTACAGGCATAAACGGCTGCATAACAGGGAATCTTTCTCAAACTGTCTTCCCCGCTGGCTACATGGGATCGTATTATCAGACAGGAGTCACTCCTGCAACCGTCAATCCTATAACCCCTAACTCCTCCCTTGCAGATGCATTAAACGGATTTGCCTTTGGAGGAACTTACTGCGATTTCCAAGGCCGTAGCTATGGCAAATTCTCCGGCCTCTGCAGTGATACTAAGTTTGCAGGCTTTTACTGTGATTTGGGATACAATGTGGTTGACTGCCCCGACTATCATCTAGGAGCTTACCTTAAAATAGTTGCCCCAACGGGAACCGATATGGACAGCGACAACCATGTCGTCAGCCTCTTCTACCCAGTAATTGGAGATTTCCATTGGCAGCTTGGTGCAGGTATTTCGGGCCATACAGAACTCTACTGCTGTGAAGATAGCACCTTATCCGCCTACATCCAAGGGTATGTCACCCACCTCTTTGCACGCGAGCACGTACGTGCCTTTGATTTAACCAATGGCCCTATGAGCCGCTATATGCTCATGAAAGAATTCAAATCAACCACCGACCAGACCTATAATGATAAACTCTGGTCTGTCATTGATTGGTCTACTCGCAGAGCAAAAGTAAAAGTAGACGCCAAAGGCGAAGCGTTAATTGAATTCATCTACACAAACAACTGCGGCTTTTCAGCAGGGATCGGATACGAACTATATGGCCGCTCACGCGAAAAAATCTGCAAACCTTGCAACGACCCGGTTAACAGCTCCCTACGCGACAAAGTACTTGGGTTAAAAGGCTGTACACCTGTTGACGCTCCCCTCTATGGGTTGGCAGCCAACGTAGTCCAGGCCGGCGTGATAAACAGCTACAGAGAAGCAGCCTATCCAGCCAACAAACATGGTCTTGGCTCAACACAAAGCAACGCAACTGCCTATACATGCGGCACCGTAGATAACAAAGTCGCCCTTGTAGACGCCGTCACCAATAATGTAGTCTACTCAAACCCTCTTACCTACCCAAATCCTGTAGGTCTTGCCGGCACCACAGTAGCCGTAGAAGATTCGGCAACAGGAACCGTCGCTATTTCAGGAGTCGGAGCCGTAACCAATCTTACCGCAAACCCCGTGCTCTTAAGTAACTACAACCTGGACCGCTGCTCCGCCGAACTTAAAGGCTATATCACCAACAAAGTCTTTGGACATATCGACTACACCTTTGACGAATGTAACTGGAAGCCCGTAATCTACGCAGGTGCCGAAGGAGAATTTGCAAGCTGCTCCGATAAAAACGCCATGAACGCCTGGGGCTTCTGGCTCGGAGGTGGCGTAGCCTTCTAATAAGAAATTTTAGAAAGTAACTTTTTAGAAAATTATTACCGGGACGGAAGATGTAAAGAGTTCCATTACATCTTCCGTCCCCTCTTTATCAATAAAAAGCTTCACTCACACCCCCTATGCATTACACACATCTTTTTAGAAACAATCCTAAAAGCCATCAAGACAAATAAGTTCAAACTGTCTTGCCTGTCGCACAAATTACATGTCTTCAAAAAGCCCTCCCATCCGCTCATGGTGAGTGTTTTTCCGCAGGAAAAATGTATCGAACCATAAGAGCGTAAACAGCGTTGCTAACATCCAAAACAGAGCAAAAAAAACCATAAACCATTAAGAAGGAAACCGTATGTTTATGTACCGCTCTTACCCGTTCGATACATTTGCTCTGCATGTATCATGCTTCGCAAACACTCAGGGTGAGCGGAGTAAGACAATTCGACTTCTAAATGAGTATAATCGAACTACCAAAACTTCTTTTTATTTTCAAGCACAACAGCCCAATAATTACTTCTTCCCCAAAAAAGATGTAGGTAATGCAAGATCACGCACTCCCCGCAAACAAAATTCAACTTGACTTTTGACTCGCAAAACAGCATGCTATATAAACTAACTAATCTCTTGATTTAAAAACTAATTTTCAAAATAAAAATAAAACCAAAACAGGACAATCCTATGAAAAAAACCATTTATTCACTCGCTCTTATTACCCTTGCTATTGCCTGCCCTCATATTGGCAACGCCATGGATAACAATAATCCCCCCAATCTCAACCCCCTTAAGAGACTTTTCTCAGAAGTTAGCCCAGATCAAACCTCATCATCAACCTCACAAAATGAACAAAACCGGAACAAATTTCGGAGAATTCAAAATCGCCCAACAGAAACAACCAACACGCCCAATCTATCACAACAACAGACCCCATTTGCGCCCCAGCCACAGCAAAACCCTGCGCCCACAACCCTTGTACAACCGCAAATCATTCAGAATATCGCACAGCAATCTCAACAGAATAATACCAGCCGACTAATAAGCCTCCTTCTTGCCTTTTTATCAAATCCACAGACAAATAACACGACTAATTTTAGTATTTTTCAGGCTCCCATCACTCTACAACAGATTAACCCGCAAAGCTTTTTTGAACCCCAACGATTCTTAACCCCGCAAAACACCCTCAATTGGCTCTTCCTGCAAACATCCCCCGAGAAATTTCCAGCAAGCCATCCCCTCAATCCAGACAAATCCCAAACAAAATTTGCAACTTAGCCCTCAGCAGAACATGCAACCAACCGTTCAATCACCGGCCACTCCATCATTACCTTCTAACTTTAACAATCTTGTTAAAAAGCTTTATTCTGCAATTGAAAACGATGACGTAAAACAGACTGAAACTCTCTTAAAAAAGCAACCCGCTAACGTAGTCAAAGCTCTTCTCGAATCCAAAGATAAGAACTCAAGATCTACCCCGCTCCATAATGCTATGAACCAGTCCAATGACATGATAACCTTGTTATTAAAATACGGCGCCCCCATTATTGCCACAGATAAATGTAGCGACACCCCTTTTCAATGCTGCATAGAACACCATACCTTCTTAACAAATCTACAGACAAATAACACAACTAATTTTAATACTTTCCAGGCTCCCATCACTCAGCCACAATTTACCCCGCAAAGGTTTTTTGAACCTCAACTGCAAAACACCCTCAATGGGCTCTTCCTGCAAACATCCAAATTTCCAGCAAGCCATCCCCTCAATCCAGACAAATCCCAAACAAAATTTGCAACTTAGCCCTCAGCAGAACATGCAACCAACCGTTCAATCACCGGCTACTCCACCATTGCCTTCTTACTATTTTGACCGTCTTGTCAGAAATCTGTTTTCTGCAATTAGAAATAATGATGTAGAAAAAACTGTATCTATCTTAAAAAATCAACCTGCTAACGTAGTCAAATGCCTTCTCGAATCCAAAGAAAAAAACTCAAAAAATAGCCCTCTCCACGCAGCTATATACTGTTCAGAAGCCATGACAACCTTATTATTAAAATACGGCGCCCCCACTACTGCTACAGATATATGTGGTGACACCCCTCTTCAATGCTGCATACAACACTATTTAATGAACACCATTCCCCTACCCCTCAATATCATTAAACTCTTCCTAGACAAAGATCCTTCTGCAATCAGCAGCTCAAATAACGAGGGAGACACACTCCTTCACTCTGTATGCAAAAGCTACAATCCAAATCAAACGGCCGCGATCGAACTGCTGCTCTCCTACGGAGCACTCGTCACTACCCCCTCAAAAAGCTACAATCGCTACACCCCTTTCCACCTGCTTATTAGGGCATGTAATACCGAAACTAAAGAATCCCTAAACATGATTACTAAGTTCCTAACCATAGCACCAAATTTGATAACTACCAGGGATGAAATAGGAAGTACTCCCTTACACCAAGCAGCTGCAAATGGCCTCTTAGAAACTGTCAAACTATTTATTCAAAAAGGCGCAAAAATCGATGAACCCGACTATCAGGGGCTCACGCCACTTCACGAAGCTTCCAGAAATGGTTGCCTAGAAATCGTCACCTTGCTCGTTCAAAAAGGCGCAAAAATCGACGCATCCACACACCAGAACCTTAACAATCACTCTGGAAACACCCCCCTTCACTTAGCGTCCGAAAACGGTAGGCTAGAGACGATCATTTTTCTTATTGAACATGGCGCACAAGTCGATGAACGTACCGCAGAAAACCAAACCTCGCTTCATCTTGCCATCAACAGCAACAACCTAGAAACTGTCCTGCTTCTTATTAAAAACGGCGCCAACGTCAATGCAAAAGATAATAATGGTGTGACGCCGATTCATATAGCCACTGAAAAAATCAACCTAGGAATAGTTATGAATCTTATTGCGCAGGGAGCAAAGATAGATGAACCAACAACTAAAAACATCACTCCCCTTCTCCAGGCCGCCCAACGCACTCTTCGCATATTCCAGAATGAAAAGTATTTGAACGAGAATATGACAAAAATTATTCAGACGCTTATCGACCATGGTGCCACTACTATTTGTAAGACAGTAAAACACCTCAACACAGCACTTCACCTACTCGTTCAAAGCAACAACCTAGACGCCATTAAAATTCTAGCCAAAAAAAAGGTGCTCAATAACGTCCAAAACCTCGATGGGGAAACCCCCTTGCACATAATCGCAAGCAAGCTTGCTAATAATGCCCATTCAATAGAAATTGCCCCCCAAATCATCCAAATACTCATCGACAATGGGGCCACCATCAATCTACAAAACAAAAAAAAGTTCACACCGCTCCAATGTGCTGTACGATCCAATGGTCGAAGACCGGCATTTACCTTAATAGAAAATGGCGCAACAATAGAATTCATAATAAATAAAACCCTTAATAAGCCCTATAAACGGAATCTACCCATAGTTCTCTCAGCGTTTTTCAAAACGCTACTAAAACCGGAAAAGTCTGCCACAGACTGCGCCCTAGAAAAATCCCCCAAGTGGTTGGAAGACGACAATGCTCTCGCGCAGGCTTACCATTCTAATAAAAAAATAACAGCAGAAACCAACCTACTCATGAGCACAAAAAACTCCCTCCTTAGAAAACTCACCTTCTGCTTATTTTTCACAGCGGAAGAAATATACAAACTAAAAATAAGCCTTGATCCAAAAAATCCGTTTAAAAAGCTGCTAACCCTAACAACTGAAGAATATAAACTCTACATGGAACTCTTTAATTCTGATCCTAAGGAAAAACGAATTCGAACGCTCTTGGGTCTTTTAACCACCTCAAAAGACGTAAAAATATTGATACAACGACTCAAGAAAGAAACGGTTAACAGCACACCTTTTGATGCCACTAAGAAAGTAGGCTCAACAAAGCATGACATTTGCATTAAGTTCACACCTCAAGATGCCTGGTTTATAGAGAAGAAATAAGGTCTAACGAGCTCTAACTAAAAGAATTAGCCGCTAGGTTTGTCTCACAGGTACATTTTCGCTGCCCTGATTTACAGACCCATTGACCCCAAGCAACCAAAATATGATTGATCTGGCTCCACTGCTCTCGTGGGGCCAGGCGCTCAAGCGCCCGCTCAGTTTCCTCTACCGTTTTAGTCTTTACCATATGCATATGATTAGCAATGCGATGCACATGAGTGTCCACACAAATAGCAGGCACACCAAAGGCTTCTGACAACACTAAATTTGCCGTTTTTCTTCCCACGCCTGACAAAGAAAGCAACTCTTCCCGTGTTGAAGGAACTTTTCCCCCAAAACGCTCAAGTAACTCTTTACTAACCGCATGCAATACTGCTGCTTTTTTTCTAAAAAATCCAATAGGCCGTATTATCGCCTCTAGTTCATGCATAGGAATAGTTAACAATTCTTTAGGCCCTTTTGCCCGAGCCCATAGTTTTTTCACGACAGGATAAGTCATTACATCTCGTGCACGCAGACTCAACAGACATGAAATCAAAATCAAAAAGGGATCACGCCCCATTTCTTGCACCAATTGAACTGAGAGTGGTGGCGGAAATTCCGCCACCACTCGTTTCATACAATCAAGTCTAAGTTTAAACTCCGCACGAGTCATTAGTTAGGACGCGCTGAGTCTGTTAAACTTTTTGCGCGGCGCACAAGCTCATCAACCGTTACACCAAACTCCTGTGTTCCATCCACACGTCTAAGTGTAACCGTATTAGCCGCTGCCTCTTTCTTACCAATGACGAGCATCCACGGAATCCGTTCAAGCTGAGCCGCTTTAATTTTCCCAGAAAGAGGATCAGAGCTCTGGTCCATATCCACACGCACACCCGCATGCTTTAATGTATCCATAACGGTCTGAGCATAAGGCCGCTCTTCATCCGTAATAGGTAAAATTCGTGCCTGCAATGGAGCGATCCAGAAAGGCAACTTGCCCTTATAATGCTCAAGCAAGATTCCAAAAAACCGCTCCAATGAACCATAAATAGCATGATGAATAACCACCACGCGCTCTTTCTGCCCGCTAGATGCAACATAGGTCAAATCAAAATTTTCGGGTTGCAAAAAGTCAACCTGAATAGTACTGCACTGCCATTGACGACCCATGAGGTCAGAAATACCCACCTCAATCTTAGGCCCGTAAAACGCGCCTTCGCCTTCTTTCATGTAGTACGCATACCCCGATTTCTCAACAGCCGCACGCAAAACCTCTATTGCCCGATCCCAAACCTCGGGGTCACCCATGGCATTTTCAGGACGCGTAGCTATAGCTATTTTAATAGTTTCAAAACCGGTCTTGGCAAGCATGGTGAAGATCATCTTAAGCACATTAACGATTTCAGCTTCCATCTGCTCAAGCGTACACATAATATGAGCATCATCCTGCGTAAAGGCACGCACACGCATCAAACCATGTAACACACCGGAAAGCTCGCGCCGATGAACATGCCCAAACTCAGACAAACGCATCGGAAGCTCTCGATAAGACCGAGGACGGTTTTTGTAAATAAGAAAGGCTCCCGGACAGCTCATCGGCTTTATTGCATACTCTTCATCGTCGATAGGCACAAAATACATGCTATCCCGGTAAAAGGAGCTATGACCAGAGCGCCGCCACAAATCCGCACTCAAAAGCGTAGGCGTTGCAATTTCTTGATACCCATTCTCTGTCATAAGTGAACGCATAAAAGACTGAAGCTGGTGTATAACCGCCAACCCCTTAGGATGGAAAAATGGAAAGCCAACACCCTCTGGCTGCAATGAGAAGAGATCCATCTCCTCACCAATTTTACGATGATCATACTCAAGAGCTTCTTCACGCTGCTTTATAAAGGCCGCAAGTTCTTCCGCTGTCTCAAAGGCTACCCCCAAAACACGCTGCAACTGTGGCTTCTCCTTATCTCCACGCCAATAGACACCCGATACATTAAGCAATTTAAAATGGCCTAGGGCGCCCGTTGAAGGGACATGATCCCCGCGGCACAGATCAAAAAAATCTCCCTGACTCGAAATGCCAACCACCGGTTCTTCTATCTGCTCGATTAACTCAAGCTTGAAAGGATTATGCTTAAAAAGCTCACGCGCCTCATCTTTTGAGACCGTCTTAAAAAGAACGGGATAATTCTTTTTAACTAGCTCTTGCATACGCTTTTCGATAGCAGGAAGATCCTCTTCCCGCAGATTAGTTCGTGGAAGGAAATCATAGAAAAATCCAGATTCGGTAGCAGGTCCCACCGTAAAAAGAATGCCCGGATAGAGCTGAGAAAGTGCATGCGCGAGTAAATGCGCAGTTGAATGTCGTATTCTCTCTAATTCGTGTTCCATGACTTTTTCCTTGTGCCATGAGAAATTCAGCAATAGTTTAACAACTGAAAATTAGTATAACACGAAAGACCAGTGAGCGCGACAAGCGCTTGATAGCAATCCTTGATGGCAATCAAAAATGAGCAATAAACAGAAAAAGCCCCACGGATGCACCGTGGGGCAGAAAGTTTCTCAAAAGAACAGGACAGATATACAGGCCCAACTAAATTAATTAGGTGGTAAAAACTCGTTTACCAGCCTCCACCACCTCCACCGCCACGTCCACCGCCAGAAAATCCGCCGCCACCTGCGCCAGAAGGCGTCTTATAAGACGATAATGGAATGTTAAAATCAGAAGCGAATGATCCCAAATCAGACGAAAATGCATCCATGGCCGAAAGCGTAAGCAACCTTCCCCCAAACCAGATCGGAGAATAGGGGTGCTGTTCCATCTCAAGAGCCTTGAAAACAGAGGCAAATTGACGAGTCCACTGCCGCTCAGCATCCAACGCAATCGCATAGGGCAGATATTTTTCAAAAAGTTCAGGCGTCCTAGTAGGCGGAGTACCAATAATATCAAGCCGCTCCGTCTCCGCGGCCTTTAAGTACATAACAAAACCCTTTATTTGGTCACGCAGTTTACAGCCTGAGTTTGTGTAGGCCCTAAGCATAAAGGCCCCCACTCCCACAACTCCAAAAAGAAGCAGCGGAACCACCGGATTAAACCAGCCATCCAAGCCCCACGCAACCAAAACCGTTACGCAACTTATGACACCCGTCCAGACAGAATACCAAGCATTATACACAAAATTGGCTCCAAAAGCCTTACCAAGCTGCGAGCGCATAAATTGAGCCGCATTCTGAACCTGTGGACGACCTTCTTGCCCCAGTTCAACCAGATCGGATAACTGAAACAGATGCCCCAATAAGCCCTGCTGCAAGGCACTCAAATCTTCACCAGAATACACGACCTTACTTAATCGGTACGTTCCCTTGCCAAACCACTTGGGATCGTAGTCAATCTTTACCGCGCCATGCACAGCCAAATTGACCATCTCAGCCGCAAGCTGACGTGCATCATAGCCCATTTGCAGAACATAGCGACAGCCCGCAGGCGATAGCCCTTCAGGAGGATGGAAAAGCGGAATTACAGGCCCCACGTCCTGAGTTTTCCGCACCCATCTCCACGTCACTATATAAAAAATAATCAAGGCTATAAATACTAAAAAAAAGAGTATCAGCCCTGGGTTATCCCGCACAAACCACCAAAACTCCTGGGCCGCAGAAGGAGGTATGATAAGCCCTTTAGGCCACGAAAGCGAAAGCGAAAAACCTGCACGCGGCGCCAACGGTACCGTAGTCTCTGCATAAATAACATGCTTCCCGTCAGCCTTCACTGTATAATCAGATCCCCGCTCTCCAAAGCGCCCTGTATACCCAAATATCGATACTTTTGCTACTGGAATTTCGGGTGGGAAAATAACCGCAATCTGCGCCTTAAAAATAGGAATTCTCCACAAATTCCCCGTAACGTTCCAGGATAGTTCATCGTACGTCTGTGACGAAAACAAGATTTGCCGATTAGTCCTGTAGTGAATCTCATAACGATGCACCCCCGGGGCCAAGAAAACATCCGCTCGCCCTAATCGAATGCGCATCCCATTTTCAATAGGCTCGAGACGAAAATGCTCCTTCTTCCCATCCCTAAAAGCCGAGATCTGTGACAATTCAACCGTGTAATTGGTTCCCATAGGACCAGCGTATGCGGTAGGAAAATCACGAAACATGCCTCGCCTAGAGAGCGAGGCATCAAAGGCATAATCAATGGTTTCAACTATAGTGAGCGCACCATCTTTTTCAACCGCAACCTGCACATCAAACCGCGCTATGTATTCAGAAGGAGTCGCACAGGCACCACCAACAAAAATTAGGCCAATAAGAGATAAAGCACAAAAAATCAAGACGCCCAATGCGCGTACAGCAGAACGGACCATGGACCTCCTAACACTGGTTAAAATTGAACGTGTGGAACGTTCCGCTCTTCAGCACTCTCAAGTTCAAAGAAAGGCGCTACCGCAAAGCCCGTAATACCTGCAATTATACGAGATGGGAACATATTGACATTGATATTATAATTTCGAGCCGCGCCATTATAGTACCGACGCGAAAGCTGAAGTTCATCTTCCAATGAAGAGAGATCTTTTTGAAGCGACATAAAGTTTTCGTTAGCCTTCAAGTTAGGATAGTTCTCTGCAACCGCAAAAAGCGTTTTTAAAGCCGATGTTAACTGCCCCTCAGCTGCAGCCTTCTGCTCAATGCCAGTAGCCTGCATAGAAACCGAACGCATACGCGCTATATTTTCAAGCACATCTTTTTCATGAATACTGTACTGTTTAACCACAGCAACCAGATTAGGAATCAGGTCATAACGACGCTTTAGCTGCACGTTAATACCACTCCACGCCTCATCAATCATTGCTTTTAGCCGAACAAGCGCATTATAGCCTTGTATAAACCACAAACCTACCAACACAACGAACGCCAGGATGCCCAAAAGGACAATAGTCATAGAGGTCATTTTCTTCCTAAATAGTTGTAAATTCAATCGTCTTCTTCCCATTAAGTCTACAGGATTTTGTACATTTTTGGCAAGTCCCACCAATTTAAGGCTAAAAACCGCTACTTTTTTCATATAGCATTCAAACATCATACCGGCACACTCGAGCCTAAATCTCTCGCCTAACTAATTTCAAAAAACATAGCAAATCAAGAACTCTTCGTGCTACGCTCATAAGCAGGTAAAATGGCCTATGAATTAACAAGAGGGAGAGGGTAAAATGGATCAAAAATTATTTATTCTTGATACCAATGTATTACTGCACGATTCAAAAGCTCTTTTTTCATTTAAAGGTGCCCACATAGGGATACCCATTACAGTCCTACAAGAGCTTGATAAATTCAAATCAGAAACATCTGCACGAGGACGTAACGCCCGCGAAGCCATCCGAACTCTTGACGGGCTACGCGAAATAGGCCACCTAATAGACGGCGTAACACTCGAAAATGGAACGATTATTCGCATTCTCCTCTTGCCTAAAGAACTTTCGATCCCCACGCTAGGTGCAGACTCAAACTCAAACGATGACATTATATTAGCTACTGCACTCTCCATGCGAAAAGAAGGAGTTGAAGTCCACTTCATCTCAAAAGACCTTAACATGCGCGTCAAGGCCGATGCGCTCGGTCTAATTACCGAAGATTACAAAAGAGAACACATAGCCGAAGACGACTTTTACAAAGGGTGGCTCTCATTTACAGTTCCTGCTGCAGAACTACAAAAAGAACGTCCCATGCTTCTTGACGATCTTGCAAAATCTCAAGAACTCTTTACAAATCAGTACATCCTTCTTATGAGCGAACGCAACCCCGAAAACTACCGAGTCTTTCGCTACTTAGGCGCTAATGCCTTCAGGCCTGTCAAACACCCTCGCATTACCTGGCCCATTGAAGCCCGCAATCCTGAACAACTCATGGCCTTTGATCTTCTTTTTGACGACAACGTACAATTGATAACCCTTCTTGGACCTGCAGGAACGGGAAAAACCTTTTTAGTACTGGTGGCCGCACTCCATAAACTACTTGTAGAACACGAGTATAAAAAACTATTAGTTGCACGCCCCGTTGAACCGCTGGGCAGAGACATCGGCTATCTTCCAGGCGACATCCAAGAAAAACTCTACAGCTGGATGCAGCCCATCCGAGATAACTGGGAATTTATAACGCATAAAGCACAGTCAGGCTATGAACGCGGACTTTATGAAGATCAACACGGCGTCCAAAAAGGAGAGCGCAAATCCCGCAAAAAGGGTGGAAAAGCAGCTTCTTGGAAAATACCAACCATTGAAGACCTCTCAAGTGCTGATAAAATCAGTCTTGAAGCAATTACCTATATGCGTGGACGCTCAATTCCAGACCAATATATCCTAATCGATGAAGTACAGAATCTAACTCCTCATGAAGTTAAAACACTTATTACTCGGGTTGGTGAAGGAAGCAAAATTATACTTGCTGGAGATCCCTACCAAATCGATTCCCCTTACCTAGACTTTGCAAGCAATGGACTTGTAGTAACCAGTGAACGCTTTAAAGGACAGTCGATATTTGGCTCAGTATTCCTTGAAAAGAGTGAACGCAGCGCATTAAGTTCGTTAGCATCACAACTCTTGTAGCCTAGGAACAAAGGCTACTTAAGTAGATCACGCAAAGCAACGATACGTTCATGGTCCTCAAAAGAAGGCTCATCTTTTACAAATTCTTCTAACACCTCGCGCGCCCTGAAACGAACCTCCAAAGAAGCTGCCGTCAACCGCTTTATTATAAAGGCAAAATAGGCTTTTTCAAAATCATCAAAAGAACCTGCTAGACGACGCTTCGCAGAGGCACTCTTTTTAAGGAAAATCTCCAGATAAACCGTTTTAAGACCCAGGCGACTTTCCTTCAATTGAGAGACCAGAACCAATATCATGGCCGTTGTGCTGGCAAGCGGAAGCTTCTTTCTAGAATCTAATAGTTTCCACACCTCACCAACATCTTTTTTTGCGCCGCCCTTAAGATCGGTAAGCACGTTTAAAAGATCGCCTGCTTTCCCATCAATAACAGGATCTTCCCCCGTACAGTCTTTCAAAAGAGATGTGCTATCCGAGACAATCTTAAATAAAATGCTATAAAAATCGATATACTCATCCCCCATCACCCGATCAGGATGATAAACAAGACTAAGTTTTTTAGAGGTAGATTTTGATTCAGAAAGCTTTCCACCAAGCACTAACAAAGCGTCTTTACTAATTTCAACAGCCCCAGACACAGCCCCTTTATCTTCCAAAATTTCTCGGATAGATCTACCCGCCTTATAGTCCCGAACATAATCTAACGGCGTCTTGTTTAATTTTGCTTTAACATTCACATCTATGCGTTTTTTCCATTCTTTCAGCAACTTTTTTACTTTTTTAGATGATTTGTTTTTGGCGCCACATACCTTCATCGCATACTCTACAGACCCACAAAGAATCCTAACCCTCTCCTTCTTCTTTAACCTAACGGCATAGTGAAGCGGCGTTTCACTATTAAGATCACAGGCCTTTAGATCCGCCCCAGCGCTAAACAGTTTTTTCATAATTTCAAGCGATGAGCTATCAGTAGAGGCGACTGCATAGTGAAGAGCCGTTTTCTCACTCTTATCCCGCGCATCAATACTTGAATCGCGCACATCCTTAAATAACGCCAATTTTTTAAGAATAAATTCAACCGCCTTCTGTTGACCACCCTCTACAGCATAGTGAAGTGGAGTTTTAGAATCATTCGTTTTGGCGTTTATCATCATCTCTTTAGGATCTTTTTTCTGCTGTTCAGCGGCAAGCAATAACTTCATTATCTTAACATTACCATCCTTAGCCGCGAGGTGAAATGGGAGCTCACCGTCCAGATTAGGAACCATCACAACATCTTCCACAAATTTTTGACCAAGAAGAGTTTTAAGAAGATCCATGTCCTCAGCAGAAACCGCTCTATGAATTGGAAACTCATCTTCAATCTTCCCAGAAGCATCTTTCTTCTCTTCAGGCTTGGGCTCCTCTTTGGGCACACCATATATCTTCTCTAATATCTTCTCTAATATCTTCTCTACCGCGTCTGTTTCAAGTTTATAAATGCCTGAACGAACCGTTTTCGCATACTGCAGATAATTCAAACCCTTACCAAACACAACCTTTAAATCTATGCCTCCATGACCACACAAGGCATTAACCATTCCCTGTGAATGGGCTTGAATGGCATAATGAAGAGGAGTTAGACCATCCTTATCTTTAGCATTTGCATTCACTACTCCGTTAGAAAGCAGAAATTTGAATACTCCATCCAAACCATGTTTTACTGCATAGTGTAATGCTGTACGCTGGTGTTCATCAACAAAGCCAAGATTCAACCCTAAGTCATTCACCAACACTTGTAAGCAATTAATTTTTTTCTCTTCCGAAATTCCGTCACCAAGCTCAGCCATATAACGAAACAAAGCAAAAAGATCCGCTGCCGAAAGCACATTCCCGTCTTGTCCCAAAATCTTCAACAAATCTACCGATCCATACGCTATTATGTATTTACCCACATCTAAAACAGAAACACCTGCCTTTAAAAATACCTTAAGTTTACGATCATTATCTCTATATGCCGCGCTCTTAAGACCTTCTGGAATATTAGTAGAAATCAGAGCCCCTTTGCCCTGCAAGTATCCAATCATCGGAAGATCATTACGTTCAACTGCATAGTAAAGAGGAGAATTTCCATCAGCATCTTCCCAGTTCACTACACTATTCAGATCTGTCCCCATAGGCATAAAATCTATAAATAAAGTGACAACATTAAGCCTGCCACTCCGGACTGCCAAGGAAACATCCTTTGAAATATTAGTGGAAATCAGAGCTCCTTTGCCCTGTAGGTACGCAATCATCGGAAGATCATTCCGCTCGGCTGCATAATAAAGGGAGCTCTTGCCACCAGCGTCTTGCCAATTCACCACACCACTAATATCTGTCCCCGCAGGCAAAGAATTTATAAGCAAGGTAACAATATCAAGTCGACCTGCCCGCACGGCCAAAGAAATAGGCTTGGAGATAGAACTAGAAAGACTACGATACCAGACTCCACGTTCAACCAACGGCCTTATCTTACCAATCGGAGCAACCCCTACCATAGCCGCCTTAATTAGCTTACGTCGATCACCAATCCGAAGGCTGGCACCCCACCACTCTAGGTAGCGAACCAACCATTGTTTATCGGCTCGATAGGCATCTTTCAAAGTAGCACGCCCATAATCACTAGCAGCAAAACAGAGATGACCTAAAGCTACTAACCCGGTCAAAGCAACGCCACCAAAAGCCAACGCCTTTTTTGGATGCTGCCTACACCACCTATTCATAGCTTTAAACGGAGTACCTAATCTCGACATTAACCCACGAGACTGCGCCACATTAAGCGCAGAAGACACACCAATAGACACAGGTGCAGGCCGAGGCACAATAACAGGCGCATCTACCGTCATGGCACTAAGACTGGTTAAAAAACCCGCTGAAATTACGACAAAAAATAGTTTATGCATAACTAGGTCAAAACGGACCGACCGGCCCAAAAGTTTCTTTTCCATATCCTCCACCCATATAATTTCGAGTAACAAATTTTTGATATTTTTATTTAAGTAGATCAAACAAAGCAACGATACGCTCATGGTCCTTAAAAGAGGACTCATCTTTTACAAATTTTTCTACCACCTCGCGCGCCTTTTTTCGTACGCCAAGGGATGCTTTTGCCAACCGTTGAGTTATAACGGCAAAATAGGCCTTTTCAAGATCATCAAATACATTAAAATAGCTCTCGCCCACCTTACATTTTAACTCATTACGCACCTTATCGGCATATTTTATAAATACCGGCAAATACAGTTGCGAAAGAAGTAACGACTTTGCCTTCAGATGATTCATAATATAAAACACAAGAACCATCGATTTGGTCAACGGCAACTCATCATTTAATAGGCCTTTTAATATAGCACTTGAAGCCTGATCATTACCTGCCAACAAATCTGTAAGAGTTTTTTGGTATTCTTTTGCACACTGGTCCAAAATAGGTGTCTTAAAATTCGAGTAAGGATTAATCTGATTTTCTTTACCAACTTCACACTCTTTTGGAACAACCCCAGAATAGGTAGGTAAAAAGTTTTTTCCTGCAACCAAAATAGCATTTATAATCCCATAAAACTCTTTATACTCTTTCTCTAGCAGTTTGTCTGGATGGTAAGTCATGGACATTTTTTTAAAGGCAAACCCCATCCCACTAACGTTTCCACCAAATAGGATAAAGGCATCTTTATTCACAGTGCCACCAGCCACACCCAACTTCCCTTTCAAAATCCTCTTCATCTCTCTATAGTCAACAGAATAACCACTAAAATTTATCTTAGCCTTTTTCAAATACTCCAGATAATTCAGCCCGTCCCTAGTCTCAATCCCAAAGTCAGGCTTCCCATGCTTACACAACGCCTTGAATGCACGCAATTGTTTACATTTAATGGCATGATGAAGCGGAGTAAGGCCATCTCCATCTTTGGCATCTACATCGCCCCCTTTGGAAAGCAGGTATTTAATAACGTCTTTCATCCTGCTATGTTCTGCCGCGTAGTGCAACGCGGTACATTGGTCATTATCCGTAAATTTAAGATCCATCCCCAAGTCTTCAACCAAAGCCTGAACCTTCTGACACATTTCCTTTTCCGAAATTGCGTACCCGACCTCAGCCGTATAACGAAATAACGCAAAAAGATCCGCTGCCGAAATCACATTCCCGTCTTGTCCAAAAATCTTCAACAAATCTGCCGATCCAAACTCTATTATGTTTTTGCCCACAACTAAACCAGAAACCCCTGCCTTTAAAAATACCTTAAGTTTACGATCATTATCTCTATATGCCGCGCTCTTAAGACCTTCTGGAATATTAGTAGAAATTAGAGCCCCTTTGCCCTGCAAGTATCCAATCATCGGAAGATCATTCCGATCAACTGCATAGTAAAGAGGCAAATTCCCATCAGAATCTTGCCAATTCACTACATCACTAATATCTATCCCCGCAGGCAAAGAGTTTATAAGTAAAGTAACAACATCAAGTCGACCAGCCCGCACGGCCAAAGAAATAGGTTTGGCGATAGAACGAGAAAAACCATAATGCCACTCTCCACGCTCAACCAAAAACCTTATCCTCTCAATCGGAGCATTCTCCCGCACACACGCCTTAATAAATTTACGTCTGTCTCTAGCCAACAGATATGCATTCCACCACTCCAAATACCTGACTAGACGCCGCTTATCCGTTCGATAGGCATCTTTCAAAGTAGCTCGCCCATAATCACTAATAGCAAAACAGAGATGGCCTAATGCTACTAACCCGGTCAAGGCAACGCCACAAGCCCCCAAGGCCGCCGCCTCTTTAGGATACTGCCTACACCACGTGTTCATAGCTTTAAACGAAGTGCCCAGTCTCAACATAAACCCACGAGGCTGCGCCACATTAAGCACAGAAGGCACACCAATAGACGCTGGTACAGATCGAAGCACAATAATAGGCCCATCTGCCATCATGGCACTAAGGTTACTTAAACAACCCGCTGAAATTGCGACAAAAAATAGTTTACGCATAACTAAGCCAAAACGGACCAACTGGCCCAAAAATTTCTTTTCCATATCCTCCACCCACCTGATTTTCGAATAACAAATTTCTCTTAAAGAATATCATTATCTGTAAAAAAGACAACCCAAACAAGCCCCACCCAGGCGCATAAACTCAAAAAGAAATATAGATCACGCAAGACCGTTACTCTTTCCATCGAAACTCATTTTTTGAAAAACCCTCTCTCTATCACGCAAGAATAAGTTTAATGCCCACGTTTTGATCATGAAGAAACAGTAACGTCTCAAGATCACAAGAATAACGACCACGAAGCTCAAGCGCTAGGTGCTTACCCTGCTCGGCAAATCGCAACTCAAAACGGGTTTTCCCTGGCGTCAGGTGGCTTTTGGCCTGATTTAAAACGGAAGACTCAAGTCCTGCCGGCAAGTTTAGCACCGCCTTCTCAATCCCAGACCACTCCGTAAACAACGTGTCCAACGGGATCAACTCGCTCGCCTTTATCTTACACATACTCTCGGTATCGTCCACCTCTCCGCGAACCAAGAAAACTGAATTACGCTCAAGCTGTTCTGCCACTTTTGAAAAAAGCTTAGGGAAAACGATAATCTCCGCAGTCTCTTGATAATCTTCTAATTTCAAAAAGGCCATGCGATCGCCTTTTTTAGTCGTTATAACCTTCTGTTCCTTCTTATATCCACAACAGAAAACCGTCCCTTTCCGCTCACGCGCAGCCGCAAAAGAGGCAACCTCCAACCACGACAGATGACGGCGATAGGCATCTAATGGTCGTGCACTAAGATAAAGCCCAAGAAGCTCTTTCTCCTTCTCCAACTTTTCCCGCATTCCCCAATCGTCACATGGCGAAAACGCATAAAACTCATCCACTCCCTCCGCTGTTGCCACCGCCCCAAAAAGCCCCATTTGCCCCGTCTCCGCGGCCCGCTTTTTTTCAAAAGCTCGATCAATAATCGTTGATAGTTCATTAGTTTTCTGCGCCCGATTACCTGCCAAAGAATCAAACGCTCCTGCGGCAATCATACTTTCTATAAAGCGCTTATTACACGTACGCAAATCTACCCTACAACAAAAATCTAAAAGATCTTTGTACGCACCTTTGCGTTGCCGCTCTTCTAGACAACTATCAAGCCCTGAATCTCCTGCATTCTTGACCCCTATCAATCCAAATCGAATTTCACGGTCGCGCGCAGTAAAATCCCGCTCCGATAAATTTATATCAGGCGGAAGCACGTTAATGCCCATTTCACGCGCTTCTTGAATATAAGAGGCCATCTTATCAGGATCCTGACTTTCAAGGGAAATAAGACACGCCATAAACTCAACCGGATAGTGCGCTTTCAAATAAGCCGTCTGATAGGCGACCATCCCATAGGCTGCAGAGTGAGATTTATTAAAACCGTACCCTGCAAAAAAAGCCATCAAGTCAAACAGCTCTCCCGCTTTCACCTCATCAAATCCCGCGCCTTTTGCTTTAGAAACAAAAATAGCACGCTGCTGCTCCATCACTTCAGCTTTTTTCTTCCCCATCGCTCGACGTAAAATATCAGCCTCACCCAATGAATACTGGCCAATAGTAGACGCAATACGCATCACCTGCTCTTGATAGACAATAACCCCATAGGTCTCTTTTAAAACCGGCTCAAGCTCAGGAAATAGATAGACAATCTTCTGCCGACCATGGCGCCGCTCAATAAAATCATCCACCATACCCGACCCAAGCGGCCCCGGACGATAGAGAGCGTTCACCGCAATAATATCTTCAAACCCTTCCGGTTTTAACCGCCGCAGCACATCTTTAATCCCACTTGATTCAAACTGAAAGACCCCCGTCGTATCACCTCGAGATAAAAGATCAAAAGATTTTTGATCATCCAACGGAAGGTGAGCAGGATCAATGTGCACCCCATGATTGCGCACAATAAGCGTTATGACCCGCTGAATAAGCGTCAAGTTCTTAAGACCTAAAAAGTCCATCTTTAAAAAACCAAGACTATCAAGCTCGGTCATTGCATATTGCGTTACCAAATCATCGGTCTTAGGAGGAACATAGACCGGTAACATTTCGGCAACAGGCTCTGGCGTAATAACAATACCAGCCGCATGTTTTGAGGCATGCCGTGTCAATCCTTCAAGTTTAAACGCCACCTCAAAAAGCTTTGCTATTGCGGGATTTGAATCCTTTAAAAGTGTTAATCTAGGCTCCTGCTCGAGCGCATCTTTTAAAGTTATCTTTAGTTGGTCGGGAATCAGGTCGGTAATTGCATTAGCATCTTCAAATGGAATACCCAGTGCACGCGCCACGTCCTTAACCACACCCTTGGCCATCATAGTTCCAAAGGTTATTATCTGACAGACCTTGTCATGACCATATCGATCACGCACATAATTTATAACCCGCTCGCGCCCCTCGACACAAAAATCAATATCGATATCGGGCATAGTCACCCGTTCAGGATTTAGGAATCGCTCAAAAAGTAAATTATATCGCAACGGGTCTATATCCGTAATACCCATAGACCAGGCCACCAAAGAACCCGCCGCAGAGCCTCGCCCTGGCCCTACTGGCACGCCATTGTTCTTTGACCATTGGATAAAATCACTCACCACAAGAAAATAAGTAATAAAACCCATTTTCGCAATAAGATCCAACTCAAGTTCAAGGCGGCTCCAATAAACCTCAGGCGTCTCTGTAACTATACGCTTCTGATCAAAAAGCTTCTGCAAACCCTCGCGGCAAATACGCGAAAAATAATCTTTGTCGGTCTCTTCTGTTGGAATTTGAAATTGCGGGAAAAAATGAGTACCAAATTTAAACTCAAACAGGCACCGATCCGCAATTTCTCCACTTCTTAAAAGAACATCTTCACGGTCAGGAAACGCTTTTCTCATCTCCTCAGGAGTCCAGAGATGGACCTTACAGTCTTCACCAAATGAATACCGGTCGCGATCGCTCATCTTATGCTTTGTCTGAATTGCAAGCATAACCTCATGTGCATACTTATCATCTGCACTAAAATAGTGGCTATCTGCCGTCGCAACAACAGGAATCCCCTTCCGCTGCCCCATTTCAAATATCTTCTGATTCACTACTTTTTGTTCGACCTGCCCGTCCGGTTGAACTTCAAGATAAAAATTTTCTTCTCCAAAAATATCCTGCATCTGGTCTGTAAGAGCTTCGGCCTCTACATCCCTATTTTGCAGCAATAGCTGTGGGATATGTCCGCCCAGACAAGCTGAACTTGCTATAAGCCCCTCAGAATAGTGACGAAGCATCTGGTAATCAACTCGAGGTTTAAAATAAAAACCCGCCGTATACGACTCTTTTAAAAGTCGACACAGATTTTTGTACCCCGTTTGATCCTTCACTAACAACAAAAGGTGAAAATATCGCTCGGTATTATCACGAACCGCGACCGTAGGCGTAACATACGCTTCCATACCTAGAACTGGTTTAACCCCAGCCTTTTTGGAGGCCTGAAAAAAATTTACCGCCCCACACACATTTCCATGGTCCGATATGGCTATCGAAGGAAGCTTATGCTCCTTGCAAAACCCCATTAGCTGCTCAATGGTAATTGCACCATCCAGCAAGGAATATTCGGTGTGTAGGTGAAGGTGTGTAAAATAACCTGCCATAATCGCTCACTATACCGAAAATACGACACCGAAAATACAAAAAATTATACTATATTCTGAATCTGTTCACGCGATTTTTCAAGCTCAACTTTTATGGTGATAACCAGGGAGCTTAACTCTGAATCTGCACACTTTGCCCCAATGGTATTTATCTCCCTAAACATCTCTTGCAAAATAAAATCAAACCGCTTGCCCTTCTCAACACCAGGACCCTCAAAACAGGCCTTTGCACTAGCTATATGAGACCCAAGACGTACAATTTCTTCGTTAATATCAAGCTTTTCTAGTTGCCCATAAACTAACTGGATGTAATGGTCCTTATTGTCCTCAGCAACCTGCGCCAACAGTTCTGTCAAATTTGTCAAAAGCTTAGCCCGCTTTGCCTCAATAACATTTTTGGCTCGCACCTTTATCTCATCAAGAGCGCGATTCACTGTCTCAAACCTCTGGGCCAAGTCGACCTCCAAAGCCGCACCTTCTCGCGTGCGCTCTTTTATAAGATCTTCCATTGCAGTCTCTACAAAATCAAGAATGACTGTAGAGGCCACCGTATCCACCGTGCCACCCTCCGCAAATTCAATTGCGTAGGGCAGGGTCAAAATCGTATTGATATCTACCTGCCCATTAAGATTAAAAGACTCTCCAAACTGCTCGGTAATCGCACGAGCCGCCTTCAAATATCCTTCAACAATAGAGGGTGAAGCAACGGGCCGACTGCCCTGAGTAAGCGGAGAACTTACAAATACTGAGCATTGCACCGTCCCGCGGACCAATCCCTCTTTCAACTTTTTTAATAACAGAGTCTCTAAATGAGACAGAGCATAAGGAAGCTTGCACGAAGCCTCAAAAAATCTTCCATTAAGAGATTTAAGGTGTACGGCTACCGAAACAGCCCCCGTCGGTGTAACAAACTCAAAAGTACGAGATGCAAAACCCGTCATGCTCTGTAACATAAAAACTACCCTATGTTTGAATAGACGTTCTGAACATCATCAAGCTCTTCAAGCGCCGAAAGAAAGTCAAATACCTGCTGCTCTTGATTAGGAGAAACCTCAACCGTCGTCTTAGAGACAAGCTCAGCCTCGGCTTCTTCAATCTTAAAGTCCAATGCTTTAAGAGCCTCTTTGACCTTAGGCAACGCGTGGGGATCGCAAGTGATAATCCACATATCGTCATCTAGCGAAATATTTTTGATATCAAAATCAAGTAACGCCTCAACCAGTTGATCTTCAGTTAAGGTCGCACTGGAACCCCGAACAACTCCTAGACGCTCAAACATCCAGCTAACCGCTCCATTCTCTGCAAGCGATGCACCTTTTCTTGTAAAAAGACTCCGAACTTCAGAGATTGCACGATTTCGGTTATCCGTAAGCACTTCAACAATAATGGCAACTCCAGCAGGCCCGTACCCTTCATAGGTATGATTTTCATACTGAACGCCTGGCAACTCACCCGTACCTTTTTTTATAGCACGGACTGCGTTGTCCATAGGCATATTAGCCTCTTTTGCCTTCTCAATTAAAGAACGCAATGTAGCATTGTGTACCGGATCTCCGCCACCCGTACGAGCAGCCACGGTTATCTCTTTTATAATCTTAGTAAACAGTTTTGAACGCTGAGCATCGGCCGCAGCCTTCTTATGTTTTATCGTTTTCCACTTTGAATGACCAGACATGGGTTCCTCACCAAGAAAGAAAATCTATGTTCAAAACCAATCATAGACGATCTTTATCGCCTTGTCGACGTCTATTTTTAAGCCAAAAAAAGAGGGGCACACAGCCCCCTCTAAAATTTTGACAAAGGAAAATAGAAGTAGCCCCCACGCCTTTGGCACAGGAGCTACAACTCACAATTTCGGGCACACGCACCTTTCTACAAAGGCGGCTTAACCCCCTTTACATATTAAGTTCGTCAAAAACAGGGCGCAGTATCTTATCTCTCAAGGTCTTCATAGCCTCAATCAAGGCTGCCTTATCGCCGCCTAACGCACCCTTAATGGCATTATCAAAAGCCAACTTATCAGGAGCAGGCATGTTGTTGTAAAGGCCTAAGGCTTTCTGAACCGCAACCGAGTCGTTTCCAAACAGGTTAATCGCGTTAATCAGATGGAAATACTTTCGCGCGGGCGTCCACTCAAATTTAACACGCGCTCCCGGAACTCCAGGAGGAACTACGCCCGGCATACCGGGTCCACGCATACCTGGCCCACCATGTCTCCATCCCCAATACCGTCTATGACCTCCAGGCCCACCACGTCCACGACCTCCATGTCCATGCATCCTACGCACAAAAGGAGCACCTGGAACAACGCCTGGGCCCGCAGCGGCAGCAGCGCCCATAGGACCAACAGCAGTACCCATAGGTTCCCAATAACTATCCCCCATAGGCTTGTCCCCCATAGGATTACTTGCAGCCGGAGCTGCAGCGGCGGCATAAAGCCCCCCAACAGAAATCGCTCCCACTAAAAGAGCAATCGAAAAAAATATATTACGAACATTCATACTACATCCTCCTATTTTGTGTAACAAAAACCAGTACCACAAAGGCAGAAGGCAAAGACCCTCCAACGTCGGGCATATCACTTGCCTACCTTACTACTCTTCAGTCTAACAAATTAATTATACATTTTTCAATAAAATTTAAAAAAGATTGTAAATACAACAATATTTTTTAAATTATTTTTTCAAGAAAAGAGTGTTTTTTGCCCTCCTGCGCTCTTTAAAAAGCGCGGAAGCATGGCACGCGGAATTTGTCGACCCCGAGGAGTCTTTTCTAGATAACCTTTTCGCATTAAAAAAGGCTCGTACACATCTTCAATAGTTTCGCTATCCTCACCAATCATAGAAGCGATAGTTTCTAGTCCTACAGGACCACCATTAAACGTTATCGCTATAGTTTCTATAATCTTTCGGTCGACTGCATTAAGACCTTCCTCATCAATTCCTAAGAAATCCAAGGCCTGCTGAACAAGCTCAATAGTTGCTTGATTATTGTTATTTACCTGGGCAAAATCACGTATGCGTCGGAATAATTTTTTTGCTATACGAGGAGTCCCTCGAGCACAACGAGCAATAAGCATCGCCGCACCTTTTTCAAGTACCACCTGTAAAAACCGTGCATTTTGCTCAATAATCTCACAAAGCTCATCTTCTAGATAAAAATCAAGCCGCTCCGTAATCCCAAAACGACTACGCAACGGCGCTGAAATCATGCCTGCCTTAGTAGTAGCTCCCACCAAAGTAAAAGGATTTATAGGCAAATTAACAGATTTGGCGCCTGCACCCTGTCCAATAATCACATCCACGCGATAGTGCTCCATTGCATTGTAGAGCATCTCTTCAACCGTAGAAGGAATCCGGTGAATTTCATCTATAAAAAGAATATCTTTAGATTCCAGGCTTGAAAGAATTGCCACCACGTCACCCGCTCGCTCCAGAGTAGGACCGCTGCAGATTTTAATTCCCACATCCATAACCTGCGCCATAATCTGCGCAAGTGTTGTTTTCCCAAGTCCTGGAGGACCAAACAAAAGCAAATGGTCCAGCGGCTCATTTCGCATACGAGATGCATCGGTATAGAGTTTAAGCTTAGTTTTTAACTCTTTCTGCCCACAATACTCATCAAACGTTTTAGGGTGAAAATCTGATTCAGAAGTCTCAGCCGTCTCGACAAAGGTAATAGTTTTTAAAAATTCTGGATCCATTGCATCTTCCCTTTCTTGAATCAACGGGCCCACCTCAAAACCCTTATGCACCTACTGCAAACAGACCATTCTCACTAAATTTAAGTAGTAGAAGTAGTCGATGTAGTAGAAGTAATAGAGGTAATCGATGCGCGAGCAACCACATTATTGTACCACCCCATGCTCGCAAATCCTATCCATAAGTGTGAAATTCCATAGGTAATAAATGGTAGAGGTATGCCCACTGCCGGCAACAGCCCAATCACCATACTTATGTTTATTATCATAGAAATAATCGAAGGTGCAATCAATCCCACCGCCAATAACTGAGACGAAATCGAAGAAAGTTGACTAATACGCCATAACGCAGACATAAAAAGAAGTAAAAAGAGAAGAATCACGGTAGAGGCCCCCACAAAACCAAGCTCCTCACAAATCACCGAAAAAATGAAGTCCGTTCTATTTGCCGGCAAAAAACTTAACTGATTTTGAGTTCCCTTAAGATACCCCTTCCCCCACAAACCACCCGACCCTATCGCTATCTGAGACTGTTCGATCTGATACCGCTCTCGACGACTCGACCCGCCACCCAGATAGACAATCACACGTTGTTTTTGAAAAGGCTTCAAGTGGCTCCAGGCCAAGGGAGCACAAATACCTGCAAGAACAAACGCACAGATGAAAAATGTCTTGCCAATTCGTGCAAGCCACAACAAAATGGCTCCCGAAGACAGTATAATAACTGCAGTTCCAAGGTCAGGCTGCTTAAGAACCAAAATCGCACTAACTAACAGCACTACAATGATAATAAAAAACCTAGACGCATGCGTTCGAACACCCTCTGGATCTAACGTAGAAACAAAGAATGCGGGGAAAAATAACTTTGCAACTTCCGATGGCTGAAATTTAGTAAATCCCAAATTGATCCAACGCTGGCCACCCCACCCACCAACACTTCCCTTAACCAGGGTAAAAACTAACAGTAGAAGAGTCAGATAATATGCTGCCGCGCCCCATCGCTGGAGCACACGACCATTCATAAAAAAAATTGCACCATAGAGCGCTATACCAGACAACACCCCAAAAAGCTGCTTTAGAAAAAAACTTGATGGCCACGCACCCGCCGAGTACGTCGCACTGTATACAAAAAAAAGTCCCGTAACCGACAGTAGCACAACCAGTATAAAATTCCCCCAGTCTGCATAATGCAGCAGGCGTCGATCAAAATCAAAAAGCAATCCCTTCCTCACGTCTTCCCCGCCCACATTTTCAAGGTCGTACCAACCACTTGCATAAAAACTGCTTCTTTCAAAAATATTACTGCATCATGTAATGTAGAAAATTTTGTAATGCTTTATCCATAGTGTAGAAAAAATTAAAAGAATAGACGATAAAAAAAAAGACTCGCTTATCGCAAGTCCTCTAAAAAAAATGGTCGGGGCGGCCAGACTCGAACTGGCAACCCCTCGCTCCCAAAGCGAGTGCGCTACCAAATTGCGCCACGCCCCGACTCATAATTTCAACTTCTGACTCTAGTCTACTCAAGGTTTTTATCCAAATCAAGCATTTTAAAATCTTTTTGGACACCTGATGACTTTCATGGGGTGAGTGGTGGGGGTCGAACCCACGACCCTCGGAACCACAATCCGATGCTCTGCCAACTGAGCTACACTCACCAACCCACGTTTTTATTATAAAGACGATTGTTCTAAAATGCAAACTCTTCTCGCATAACTGCTATTAAACCACAAAAAACCCATCCCTTGACATCCCTCTCACCAATTTTCTAACCTTCCCTAGAAGTACCATCCCCACTGGTACTATCAACCTTAATACATGCCTTATTAACCTACTATACGCCTTTATAAAGGAGCCAAATTATGAAAAATCTTCTTTTTCTAACTCTATCCATCCTACTACCAACAGCATCCTTGAACTCAACTATCTATGAAACAACAGAGATTGAAGCCTTAGTCCCACTCATCAAAGAGGAACTACAAAAAGAACCAGGCCCCTGCGCCATCGTTGCAGTTGACCTAGATAACACCACCCTAAAAGCAGGAAATCCCAAAGCTACCGACGAGTGGTTTAGCGAAAAAATAAAGGAATATACAGCTCAAGGGCTCACCTCCGACCAAGCCGTAGCCCGAATTATGCCCGAACACCTACAAGCACACAGAACCACAAAAGTCACTCCTGTCGATGTAGACGTTAAGCCCCTAATCGATGCTCTTCAACACAAAAACGTTCATGTAATTGCATTAACTGCGCGCAACCTAGACTTTGTAAACATCTCTCTGCGGCAATTACATGACATCAAAATAGATCTCACCCCAAAAGGCCACACAAATGGCGCAATCGAGCGATGGGAACTCTGCTACAAACTGGGCGGACTACCAAAAGATGCCTATTATATTCCTGGAATAATATTCGCAAGCGGAAACGATAAAGGCATGGTTTTTGAACACTTTCTACGACAACTAAAATATAGACCCCACCTAGTTATTTTCGTAGATGACTCCGCAAATAATATAAAAGCCGTTGACCAGATGTGCAAACGACTAGGAATCAAAAAGTGCGCCTGCTTTATGTTAACGAAAGTTAAACAGGGAATCTCACCAGAATCAGGAAAACGGTTCAACCAAAAGGAGCTCTAGCACAAGACCTCTTAAAACAAATTAGGTGCCACCTATGCTTAACGCACGCAAGTGGCACCACTCTAATCTAATTTTGGCAACATAACGCCTAACAATGCACCCTACTGACGCAAGGTCTCAACGTACTGTCTTAACTCACCAAAATTTAAAATTTTTTCGGCCTTATCATCATCAAGCTCAACGTCAAAAGCCTCTTCAATCTTCATGATAATTTCAACACGGTCCAATGAATCCGCTCCAAGCTCGTCAAACGTCGACTCATCTTTTATCGTATCCACTACTATAGAAAGCTGGCCTGCAACAATTTTTCGAAGCTTTTCAGCTGTATCTTGTGCGTGCGTCATTCTACAATACTCCTTAAATGATTGATTCGACGGACCACCTCATCATACCCAAGCAGAACAACCAATGCATATACAGAAGGACTATTAACCTGCCCTGTCAACGCATAACGCAATGGCTTTGCAAGCACAGGCAATGGAATCTCATGCTCGATGCAGACAGATTTTAAAACCCGCTCAACCGTACCTACCGTTAACTCTTCTAGGCGACCAAGATGCTCCACAAAGTTACCAAGCAACGCCCCGCTCTTCGCATTCCACAAAACCTCTCCCGGAGGAGGTAAAAGCGAAGGGAGTGTATGCAAAGCTATGACTAAATCACGTAATTCAACTAGTGTTGCAACACGTTCTTTATAAAGCTCCAATGCATGAGAAACCTGCGCCGCGCTCCATACGTATGGAGCTGATGAACATTTTTTCAAAAAATCAGGATCTACCTGCTCATGAATAGAATTTGCAAGCGACTCAGCGGACCGCTGGCGAATATAAACCCCATTCATCCACCGCAACTTCGCCATATCAAAGATGGCCCCAGATTTATTAACATTGTCCAATGAAAAGAATTTTTTCATCTCATCGCGCGTAAAAATCTCCTGATCTCCATGCGCCCATCCAAGTCTAACCAGATAATTGCATAGTGCATCAGGCAAGAACCCCGCCGCACGATACTCCACCACAGAGGTAGCCGCATCACGCTTAGAAAGCTTTTCGCCCGAAGGCCCTAAAATCAAGGGTAAATGAGCAAACTCAGGAACCGCTGCACCCAACGCCTCATACAATAAGATTTGTTTAGGCGTGTTGGGTATATGATCTTCACCACGAATAACATGAGAAATCCGCATTTCAGTATCATCGACCACGGCAACAAAATTATAGAGCGGTGTTCCATCGGAACGCGCCACCACAAAATCACCACCCAACTGATCCGTATCAAAAGTGATAGGCCCGTGAATAAGATCGTTAAAACTTATCTGTCTCCGCTCCTTAGGCAACCGAAACCGAATTACGCTCTGTCCATTTTCCTCATCGACCGGGTCAGACCAGTAGACCTTGCCACTATCAAGAAGACGATCAATATAGGTTTTATAAAGGACAAACCGTTGCGTCTGATACGCCACAGGCTCCTCACTAATAATATCAACCCACGCAAACGCCTCAAGAATCGAGTCAACATACTCTCGCTTTGAGCGCTCTAGATCAGTATCTTCTATACGAAGAAGGTAGACACCACCCTGCTGACGCGCAAAGAGCCAATTAAAAAGCGCAACACGCAGACCACCAATATGGAGAAACCCCGTAGGAGACGGAGCAAAGCGAACCCTAATAGGCCGCACGTTTTGACCACTCACTTGCACCATCCTTTAATCAATTTATGCAAGATACTCAAGCTTAGCCTGTGCCATCTCTGCCCATGAAGACCCTTTATCCGCACGACTCAAGAGACCTTTCCACGCAGCTTCAGCAGCCGCACGATCCCCAGAATCAAACAATGCAAGTCCTTCATAATAAAGAGCACGCTCGTACTCAAGATTTTTAGGATCACTTGCAATTGCATGCAACTCGGACTTACCCTGAGCACGCACCTTTTCATCCTGCGCATCCATTTTCATCAACGCCAACTTGACACCATATGAACTGTACAGCGCATTTTTCTTCGAAAGCTGCTTTAGACCTTTTTCCATATACTCAATAGCCCGATCCATCTTCCCATCATGCAATGCTACATCCGCACTGAAAAATAGAAAGTAGGGAGCCATAGAGGATCCAGAATAACGGTTGTATTCCTCAGACAGGTCGCGTCCAGCCTGTTCCCACAGATGCGGTACATCTTCACGAACCGCACGGCCTACTAGTTCAACACAGCGTGAAAGCGCTAATTGCGCATGTTCATCACGCCGTCGTGTGTACCAACGGTACCCCACAATGTCTAGAGCCAAGAAAGCAACTATTGCTACACCAATAAGCATGTACCGCGTTTGACGGTTATGCCTAATATTTTGGTTATACCATTCTGAAAATACCATGTACTACTCCGTTCTAGGTTTTACGCTTCCTTATCTGGGCTTTCACTCTCTGGATGAGCGTGCTTAACACGGCTCGCTGCTTCTGCTCGTACTTCACTGCGTTTTAACGCGCGGTCTGTCTTAGTCACAAGAACCTTTTTACCCCCATAAAATCCACATACAGAACAAACCTGATGAGGAAGTTTTGGTGTACCATTGCACGAGCCTTCAAAACAAAGGTTTGCTGGTTGCGGGTCTATTCCCTTGTTAGCACTGCGCATATCGCGGCGGGAACGAGACAATTTTCTTTTTGGAACTGGCATAAATATCCCTCAAAAGCACAAAAAATCACAAATAAAATACGTTATTCTCTCATATCTTCTAGTCTACAGGAAAAGAAGCTCGGAGCAAGCCCCCTTAAAGACGACGAACCCATCGTCCCATAAAATCTAATTCTAAAACTCCACCAAGTTGCAGCTCTACAAGCCTTTTTTGAAGTTCAAGTGGTGTATAATCAAGGCGCTCCAAGATCTCATCAAAACTTTGCGGTTCACGGCAAATCTCCACAACAGGATCCAAAATAGCCGTCTGCATAATCGTATCTGACCCACTGCCACGAGAAGATGCCGCTCCCTGCATATCCTGCCCAAAACCACACGCCTGAAAAATATCAGACGCTCGGGAGACCAAAACAGCCCCGTCACGTAAAAGCGTATGACACCCAAAACTCAACGGATCCGTTATAGGACCTGGAACCGCACCCACCTCACGCCCCTGCTCAAGCGCAAAATAAGCCGTTATCAATGCCCCACTCTTCTCTGCAGCCTGAATCACCACCGTCGCCCGGCTCATACCCGCAATAATGCGATTCCGAGCCGGGAAATTTCCCGGCAACGCCTGCATAGCCAAAGGAAAAGGACTCACTACCGAGCCCCCTTGCTCCCGAATACGCATAAATAGACGCCTATTAGAGGCTGGATAAGGAGTCAAGAGACCGGAGCCAATAATAGCACACGTACGACCCGCTACATCCAATGTAATCTCATGGGCCATAGTGTCAGCGCCCAAAGCGCCACCACTTACAATGCCCCATCCCTCCGCAACAAAATCCGGCACCAGTCGCTCAATAGCTTGGCGACCATATGCATTAGCTTTCCGAGAACCCACCAATGCAACCGAAAAATCAAAAGCCGTTAAAGGTTGACCCCACCAGTAAAGCACTATAGGCGGATACTGAATCTGTTTTAAAAGGGCCGGATAATCATCATCACACAAAGTAGACCATGACACAGACTGACTTTTTATAAGCTCAAGCTCACGCTCCAAAAGAAGGGACTGAGCCAACCCTGCCGAAAGTTCCCGCGATAAATCCAGTGAAAACCCCGCACGGCTACAAAAATCGCCAGAACCCCAGAAGTAAATCTCAGGAAGACTCTTCGCACCCACCACATTACAAAGCCTTTGCACAGTGGCAGGACCCACTCCAGGAATCAATGATAAATGAAGCAGAGTCCTACGCACCGTAAAAACCTTTCAAGAATCTCTTTAGGACGCCGGAGTAACGTTATCGCGGTCTGGGGTTAAACTTTCCGTAGGAGTTTCTTCATCATCCACTCCATCCATAACCGCCATTCCTACAAGCCTTTGATCAGGCGACAACCGAATAAGTCTTACACCCGCAGCCTGACGACCCATGGTTCGAATTTCTTTTGGCAGCAACCGGATAATCTTGCCAACCGCATCTATAAGCAGAAGACTTGATCGATCATCCACTATAGCAAGCCCTATCACAGAACCGTTTCGCTCTGTAGCTGGAATAGTACGAACCCCCATGCCACCACGGTGCGCAACGCGGAAATCACGTACCAAGACGCGCTTACCATATCCACGCTCCGTAGCAAACAGAAGATCTCGATCTTCTCCAGTCACAACTTCCATCCCGACCACAAAATCGCCAGCACGTAAACGAATTCCACGCACACCAGCAGCTTGACGGCCCATGCACCGCACCTCAGACTCATTGAACCTTATTCCCTGGCCCTTTGCGGATGCAATAACAATAGACCCTTCTCCAGAACTTAGCGCACAAAACGCAAGCTCATCACCTTCTCGTAGCGAAAGAGCTCTAATACCTGTACTACGCACTGAGGCAAATTCAGAAGCCTTAGTACGTTTTACAACGCCTTCACGCGAGATCATTACCAAAAAATTATCCTCAAAATCACGCATACAGAGGAGCTTGACTACCGATTCGCCAGGCTGCAAAGGCAGAATATTTATAATCGCACGCCCTTTGGCTATACGCGATCCTTCAGGAATTTCGTAAACACTCTTAGTGTAAATACGCCCTAAATTAGTAAAGAATAGAAGCTCATCATGATTACGTGCTGCAAAAAGATCCTGCACCACATCATCTGCTTCATCCAATACCGCCATACCCTGCTTACCCCTGCCCCCACGATGCTGCACTCCGTACATATCAAGCGGCACACGCTTTACATATCCCTTACGAGTTAACGTTACCACAACACTATCATCGGGTATAAGGTCCGCCTCAGTAAATCCTTCAACAGAACCTTCAATACGAGTGCGTCGCTTATCTGCATAAAGTTCTCTGCACTCAACTAACTCTTTGCGAATCTCCACACGCAGCTTCTCAGGATCTTCCAAAATGCCCCTCAAGAACAATATCTGTTCTTTTAATTTGGCTATATCAGCAAATATCTTATCCCGCTCAAGACCGGTCAAACGCTGAAGTCTTAACTCTAAAATAGCCTTACCCTGAGCAAAAGAGAGGCTATATTTTGCATGCAACCGGTTCAACGCCTCATCTGCATCCTGCGATGTCTTAATAAGCTGCACGACATCATCAATATTGTTAAGCGCTATAATAAAGCCCTCAAAAATATGCTCACGCTCACGCGCTCGATCAAGGTCATACTGCGTACGCCGATAAATTACCGTGCGCCGATGCTCAAGAAACTCATCCAAAAGCCGCCGAAGTGTAAAAATAAGGGGACGATTATCAAGCAAAGCCAGCATTAATATGCTTACAGACGACTGAAGTGAGGTGTAGGTAAAAAGTTGGTTAATAACCACACCTGGAATCTCACCCCGCCGCAATTCAATAACTAAGCGCATTCCATTACGATCCGATTCATCACGAATATTAGAAATACCCTCAATGACCTTATCTTTGACCAGTTCAGCAATCTTAATAATAAGATCTGCCTTTACAACCTGATAAGGAAGTTCGGTAATAACAAGCGCTGTACCTTTTTTGGTCTCTTCTGCATCTATTACCCCACGTAATATCACATTACCACGACCCGTGCGATAGGCCTGAACAACACCAGAACGACCGCAGATAATACCACCCGTAGGAAAATCGGGAGCGGGAATAGTTTTAAAAAGCTCTTCTTCAGAAAGTGATGGATCATCCAATACTTTAAGACATCCGTCAATAACCTCTCCCAGATTATGAGGCGGTATAGCCGTTGCCATACCAACCGCAATCCCAGAGGTACCATTGATCAACAACTGCGGCAAGCGACTTGGCAATACCACAGGCTCAACAGTTGAGTCATCAAAGTTGGGTACAAACGTTACAGTCTTTTTATCAATATCATATAAAAGCTCTTGGGCTATTTTCTGCATCCGGACTTCGGTATAACGCATAGCAGCAGCGCTATCTCCGTCAACCGATCCCCAGTTACCTTGCCCATCAAGCAATGGATATCGCTTGGAAAAATCTTGCACCATGCCAACCATGGTGTTATAAACGGCTGAATCACCATGCGGATGGTATTTTCCAAGCACATCACCAACCACACGGACTGACTTGTGATACGGCTTGTTGTAGAAGAATCCGAGCTGGTGCATAGTGTAAAGCACTCGCCGATGCACAGGCTTGAGCCCGTCACGCACGTCCGGTATCGCGCGGCTCACCACAACCGACATAGCATAGTCGATAAACGACGACTGCAACTCTTCTTCAATCAACACCGGCTTTATACGTTCCTGCATGGAGGGGCCCTTTTAGAAAACCAGATTTGTTAATGCATGTATACTTTTTAGATACAAATAGTATACACACTTTTGTGAAAATGCCCAAGTCAAAAACAGCAGCTTTTACTCTATCAAAATGCTCGGTCATACAACGGTATTTTGCATGACCGAGCATTTCATTTTTCTAAAATTTTACAAGGAGTACATTCAATAAGTAAATTCTTACCCCAAAAAAACTAGGGCAAAACTATTAAATGCGCCGTTGTATCGTCGGTATTATGAAACCCCGTATGAAGCACCATAGGTGCTTTAAGAGCTTTCACAACCAGATCTTTGCAGAGATCTGCAGCAGGCTCCCCATTTTTCAACCGTTGGTCAATAGTATCCGCATATAATTTAGGATCTGCAATCGTATCCCACAGTCCATCACAACCGAGCAACACAAATGAAACGGCTGCTGGATCAAAGATAGTTACATCAGGATTCGCAATAACCCCGGTACACTCAAAATCCCCAAAGGCCCGTGACAATGCAAGCGTCCCACCAATACGTCCACAAATAACAGATCCACCCGCGTTATTAATGCGCTCCGCCTCAGTACCCACAGGCTTATGCTCTTCAGAGATCCATATTGTCCCATTTTTAAGTGCAACCAATGCACGAGAATCGCCTGTATTGGCAATCACAACCCTATCAGAAAGCACAAGCGCAACTACAGCCGTTGAGCCTCCTGTAAAACCTTTGTCTCTAAGATCTGTTATAGCCCCATTGTTTACCTGCACAAAGACCTTGCCAACCAAGTTTTTAACGTCATCATCCGTTGCATCAGCGCGCAGAGCGGCACATGCCGCATCAAGTTCTTTAATCAAACTATTAGCAACCGCCTGAGGCACGTGCGCCCCACAGTGGGTTTGTTGATCAAGGTGATTTCCATCTTGGCAGCCATGACCATCAAAAACACCAAAAAATTGGAGATCGTTTGTTGTACTCTGAAAAGACTTTGTAAAATCTTCATGCGCTCGCTGCTGTTGACAAAACCATGCGCTAGTCACTTTTATTTTATTCACCTGCGCAGTGTAAACCAATGTACTATTCGTTCCGCGCGCGGTATTCCTAAAAACAAAATTACTAGGCAACGCCTTGCACTTCTCCCACCACTGTTTGACAATAGGATACAAAAAGTATCCTCCCACAAAAACAGCTCCCAATGAAAGTCCACCCACTACAAAAGGATGTCTTCCCACAAAGCTAGCCCGAACCCTCTGTAAAAGAGAGGAGCGCCACGAATAATTCTTTACGACTTCAGCACCATTCATTGCGCCAGAATCTGCAACTAGACTAACGGGAGAAATATATGAAACAGATGACTGTGATAAACCAGAAGCATTGGCAGTAAAAACCGCACCTGCACACAACACAGATAAAAATACAACATTTTGAAAAAGTTTATTCTTCATCTCTTAAGAACCTCCACAATAAAAAAAGATAATTGCTTCAACCAGAATACATCACTCCCTAAGAAATGTCAAAATCGACCCAACCCTAAAAGCCGATTCCCGTTTCTTAAGTTTTCTGATATATTAATAATTAAGAAGTTTCTCTCAATACATTTTGAAAATAGTTCATGGACATAAAAGATATTAATTTAAAAGACTTTACGCCAGATCGTGTGCGTAATTTCTCCGTTATTGCCCACGTTGATCATGGCAAATCTACCCTCTGCGATAGACTACTTGAAGTAACCGGCACCATCTCAAATCGGGTTAAAAACGAACAATTTTTAGACCAGCTACAGGTAGAGCGAGAACGAGGCATTACCGTCAAAGCTCAGACAGCCTCGATGTTCTATAAGTACAATGACACCATGTATTTACTTAATCTCATTGATACTCCAGGGCACGTGGACTTTAGTTATGAAGTTTCGCGCTCATTATACGCCTGCCAAGGGGTTCTACTCCTAGTTGATGCTACGCAAGGGGCTCAGGCTCAAACCGTAGCCAACTTCTACCTAGCATTTAATCAAAATTTAGCTATTGTACCGGTCATTAACAAGATCGACGTACAAACTGCTCATACTGAAGCCACCGAAAAAGAACTTAAAACCTTATTCGATTTTGACACCCCAGACGTGCTGCACGCATCGGCCAAAACAGGATTAGGGGTTCCCGATATCTTGCGGGCGGTAGTTGAACGAATTCCCGCGCCTGCACAATCAGATAGCGAACACCTAAAAGCCCTCCTTTTTGACTCGTGGTACGATGAATACCAAGGCGTCATTGTACTGATTGCCATTAAAGATGGATCCATCTCGACGGGCGATCAGATCATGTTGTCTCAAACGGGTCGAAAATATGATGTGCTTGAAGTAGGCTTACGCTTTCCTGACCGCGTACCCGTAAAAACGCTTTACGCAGGACAGGTGGGATACTTAATTGCAGGGATGAAATCTGTACGAGAAGCTCGTGTAGGGGATACCATCCACCATGCACGGCATGCAGTAACCGCATTCCCAGGCTTTAAACCTGCCCAGCCTATGGTTTTTGCAGGAATTTATCCCATTGACAGCTCCGACTTTGAAAATATGAGAGATGCTATAGAAAAGCTTACGTTAAATGACGCTAGTGTTTCGGTAGAAAAAACCAGCTCTTCAGCCCTTGGAATGGGATTCCAGTGTGGATTTTTAGGGCTGTTACATATGGATGTCTTCAAGCAACGACTTGAACAAGAATATGGGCTCTCTGTAATCGCCACAGCACCCAGTGTGCTTTATGAAGTAGTCATGACCGATGGAACGATTAAAAAAATCGGCAATCCCTCTGAATTTCCTGAGTGTACCCTCATTAAAGAGATTCGTGAGCCTATAATAGACGCAACGATCATACTTCCTAAAGAATATATTGGCTCGATCTTAAAATTGTGCCAAGAGCGGCGTGGAATACAGAAAAATTTCTCCTACCTAAGCGAAGACCGAATCATTTTGGTTTATAAATTACCTCTAAACGAAATAGCCTCGGACTTCTATGACCAGCTCAAATCGCTTTCATCTGGGTATGCAAGTTTAGACTACGAACGAGCAGGGTATGAAGTTGCCGACCTTGTTAGAATGGATATTTTATTAAGCGGCAAACCAGTCGATGCCCTCTCAATGATTATCCATGAAGATAACTCCTATTACATCGGCCGCGACATCACCCAAAAACTTAGAAAGACGATTCCACGTCAATTGTATGAAGTGGTTATTCAGGCGGCAGTTGGAGCAAAAATAATTGCACGCGAAACCGTTTCTGCACTTCGGAAGGATGTCATTGCCCACTGTTCAGGTGGAGACATAACTCGTAAACGCAAATTACTTGAAAAACAAAAAGAAGGTAAAAAACGAATGAAGCAGGTTGGTTCTGTTGAGGTTCCTCAAGAAGCCTTCCTTGCTATTTTGAAAAAAGAAAGCTAATCATGTCACGCACATTTTCCGGTCATATCCACATCTTCCATGCTTTTGACATTGGAGAAGATATAGATTTGGAGCTTATAAAGCAAAAACAGACGCTTATGAGACGTCCTCTCATACCGTCTAAATATTTTAAAAACTATCACAAGCCGTTGTTGGTTGAGCTCCCTCATCCCCATGCAACATCCTTTTGTGAAAGCGTAAAACTCTACCCTTTTGGTGTAGTATCGCTTCACTACAAAGTCCCCTTCAATTCAACGCTTGAAAAGCTACGAAAAGATATTGCTCAGATAGATAATGAATACAGGGAACAAGGAGTTAACGACGCTTCAATGATATACAAAAGCATAGAAGCTGCCGTTAAAAAACCAACCTTCTTTCACATCAGCAAATCCTATCTAATCATTCAGCTCGACACCATGGAAGAGCTTTCTGGAAAACAAGTAGCTGAAGAGTTTGGGGGAATGATTGTTTCTATTCTTCGTTTTGAAGATGAACAATTATCCGAACACAAAAAAGATGATATTTTAAAAGGAGCATTTGGCTACTATCGCGGCGATTTAATCGTTATCGATACCGATGCTGCCTTTTTATACGATGATGAATTTGAAGAGGCTCTCGATTTATTTGAATTTGTTAACATTCAACATCTAGAATTGCAATATTTCGATCGAATATTAGATAAGCAGCTTACCCAAGCCTATAACCGCGGCAATCAGCCCCCAAAGCTCAAGGAATATATGCCTTTTTGGGGAACCTTAAACCTAACCAGCGTTGATAACCTTGGAATGCTGAAAGTCGAAATCTCTGTTATTACAGAACGCCTAGAAAACAGCATAAAACTTGCGGGAGAACCGTACTATTCAGAACTTTATGCCGCTCTTTCAACGGTTCTTGATCTTGAAAACTGGAAGGTGTCTATCGAACGCAAACTTACTATCGTACGCGATATAAGCTCGCTGTATGAAAGTCGCGCTCAGACCATCCGAGAAGATATCTTCAATGTCCTTATCACCGTGCTCATCTTCATGGAGCTCATAGTTGGAATCATACATTTGATACCATAGCCCTAGCTAAAAATTTAGAAAGCGCTGGTAATAGGAAATTTTCTATTACCAGCGCTTTCTAAATAAATTTGTAAGAAAAAACTACAGTTCATCCACCTGTTCATCTGCATTTTCAGGAAGAGAACTTCCATAGTTCATTTTATTGGTAGCCGCAATAAACTCTTGAACCGACATAGCCGTTTTATCTATTCCAGCTGTTTCTAGATAATTAAAAAGTGAGTTTTTAGCAGGCCACCAGTGTTTGTATGCACGCACTTTTTTTTCTGTATACATAACCTCTAGAGCGCATAAAACAACGCGCCTCACGGCTTCATCATTAAAAAAGGGAGGATTCTCAAAGTCAAATCCTGAATGAGCCCAATGTTCTCGCCTATTAAACCAGAGATAATCAATCACTAACCGGTGCGCAGGCGTAAGGCCATACTCACCTTCGTCAAAAAGCCCCTTAGGATCAGTTTTCAGAGCCTCTTCAATATAGTCCTTAACCACCCCTTCGGTTTTCGCAATTGCAACCGCCATTTCACGATTAGACCCCGAAACACCTTTTAGGCTCTTTTCTATTAGATCAAACACATTAAATAACGGCTCATCTTCTGAACGACGCTTAGAGCACCCAGCACAAAGTACTAGCACAAAAACTGCCACAGAGAAAGTTACCTGCTTCACCACCAACCTACTCCTTTAATGCATATGACCTTATTTTGCAACCACAACTTTTGCAGGGCGCAACACACTTTCCTTGTACAAATATCCCTTCTGGACAACATCCACAATAGCCCCCGCCTCTTTTCCAGCCATCTCAATTCTTGCTATAGCCTCTTGCTTTGACGGATCAAACTGCACCAACGATGCCATTTCAGCAACACCGTTGCGATTAAGAAAGGTAATAAGCTCACGATAAATAAGCTCTATTCCCTTAAGCCGGGCGCTCTCAGGCTCACTGGCATTCTGAACCAAAGCTAGGTCCTTTAAAGCGCGTTCAAAATTATCAACTATAGGCAATAGATCAAGCATAAGAACGGACTGTGCGTTTTGACTCCAGAGAGCTCTATCTCTAGACACATTGCGGCGATAATTTTCAAAATCCGCTTTCATATACAAAAGCTGTTCTTCACTACGTGCACACTGTGGGCATGGAACAGCGGCTACCTCGCCAGTAACCTCAGAAGCGCGATTGTCCTGTTCACCATTAAAGGGAACCCCATTTTTATTAATATCATCCATAACCATTCCTCGATAGAGCTATTTTTAGTATTCTTTGGATTGTCCTACTTTTTAGTATGACAATAGAATGACGAAGAATCAATAAAAAGGGGCGCTATGTTAACCTATTCTGCCGCAGTACGGCACATCTCTCTAATCACCTGCATACTTCTCTATACTACAACTCTCCCCTACGACGTTACGCTTCCTTACTTTGCTCGATTCTTCCCAGGAGAGCCGCATTTATGCAAAGGCCGATTGACTACAATCGATCTACGCGTTGCAGGAACCACGAATGCGCAACACCGCGTCGAAAAAGACTCTCGATTATATGACACCTCAACGCACGGTTTTATACTCTCCCTATATCACAATCCGCTAGACTCTCTATTTTTCGAAGTTACACTCCCCTTCTACCACATCCATCACGACTGCCCTGCATACGGCTGCTGCAGCCTTAAAGAACTTGGTATGTCCGCGTGGACCACCGGTATTTCGCTTAATCTTTTTTCGCCTGAAAAACTAGACTTTGTAGACCTTTCCATCGAAACAGGGATTCTATTTCCACCAAGCGCACACGGACGCAATGGATGTGGAGTCCCCCTTAAAGGATCTGTTGCCATAGGACTTTTTGACTGGATAACCATAGGCGCCGAAGGCGATGTTGCCTACTTTTTCGACTCTGTAAAAAGCCTACAATACAACGTCAATTGGTTTTTAGAAGCCGACCATTTCGTCCGAGGTTTTTCATGTCTCCTAGGATACTCCTATAGTCACCAAAAACCCGCGCCCTACTTTTGGCACCCGCTCTGTTGCGATTATTGGAGCATGCATACGCTTCACATGAGCCTAGGCTACGACCTTGCAACAGAACACCATCCAGGTCTTCCAAACCTTGAACTCTTTTACAACCGTCTGCTTAATGGAATCAACGTAACGGGCAATTCTATGGTGGGACTTAGCATACGCACCACCTTCTAAAGTCACACCGCTCCCGCTGCAGAAAACGAATTCCATCCCTGCCGCAAGAGCTGACTCGTTCGCTCTAAAAGACGTCCAACCATGCTCTCTTCGCCACACTTTTTTTCTGCGCACACCGCCTCAAACGCCTCATTTAGACATCCAAGCCGATCTGAAAGGTCCAAAAAATCATCCTCAATTTTACAATGACACCCTGAGCACCATTCGCAACAACAGGCCAACGCAGAAACGCTCGTCACCATGGTAATAACATCATCCACAACCCATTGAATAAAACGTATACGATAGGCAGGAGCTATGGTAATTGAACGCATAACATCAACAACACCCCAGGTTCGCATGAGCGCTTGACGGGCATCCTGGAAACAGTTTTTAAGACGCACCTCACACACCTCGTCCCGACCAGATTTATCAGAACAAACCTTTTCCAGCGGTGTTAATGCCACACCATACACACCCAAAAAACAGGCCAGCGCAACCCCACCACTTAATAGAACTATCTTCATAACGCCCCCTTTCTTTATCTACCCTTAGTATCACAAATACTAATACTAATTGTCAATAAAAGACAGATGCGTTACATTACGTAATGTGTAGCAAAAATTAAAAGCCGATTATTCCCCTTACTTTCTTTTCAATCGACTGCAAACCCAATACGCATATCCTTAAAAAATGTCTTACAGCCACGCTTCGGAACAATCCTTTTTAAGTTATTAACCATATAAAAGACCATTCCCTTATTCTTGTAGGGGAAAAAGTAAAAATGCAGTTCTCGAGGCGTTTTTTCAGACAGGCACTTCGTATGCTTATTCCGCACCGCCTCCTCCGCCATGGTCATATGCAAACGTTCAGCGTTAACTGCAGGGTCAAAGCTTATTAAATACTTCTGCATAAGGCTTTCATATGGATTTAAAGAAAACTCAAATCGCTTAAAACCCTCGCCCATACCCTTATGTCTCTGGTGCTTAAGCCACTTATGTAGACACATAGCCTGATCTGAAAAAATATCATCAAACGAACACAGTGCCGAAAAACAACAGACGCCGCACACACCTTTTAGGATAAAGAACCGCAAGAGTCCATGCCATCTAACCAGGTTATAAAGAGGCGTATAAGTTCTATCGTCTTTCCACTCGAGACTTTCCGGCTTTACCTCACGTAAAAACTCCCCCAAAAGCGCCGCCGCAGAACTTTCAAGCCCAAAATCCGTAAGCATATGCAAAGGAGTTTGGTTCCCCTTATCCTTTTTATGAATATCAAAGCCCTTTTTAAGCAGAGCTCTCATCACACGAAGCTTCAATTCAGAATTACGCCTAAGAGAGGATCCTACTAACACTAAATAGTGAAATGCGCCTCTTCCTTTTTCATCTTCACCGTCCAATTCCTCTTTTGTTGCCTTCTCTATCAATTCAACGCTCTTCAAATCTCCCTCGGAGCATTTCATGAAAAGAGGGGACGTGCATGAAGCAACTATCCCCTCAAACATTGAACAACAGACCGCAACAAGGGCAATAAACCCACAGCGCCTTTTGTCGCACATTTTATCTCTCTTTTAGAAAGGCAACTCATCTTCAAACGGATGCTCATCAAGCTTCTTGCTGCGAGCCGCTGTCTTTTTTGGAGCTGAAGCTGCAGAAGCAGATGACATGTCCTCATCCATTTGCTCTGAGCCAGGCTGCGCTTGATCTTGTGAGCCAAACAAAAATTGGACACTATTTGCTACGATAGAGTGCTTGCTGCGCGTCTGGCCTTCAGCATCTTTCCAAGAATCCAGCTTAAGACGACCTTCAATAAGAACCGGACGGCCCTTTTGAAGATACTGTTTGCACGACTCAGCTTGAGGACCCCATACGTCCACGTCAATAAAGCAGACATCAGAGACCATATTCCCTGTCTGGCGATCCTTAAACTGCCTATTAGACGCAATACCCAACCGGCACACAGGCTGTCCTGATTGAAGCTGCTTAAGCTCAGGATCGCGTGTTAAATTTCCCATAATAATAATACGATTATATCCAGCCATGGCCATCCATCCTTCGTTTTACACGTTACCTAAACAACAGGTTATTTCTTTAGAGAGTTTTTGTGTACGCGCTACTAGCGATTCAAGCTCTGCACGCGTCATACGAGGGTCATTCTCCGCAACCCTACGCATTTCATCCATATATTTTTTCTGCACAGCTGTTAGTGAACAGATAAGATCGCAGCTTTCATGCAAAAGTAGTTCTATATCCTCCACCGCCTCCTGCTGCAACCGAGAATAACTTTTCTTAATTTTTTTAGCTGCCCCTTTTGCAGAAGCCTCGGCGACCGTAGTGCTACTTTTCAACGTCTGGTCCTGGGCCTTTTGAACAGCCACTACCTCAGGCTCAGAAAGCATCTCAACATCTGCTAGAAAAGATTCGCTCACGCCCACCTTACTCGCCTCTTTCCCAGACAAAACCCCACCTATCACTACCGTAAGAAGGCACAAAAAAACTCTTTTCACAAACGTTTTCCTTATAACTTTCGAGCTGCACAAAAGGTCTGATACCCATACTGAAGCAGCGAACCCAACACAAAAAGAATAGCCACTCCCAAAAAGACATGGAATGTCTTCATAGGTGCCCACTCAAAAGCAGAACATAACAACAACCAGGCGATCAGACTACTCTGTACAACCATAGCCATTTTTCCAAACATAGAGGGCCGGATATTAACTACCTGCTTCATAATTCCAAAATAAAAAGCCCCTATGAGCAAAATAGTCTCTTTAACCAGCACTAAAAACAGAAACCAGCCTGGCAAAGGCAGGTCGGAAATGGGACAAAAAACCAGAGTGGCATAGCATGATATAACTAAAAGTTTATCTGCAACAGGATCAAGACAGGCGCCAAACGCCGTCTCTTGCTTCCAACGACGGGCCAAATATCCATCCAAAACATCCGTCACAATAGCTATGACAAATAATATACTAGCATTACGCCACGCTTCCTGCATTAACGCCCGTACAAGAAAAGGAATCAGGGCGATACGAGAAAGCGTCAGGACGGTTGAAAAAGTTAGACGCATAGGAACAAAAACTTTCACGAAAACTATCTATACAAACAACTGTTATGATACCAATAATACTAGGTTTTTGCTACCCACACTCAAACCCTACTAAACCCCATCAATCACACCTCCACCTAAGCATTCGTCATGGTCATAAACCACCACAAATTGCCCCAAGGCAATTCCCTGGTCTCGCGAACCTAAAAGACGTACCTTAAAACGTCCATCTAGTGAGTCAATCTCTTCAAGCACTGCCCGATGACGTACCGGCCCATGACGCAATTTAACCTCAACCTCCCGGTCTAGGGGTATGATCCCCGCGATCCAATTACAATCAGTTATAATGCACTCATCCCGTTTTTTTGTCTCATCAAAGTACTGGCGCGAAATATAGACTATATTCTGGTCCGTATCCTTTTTTACCACATACCAAGGACCACCCGATAGGCCAATACCCTGGCGTTGGCCAACCGTATAAAACCAAAATCCATTATGAATACCCATCTTCTTGCCCGTCTCAATCTCAACCAAATCACCCTTGCGCTCACCTAAATGCGCACGAAGAAACTCAGGAAACTTTAACTTCCCCAAAAAACATATTCCCTGACTATCCGGCCGGTGCTTGGTTGGCAAATCCAATCGTTCTGCTTCCTGCCGCAACTCTGACTTAGTCAAATGGCCAATCGGAAATAGGGCACGACCTAGCTGCGCCTGGCTCAAAAAAGCCAAAAAATAGGTCTGATCTTTAACAGGATCTGGCGAACAGAAAAGACGATGACGCCCATTAATCTCTCTGCCAACTGCATAATGACCGGTTGCAACTTTTTCAAATCGATCACCAATGTAATCCAAAAAAGCCCCCAATTTAACCTGCTGATTACAAAGTATATCGGGGTTTGGCGTGCGCCCCTTCAACGCCTCCGCAACGGTGTAAGAAACTACCCGCTCATGGTAAAATCGCTGCATAGGAACCACTTCAAGGTCAACCCCCAGTTTTTGGCACACGGCTCGTGCATAGAAAAGGTCTTCTTCCCAAGGGCAAGTTCCCAAAAACGAGAGCTCATCCTCAAGCCAGATCTTCAAATAGAAGGCGGTAACAGGGACCCCCTGCTCAACCAAACGAGCAAGCGCCACAGAGCTATCCACACCCCCCGAAAGCAAGGTTGCACAGGTCATAAAAAACCTCGAAAAACGGACAAAAAGTTGCATATTATCCATAAAGATGTTAGATTTCTATCTTAATAAACCGTAACAACTTTTTTAACACTTTACAAACAATCATCACATTTTGTGTCAAAAATAATCCTGCCGCAGAGAATAAGCGCTTGAGGTCTGTTTTAGTACTCCAGACTCCTCAATAACCGATATGCACATTATAGCTTTTAAAGCTTTTGATGGCTCTGCGGCAGGAACTTTGCACGAACATGCGTTCTAATGGTAAAATAAGATGACATATCTTTGCAAGCAGAAGATACAAAAATATTACGCACCTCCATTTATTTAAAGAGAGCCACGCATGAATCCGTTTGAATCTATCCAACACGACCTAATAACCCATCTAAGCGCAACCTACTCCTTAACTAACGAGCAACAAGCCGCTATCGTCACCACTATCAATGATGAATCAAAAAAACGAGGCTTTGGCGATCTTTCAACCAATGCGGCCTTAGTAATTGCAAAGACTCAAGGCAAAGCCCCCCGTACAATTGCAGAAGAAATTACCACCCAATTTCACCACCCATCCGTTTCTGAGCTAACTATAGCCGGACCAGGATTTATAAACATTGCCCTCACCCCCGCAGCATTCACTGAATGTAGCCATGCATTATTTACCGCCGGCGCATCATTCTTTTCAGAAAACACCAACACCCCACGTCCTGCCTATTCCATTGAATTTGTAAGCGCAAACCCAACCGGTCCGCTACACCTTGGACATGGTCGCGGAGGCATTATCGGCGACGTATTAGGCACCATCTTAAAATTCCTCGGATATCCCACAACCAAAGAGTTTTACATCAATGATGCGGGCAAACAGATTCAAACCCTAGGTCTTTCATTCAAAGCCCGGTGTCAACAAGCTCTAGGCATCACAGGAATTGAAGTTCCAGAAGACGGCTATGCCGGTACTTATCTAGTAGAAATGGCAGAAACACTAATCACTTCAAACAAATCCGATATACAAAACGCGCTAGAAAAAGGCGATGATAATTTCTTTGCCCTCTATGCCAAAGATGTCTTACTCAAACAGATTCAAACCACGCTAAAAAACTACCACATTAATTTTGATGTCTGGTTTTCAGAAAAAACCCTACATGATGATGGATCGGTTGAAAAAGCCCTCACCACCCTCATTGATCGCGGTCATGCCTTTACACAAGACGGCGCACTCTGGTTTAGATCAACCGAGTTTGGAGACGACAAAGACCGTGTACTAAAGCGTTCAAATGGTGAAGTTACCTATGTAGCCGCCGATGTAGCCTACATGCTCAACAAACTTAATCGCGGAGCCGAAAAACTAATCTTCGTCCTCGGACAAGATCACCACAGCTACGTAAGCCGCCTAAAAGGCGTCATGGCAGCACTAGGGCACAATCCAGACAACCTAGACGTAATTCTCTACCAATTAGTCACCCTAAAGGAAGATGGCGTTGCCTTGCGCATGTCAAAACGCGCAGGACGCATAGTCTCTCTCGAAGAAATCATTGAAACGGTAGGCGCTGACGTAGCACGCTTCTTCTACCTAAACCGCAAAGCCGATGCACACCTCGATTTTGACCTAGGGCTTGCACTCAAAAAAACAGATGAAAATCCCGTATTCTACATTCAATACGCCTACGTACGCACCAAGAGCATATTCGAAAAAGCAGCAGAACACCCCGAACTACACAACATCACCATCAACGATCTAACCATCCTAGACGAAGAAGAGCGACAGCTACTCAAAAAAATCGTTGCACTCAAGACGCTGCTACACTCCATCACCCAAAACTACCAAGTACACCTACTCTCTTACTATGCAATCGAACTTGCAAACCAGTTCCATAGCTTCTACGCCGCACACCGCGTTATCGAAATAACCAACATACCCCAAAGCCGCAAACGACTCGCTCTCGTGCAAATATTGCAAAACACATTCGCCCTCAGCTTCGAACTGCTAGGCATCAGCTGCCCCGAAAAGATGTAGGTAGAGCAAGCGAGCGGGCTTCTGCCCTGCACCCGCCAGGGTGTAACACCCTGGACTCGAGATACCTGTTTATTGCTGGATTTGTGAGGCGGTAAGATTTTACATGGTATGTTTTAGTGATTTTTGAGTAAAGATTTTTTTGCAAAAAAATCTTTACTCAAAAGCCCAACCAGAAACAGAGCGTTCCTCTGTTTCTGGTAAGAAAACTTACTCCCTAGCTACCACAATGCCTGCCGCAAGGGGCACGCCCCTTGCGGCAGAGCCTCAACGTTGTTTAACCCTTAAAAAGCTTAGTGCTGGTGTATCTATCACCTCTATCGGGAAATACAGTGACGATGACGCCTTTTTTGAGATTTTTGGCTAGTTCTAGGGCGCCCCAGAGTGCGGCTCCGGACGACATTCCCACAGATATACCTTCTTTTTTATGGATTTCACGAGCTAAATCGAACGCCCACTCATCTTCGGCTATGAAAAGTACCCGATCAAGTTTGGATTTATCGTAGATGGGAGGTGTGTAGGCGGTCATGTTGCGAAGGCCTTGAATGGTAGAGAAAGGCTTTGGTTCGACGCCTACGATCTGAATGGCAGAATTGAATTCTTTAAGCCGGCGTCCAACCCCCATTAGCGTGCCTCCGGTCCCCATGGCTGAAACAAAGTGGGTAATTTCGGGAACATCTAGAATAATTTCGGGGCCGGTGGTTTCGTAGTGCGCTTGGACATTTGCTTGATTTTCAAACTGGTCAAGCATGATGTATTGATCAGGATCATCGTGCACCATTTTACGCGCAACTTCGATAGCGTAGTTAGTGCCTTTGGGCCCATCGGTTAAAACTAGTTCAGCGCCAAAAGCCTCAAGAAGCTTTCTACGCTCTAAACTAACGCTTTCAGGCATTACAGCTATAAACGGATAGCCAAAGACAGCGGCTAAAGAAGCTAGACCGATGCCAGTGTTGCCGCTAGTCGCTTCTATTATCTTTTTCCCGCTTGTTAAAAGTCCCCGCTTTTGGGCATCTTGGATCATAAAAAGGGCGATTCGGTCTTTGACCGAACCGCCTGGATTACTACCCTCCAATTTTGCCAAAATTTTGACGTCGGAGGTTGAATACTGTGCAAGTTCAACTACAGGCGTATTTCCGACAGACTTCCAAATACCAGTGTACTTCATTAGAACCCCTCATTGTGGAATGGATCATTCATATTTTTTAGTTTTTCTAGCGAGATACGTAAGCCCGTAGGCCGATCCGGAATGGTATGCTTAGAGGTTTTTGGCCTCATAAGGCGCCCAGATTGTCCTGCCTGAACCACCGCTTGCTTAGTTACCGATTCCCCGTCTCGCCACGCAGATACTTCTATTTTTTTATCATTGTAGTCAACTAAAGAAACACCGGAGAAAAGGACAACCCCAACTGTTTCAGCGCATTATACCGATGATGCCCATCTAAAATTATCATAGTATTAGCATCGACAATAATGGGATCATTGATAAAACCATCTGCCTCTATCTGACTTTTTATTTCCTTTAAGTGCCCTTTACGAATCTGCTCATGCTGCTTTATTTGGTTAATATCTACTATTTTTACATAAGACTTCATGAGTATCTCCTTCCTATTTCTTATACTACAACTACTCTATCTCTATACCTTAAGCGTAACAAAAGTATCACAAGAAAAGCCAAAGTTCAGACCTTTTTTATTTTTCCACTATAATATATTTTGTATCTTTTCAACCGTAGACTATAAAAAAAGGTCCCTTATGGCATCATCTCTAAAAAAAATGTTTTCTCTTGCGGCCTTGTTCGTCAGCCAACTATTTAGTGCCTCAAACTCAACAGAATTGTTTTATGGTGCCCTGAAAGCAGGCAACACCGCGCAGGTTGAAAAATGTTTAAACAATAACCCTCTGTTTGCCAACACCCCGCACCAAGGATATATCTCACCTCTTTTTGCTGCCAAAAACAAAGAAACCATACAACTACTACTCAAGCACAAAAGCAACCCAAATATTCTTGATCCAAAATTCAAAGTCTCTCCGTTTTTCGGTTTCCTTTTAAAAGCAAGCAAAACAAAAGACTTTACAATCCCCCAGCTCTTTATTGATTATAACGTAGATATTACCGTTCCCCACAATGCAACCGATAAAAGCGCTCCGTTACTTGCTACTATCTGGTATACCCACAACAATAACTGGAACAGCGTAACACAATGGTTTGCTCAACAATGTAAAAATCCCGATGCACAAGACGAACGAAAACGTTCGCTGCTTTATTGGGCGTTGCATTATAAATGTCTTAATGAAGTACGCATTCTTCTCAAAAGAAAGGCAAATCCTAACGCAAAAAATATTTTTGACGAATCACCCTTTTCGGTCGCCCTTAAAAACTGCGTTCTCAAAACAGGAACCGCTCGTATACTTCTCGACTTTCTGGCCTATGGAGCAAATCAAGAAATTCGTTATAACAATGAAAATCTCATTCACTTTTTTCTTAACTATTGCAAAGACAAAGAAGACCTCGCCGAAGCAATAGAATATCTTATTAAAAGTGGTGTTGACCCCCTTGAACCTGACTCAGACGGCATACTCCCTCATATAAAAGCTGAACAGCTTGGATTTGATGAAGTAAAAAAATTACTACCCCCCCCCAAAAAGCTAAGTTAAAATCAGTCGGCCAATTACAAACTGCGCCCAAACAAGCTCTTGAAATTGAAAAATATTGACAATTTATTAATTGAATGCGATATTTAATGTATAAATTTTTAAAGAAATGTTGTTATTAATGTCATATTAGGAAATAAAACCAATGGAATATATACAAAAACTCACCATTGCGCTTGCTCTATTGTGCGCGTACGCGCCTTCACTCTCTGCAGGGAAACTGCTTTACTTTATTGACGATGACGACAGCAAACAGGTCGAAAATTTTCTCAAAAATGGTGGGAAAAAAGAAGTAAATGTACCAGCTTACGATGGATGGACCCCACTCCATGCAGCATGTTATAAGGACAATTTAGCCATTGTAAAACTCCTTCTTGAAAATGGCGCTAATCCAAATGCCACTTATTACGATGGAAGGACTCCACTCCATATAGCATGTTGCAAAAACAATTTAGCCATCGTAAAACTCCTTCTTGAAAATGGCACTAATCCAAATGCCCCTTATTACGATGGAAGGACTCCTCTCTCTCAAGCATGTGACGACGGCAATTTAAAGCTTGCAAAGCTCCTTCTTGAAAATGGCGCTAATCCAAATACCCCTCGTAACAATGGATGGACCCCACTCTATGTAGCATGTTTAGACAGCAGCAATTTAGACATCGTAAAACTCCTTCTTGCAAATGGTGCTAATCCAAATACCCCCGAAAACAACAAAGCGACCCCACTCTCTCTAGCATGTTACAAGAACAATTTAAAGCTCGCAAAACTCCTTCTTGAAAGCGGCGCTATAGCCTCAATCAATACCCCTAATAATGATGGGAAGACCCCACTCTCCCAAGCATGTGACAACGGCAATTTAAACATCGTAGAATTACTCATTAAAAATGGCGCTGACGCAACCCTCACGATGAATAAAGGCAAATCATCGCTGAGTAAAATCTGCACATGGAACATAGAACAATGCAAAAAACTTCTCAATACGCTCGTTCCCACAGAAAAAACTCTACCGCAAAACACTAAAACTTTTATAGAACTAATCATTACAACCCTAGCAGAGCAAATGGATCCAAACTCTACCATTGCACCCAAGGTTCC